>NZ_LDUR01000042.1:0-40809 GCF_001043705.1 Chromobacterium sp. LK11
TGAGAAAGCGGAATGTACACATGGTACATGAGCATTTCGAAGTTGTTTTCAACGCCGTATCGCCGACGCACAGCAGATCGTAAACAGGTTCTAAGGGGAGGGCGGTCCCTTCAGCTCCACGACATTGCCTTCCGGGTCCTGCAGATACAGCGAGGGGCCGTCGCCCTCGGCGCCGTAGCGCTGGGCGGTTTCTCCGGCGCTGAGACCGTGTTGCGCCAGGTGGGCGCGAATCGCGTCTTCGTCGAAAGGCTCGACGCGGAAACAGAAGTGGTCCAGGTTGCGGCCCTCCGCCGCTGGCGCGCGGCCGCCGGCTCGGCCCAGCGGCCCGTCCACCGGCACCAGATCCAGCAGCGAATGGCCGGCGCGCAGCTGCACCAGCCCCAGGTCCTCGCGCCGGCGCTCCACGGTGCAGCCCAGCACCTCGCCGTAAAAACGCTCCATCTTGGCCAGATCGCTGACGCGCAGCACGATATGGTCGATCTCCCGAATGGCAATCATGACGACTCCTTAGTTCAATGGCATTTTGTATTGTATTTGTCATGATGCGTCCGGCGCGCGGATTTGCAAGCCGACGCCGGAATTGTATTTCTCAATGCCGGCGATAGCCTGCGGAGCCTGTTCAAAGCCTCGCGAGCAGCGCTCAGCGCGCGAGGCTTCGGGAAGCGTTGCGGGTCTGGAACGGCTTCTCAGAGCCTGTTCAAAGTCTTGCGAGCAAGGGCGAGACAAGGCGAAAACTAGCGAAAAAGCGGAATGTACGTGTGGTACATGAGCATTTTGAGCTAGTACTCACCGTGTAACGCTTCACGAAGCGCAGCAGACTTGGAACAGCTTCTCAGGACGGCTGGGCGCTCGCCGTCCGCAAGCCCGGCCCGAAGGGCAGCAGCAGCAGCGCGCCGGCCAGAGTCAGGACTCCGGTCGCGGCGCAGAACCAGGCGATGGGCCTCGGCTCGCTGCTCAGGCCCAGCAGCAGGGAGGCGGAAAAAATGCCCAGGTTCAGCAGGCTGGCGTGATAGGAGTTGAGGGTGCCGCGATAGCGTTCGGACAGCGTGCTCAGCCGCGCGTGGTGCAAGGGCCCGGCGCAGCCGTAGCCGAAGGCCCACAGACAGCCGGCCAGCGCCAGCTGCCACAGCGCGGTCAGCGGCAGCAGGAAGGCCAGGATGCCCAGCGCCGCGGCCAGCGCCGCCGCCGGCAAGGCCGCTTCGCCCAGCCGCCGTTGCAGCGGCGGACCGCACAGATTGCCGGCGATGACCACCAGGCCCAAGCCGCCGGCCAGCAGGCCGCCGCCGGTGGACGTCAGCGTCAGCTTGCGCGCGGCCACTTCGGCCACCACCGCGCCGAAGCCGGCCACCCAGCCCAGCCACAGATAGCTGACGCACAGCCGCCGCCGCGCGCCGGGCGTGCGCCAGGCGCCGGCCAGCGTGGCCAGGAAGCCGCCGTCCGTCGCCCGGCGGCCGCCGTCAGAGTGGAACAGCCGCCGCACCGCGGCCCAGGCCAGCAGGCCGGCCGCCGCCAGCGCGTAATAACTGGTCTGCCAGCCGGCGGTGTCCGCCAGCCGTCCGGCCAGCGCCGGCGTCAGCACGAAGGCCAGCATCAGGCCGATGAAGACCTGGCCCAGCCTTTGCCCCAACTGGGCGCGGGGGGCCAGGTCCGCCACCAGCGCCAGCGCGTTGGGCTGGATCACCGCCGCGCACAGGCCGCTCAGCGCGGACAAGGCGACGGCGGCGTTCAGGCTGGGCGCGGCGGGCAGCAGCGCGCAGCACAGGGCGAAGCCGAGCAGGCCCAGCTGCAACGGAGGCTTGCGGCCGAAGCGGTCGGACAGCGGGCCGGCCAGCAGCGCGAACACGCCGTAGCACAGGCCGTAAGCGGCGGGCAGGTAAGCGATGGCGCTGGAGGGCACGCCGAAATGGCGGCCCATCAAGGCCATCATCGGGCCGGCCGCCACTTCGGCCGAGCCGATGATGAACATGCAGCAGAACAAGGCGGCCAGTTGGGGGCGGTTTATTCCGCCCATGCGCGCTCAGAAGAAATGGATCTCAAGCCGGATGTCCTCGATGTGTTGCCAATCTATGCCGTCCCGGCGGTAGGCGTCCGGATCGTAGACGCCGTCATCGTAAGCGTCGTCGGGATCGATGGACAAGCCGGCGCAGATGTAGCGGCGCAGATAGTCGTGGTCGCTGGGCACGATGGCGGCCTTGCCGCCGCGCGACACGTCGAGAATGTAGTTGATGTCGCCCACCTGATAGCGCTGAATCAGCGCCGCCGCCTGGCCGAAGCCGATGTCGGCCAGCAGGTCGGCGGCAAAGCGGTTGGCGCCCACCTCGAAGGACACCCGGTCCTTGCGTTTCTGCTCCGTCATCGGCGGCGGTTGATCCAGGCCGCTGCCCTGGCCGGCGGTTTCGTAATAGTGCAGCGCCGTCTGCACCCCGCGCAGGTCGTAAATATAGTCGTAGCGCTCGATGTTCTTGCGCTTGGCCGCGCAGATGAAAAAATAATGTCCGAGGCTGTGCAGGATCATGAAGGCGCGCGAGGCCGGCGACACCCCGCGGGCGAAGCGGATGTCGCGTCCCTTGATGATGGTCTTGATATTGAACGGATGCGCGTCGGTTTCGGAATACTCCAGCCGGTACAGTTGCCGCAGCTTGGCTTGCAGCCGTTGCAGCTCCTGGTTGGACATCATGGCCAGCACGGTTTCGATCTGAGCGTCGATGTCTTCGACGGCGGGGTCGTCCAGCACGGCTTGGTCTAGGTTCATGGCGAGGCTCCTTCCAAGTTGGGATCCATCTGAAGAGCGAGCCGGATCGCCGCTCGGCCCGCGGGCGCGGCGGCTTGTTGATATGGAACGGGCATGAGGGCGGGCGGCCGCGGCGGCGTTCCTGCAAAGGCAGGACGACGCTCCCGCGGCGGCTGAGCGCTTGTTCCTCCGTATTATGGCCAAGCCCGGCGCGGGAAGCGCCGGCCGAAAGGCTAGTTTCAACGCCGTATCGCCCAGGCGTGGCAGTGCTTGTACAAGCACTAAGAGCCAGTTCAAAGTCTCGCGAGCAAGGGCGAGACAAGGCGAAAACTAGCGAAAAAGCGGAATGTACTCGTGGTACATGAGCATTTTGAGCTTGTACTCACCGTGCAACGTTTCACGAAGCGCAGCAGACTTGGAGCAGGTTCTAAGTGTTTTCCGGTTTTGCCGGCTAAGGAGCTCGACGCTATATCGCTAATAGCGGGCGGACCCGCCCGCGCAGGCAGAAAGGACGGAAGATGAAGGTTTCGGAATTCTTGCAGGACGGCTTCGGCAGCTTTTCCGCCACGCGGCTGGCCTTCTTGCTGTGGGCGGTGGGCGTGTTGCTGGTCTGGGCGTACACCTCGATCCTGAAGGGCTCGCCGTCCTTGCCGATAGACAACTCGGTGATCGTGGTGCTGGGCATTCTGATGACCGGCAAGGTGACCCAGAGCTTCAGCCCCGGCGACAGCCCGCAAATCCAGGCCGCCAGCGCGCCGGCCCAGGCCGCCTCCCAAGCGGCGCCGGCGGCGCCTACCGGCAGCCCGGCCTTGAACACCTAAGAGCCTGTTCAAAGTCTCGCGAGCAAGGGCGAGACAAGGCGAAAACTAGCGAAAAAGCGGAATGTACAAGTGGTACATGAGCATTTTGAGCTTGTTTTCAACGCTGTATCGCCGAAGCACAGCAGACTTTGAACAGGTTCTAAGCGCCGGCTGTCTATCCGGCGCAGGGCGGCGGGGCCAGGCCTTGTGGCCGAGGCAGCGGGCGGCGCGCGCACTTGGGCAGTTCGACGGCGCGCCCGCGGCGCCGCCGTTCGCAAACGGATTTGGAGCCGGCAGAGGGCTTACTGCCCGCATATCGGCTTTCTATTGGCGTGCTTTCTTCTAGAATGGAGTGCGGTCTCCCGCTGTACACAATAAAGCGCGGCCGGGTCCATTTCGCTTGCAGGCGCGGGCCGGTCGCCCCATTACTGGTGCTCGTGATGAATGTGATAACCCCGCCGTCCATCGATCTGCAGGGCTTCAGCCTGCGCCCGATGGAAATGCTGGATATTCCGGACTGGTACGACTATCTGCGGCTGCCCGAAGTGGCGCCGCATCTGCGCTGGGAACTGCAATCGGCGGCGGATCTGGCTCCCCTGGTGCAGGCTTATCGCTCCGAGGAGCCGGGCGCGCCGCTGCGGCTGGCCATCGTGGACGACGATTCGGGCGGCCTGGCCGGTTCGGTCGGTTTCGACGCCGTCTGGCCTGAGGACCGCAGCGCGGAAATCAATTTCGACCTGGCGCCGGCCTATTGGGGACGCGGGCTGGGGCAGGCCGCCTGTCAGGCGGTCACGGCCTGGGCGTTTGCCGGCTGCCGGCTGTACCGGGTGCAGGCGGTGGCGCGCGACGGCAACCGGCGCGCCGAGCGGCTGCTGCGCGGCTGCGGCTTCCAGTACGAGGGCCTGTTGCGCGCTTACCGCCAGGTGCGCGGCGAGCCGGGAGATTTCAAGATGTTTGCGCGGCTGAGCATCGATCCGGACGCGGCGACCTGAGCGCCGCGCCCGCGTCCTGGTTTACGCCGCCGCAAGGCGGCTTGTTTTTTGGAGCGGCCCGGCATTTCGGCCATTGCGGGGCGGTAGGTGTTTTTACGGTTTGACATTGGCATGAGCGGCTTTGTAAATAAAGAGTGGAAGAGGAGCGCCGACGGCAAGGACGATGACTCGAGCGGAAAGGTTGCTGCATGTTCAATACGGGGTTGAAGCGCAAACTGCAGGATACGGTGGCGGAGTTGCATAAACAGCAGGGCGTGTTGCAGGCGATAGACCGCTCGATGGCGGTGATAGAGTTTTCGCCGGACGGCGTGGTGCGCTCCGCCAACGCCAATTTCGAAGCGGTGATGGGCTACCGCGCCAGCGAGGTGATAGGCCAGCACCACCGGCTGTTCTGCCCGGCGGACTATGTGAACAGCGTCGAGTACGCCACCTTCTGGAGCCGGCTGAAGCAGGGGCATTTCGTCAGCGACCGCTTCAAGCGGGTGACCAAGGACGGCGACATCGTGTGGCTGGAAGCCAGCTACAACCCGGTGCGCGACGAGTCCGGCCAGGTGACGGCGGTGGTCAAGTTCGCGCTGGACGTGACCAAGTCGGTGCAAACCGAGCTGGAGGCGCGCAACACCATGAAGGCGGTCAGCCGTTCGATGGCGGTGATCGAGTTCTCCATCGACGGCATTGTGCTGCGCGCCAACAGCAACTTCCTGAACACGGTGGGCTACGGCGAGCAGGAAATCATCGGCCAGCATCACCGGATCTTCTGTCAGCCGGAGTTCGTCAACAGCCCGGCTTACGCCGAGTTGTGGCAGCGGCTGAACCAGGGCGCCTTCATCGCCGGCAAGTTCGAGCGCCGCGACAAGCAGGGCCGCTCCATCTGGCTGGAGGCCAGCTACAACCCCATCGTCAACGACGAGGGCGAAGTCTACAAAGTGATCAAGTTCGCGCTGGACATCACCGATGAGGAAGAGGCGGCGCAGCGCGACCTGCACCTGGTGAAGGAGGCGCATCGCCTGTCCGCCGCGTCGGACGCGGCCTCGTCCGACGGCCTGGCGGTGATCAAGGACACCATAGGCGAGATGAGCCTGATCGCGGACAGCGCCGAGCGCTCGGTCAAGATCATCGAGGATCTGGACTCCAAGACCCTGCGCATCACCTCCATCGTCAACACCATCCACGAGATCGCGGACCAGACCAATCTGTTGGCGCTGAACGCCGCCATCGAGGCGGCGCGCGCCGGCGAGCAGGGGCGAGGCTTCGCGGTGGTGGCGGACGAGGTGCGCAAGCTGGCCGAGCGCACCAACGCGTCCACCAAGGAAGTGGCCGGCATGATAGACGACATCCGCAACGGCACTTCGTCCGCCAGCGAGAGCATCCATGAAATGCAGGTCAAGGCGCGGATGGGCGAGGAGCACGCCGGCGTGGCCAGCACCTCCATCGACCAGATCCGCAGCAGCACCGCCCAGCTGAGCGAGGTGGTCAGCCATTTTTCCGCGGTGCAGGGGCAGAAAACCACTTAAGGGCGGCTTCGCCGGTCGTCGCCGTCCGCGGCGTCAGAACGCCCATCCTCCGTTTGGAGGATGGGCGTTCGTCTTTAGGCCTTAGAACCTGTTTACGATCTACTGCGCTGCGTGGAGCGTTACACGATGAGTACGCCTTCGAAATGCTCATGTACCGTGTGTACATTCCGCTTTCTCAGCCGTTTTCGCCTTGTCTCGCCTTAGCTCGCGAGATCGTAAACACGTTCTTACACGCTTATTTCGCGTCGTCGGCGATGGACCACAGGAACTCGGTCTGCAGATTGCCCTTGAACATCGGCGCATTGCGCGGGACGTAGAAGTTGGTGGCGTAGCCTATCGGCTTGACCGTGCTGTCCATGTTCACCGAGGCGCCGGAGTGGCAGGTCATGCAATTGCTCTGGATGCCCAGCGTGCCTTTGAAAGTGGTCTTGGTCTTGGGGTTGTAGATGCCCACGTTGACTGGCGGCGGGGGCTGGAAGACGCGGCTGCCGAAGCCGGCCTCCAGATAGGGGTTGTACACCGTGACCGGCGAGCCGACGCTCCTGCCGCCGTTGACCGGCTGGTTGGGCGCCACCATCTGGTAGCCGATGGACATCGCGTAATGCGCCGCCGGCCAGGGCAGTTGCGACGGGCGCGCCTGGGCCACGGCGACGGAGCTGGGCAGCGGCGGCTTGGCCGGAGCCGGCGTCCAGAAGAAGGTTTGCCAAGTCCATTCCGTCATCTCGCGCGAAGTGACGTGCATCGCCATCAGAATCAGGGTGTCGCCGGGCTCCACCGGCTGTTTCAACTGTTTTTGCGCCAGGCTGGAAAACAGGGCGGCGTTGGCGGCGGTGATGGGGATGCGGATGAAGTCGCCCAGGCCGAAGGTATTGGCGGCGCTGGGGCGGCTACAGGAAGGATCCACGCTCTGAGCCCCGGAGCGGCCCGGGTTCTTGGCGTCGATGTAGACGCAGCCGGGCCAGGCTTCTTCCGGGAAGCCGCCGCTTTGCATCGCCGGCGTCGGCTTGGGCGTGCCGGGCCAGGCCGGCATCACGTACAAGGAGGTGCCCGGAATCATATTGGCCTTGTTGACCAGCTTGTATACCGGCTTGACGGTGACGGCGGTGCTTGGAAAGGCGGGAATCGACGCGTTGCCGGCCTGGTAGAGCTTGCTCAGCGCCGCCTTGGAAAACAGCTGGTTCTTGCTGGCGAAGGCGGCGGCGCTCGGGTCGTAGCCCACCATTTCAAACGAGGAGGTGTCGCGCACGCCGCGGGCGGATTGATCCTGGCTTTGGCTCAGCGCCTCCAGCCGCGCTTGCAGCTTCTCCATGAAGCCGGGAATGCGCATGAACTGGCGCGGCACGCGCAGCCGCATCTGGCGCGGAGCCGCCGCCAAGGCCGATGCGGCGTTGGCTTCCGCGTCCGCGGGCAGGGCGGCCACTTCCTCGGGCGTCAGCCAGGTCAGGTAGACCGGCGCGTTGGCGAGCCCGTACTCGGTCTGGCCGCTGGGCGTGGTCAGCGCGGCCCACAAGCCCCAGCCGTGGCGGTGGAGATTGCGGACATGGGCGGTGCTGGGCTGGTTGATCCACTGCATCAGCGTGGACTCCGGTTCCGGGAAGTTGTAGCCGGGGATGCCGGGATTGGGCAGCGGCACCGGTTGCGCGGCGGCGTAGCCTGTCAGCAGCAGGCCGGCGAGCATGGACAATTTATGGCGTTGCATCACGAGGTCTCCAAACGTGGTTTTCAACAGGGCGGGGAGGCCGCGGGCCTCTTGCCCTGTCTCTTGCGTCAACTCGACATGCGCAAGCCGCATGCAGCCCAGTTATAGTCATACGGAATATCGTGATTAGCCGTTATTAAGGTCAGTGGCGCAGGTGGTCAGGCTTGAAAATAGTCGGTTTCCAATGCCAATGGTCTGTTTTGAAATCGTTGTGATCCGGACTTGATCAAGGTCTATTAGCCGATGCTGTTAATCCCCTATAACAGCGGAAAACAATGGCTAATAGGGACAAGATCATGTGGGTTTTCTGGATACAATTCGCGCTGCTGCTGACAGCGATACTGATGGGCATACGCCGCGGCGGCGTGGCCCTGGGCATGATAGGCGGGCTGGGCGTGGCGGTGCTGTGCTTCGTGTTCCGCGTGGCGCCGGCGGAGCCGCCCATCACCGTGATGCTGATCATCCTGGCGGTGGTCACCGCCTCGGCCACGCTGCAAGTGGCCGGCGGCCTGGACTTCCTGGTGCAGCAGGCGGAGCGGCTGATGCGCCGGCATCCGCAGCAAATCACCTTCCTGGCGCCGCTGTCCACCTTTCTGCTCACCATGTGCGTGGGCACCGGGCACGCGGTGTATTCGCTGCTGCCGGTGATCGCCGACGTCTCTCTGAAAACCCGCATCCGCCCGGAACGGCCGATGGCGATGGCCAGCGTGGCCTCGCAAATGGGCATCACCGCCAGCCCGGCGGCGGCGGCGGTGACCTCGCTGCTGGCGATGACCGCCCACAGCGGCCAGCCGCTGACCCTGTGGCAAATCCTGATGGTGACCGCGCCGTCCGGCCTGCTGGGCGTGCTGGCCGCCGCCTGCTGGAGCCTGCGCCGCGGCGTGGAGCTGGACCGCGATCCGGAATTCCTGGCCCGGATGCAAGACCCGGACTTCCGCGCCTCGGTGGAAAAATCCGTCACCACGCTGGACAAGACCCTGCCGGCGGCGGCGCGGCAATCGGTGGCGCTGTTCTTCTCCGGCATCCTCGTCATCGTGCTGCTGGCCTTGTTTCCGCAATGGCTGCCGGTCAGCCAGGGCAAGCCGGTGCCGATGACCACGGTGGTGCAGTTCGTGATGCTGGCCTTCGGCGCCTTCATCATGTTCCGTTCCAACGCCAAGGCGGCGGTGATCGCCCGTTCCGAGGTGTTCACCGCCGGCATGATCGCCGTGGTGTCCATCTTCGGCATCGCCTGGATGAGCGACACCTTCGTCAAGGCCAACGAGCCGCTGCTGGTGGCCAATATCAAGGCCATGGTGGCCTACGCGCCGTGGACCTTCGCGCTGGCGATGTTCGCGGTGTCCGCCTTCGTCAAGAGCCAGGCCGCCACGCTCACCATCATGGTGCCCTTCGGCCTGGCGCTGGGCCTGAGCCCGCACCAGCTGCTGGCCATCATGCCTTCTTGCTACGCCTATTTCTTCTTCGCCTTTTATCCCAGCGACCTGGCGGCCATCAATATGGACCGCAGCGGCACCACCCGCATCGGCAAATACCTGCTCAACCACAGCTTCATGATGCCGGGGCTGATCGGGGTGGGGGTGTCCACGCTGGCGGCGTACGGATTGACGCATTTGTACTTCTAAGTGAGGAAAGCTTGTGGAAACTTACCAAGCAGACATTGTGATCGTGGGAGCGGGGGGCGCGGGCTTGCGCGCCGCCATCGCCGCCGCCCAGGCGGACCCGGCCCTGCGCATCGCGCTGGTGTCCAAGGTCTACCCGATGCGCAGCCACACCGTGGCGGCCGAAGGCGGCTCCGCCGGGGTCAAGCAGGCGCACGACAGCTTCGACGCCCATTTCAACGACACCGTGTCCGGCGGCGACTGGCTGTGCGAGCAGGACGTGGTGGAATACTTCGTCGCCCAATGCCCTGAGGAAATGGTGCAGCTGGAACACTGGGGCTGCCCGTGGAGCCGCAAGGAGGACGGCAGCGTCAATGTGCGCGCCTTCGGCGGCATGAAGATAGAACGCACCTGGTTCGCCGCCGACAAGACCGGCTTCCACATGCTGCACACCCTGTTCCAGACCTCGATCCGCTTCCCGTCCATCCGCCGTTTCGACGAATACTTCTGCGCGGATCTGATCGTGGAAGACGGCGAGGCGCGCGGCGTGCTGGCCATCGACATCGCCAGCGGCGACAGCCTGCTGATCGAGGCCGGCGCGGTGGTGATGGCCACCGGCGGCGCCGGCCGGGTGTTCCGCGAGAACACCAACGGCGGCATCGTCACCGGCGACGGCATGGCGCTGGCCTACCGCCACGGCGTGCCGCTGCGCGATATGGAGTTCGTTCAATACCATCCCACCTGCATGCCCGGCACCGGCCTGTTGTTCACCGAAGCCTGCCGCGGCGAAGGCGGCCTCTTGGTCAACAAGGACGGCTACCGCTATCTGCAGGACTACGGCCTGGGGCCGGCCGAGGACAAGCCGCGCAATAAATTCATGGAACTGGGCCCGCGCGACCGCCTGAGCCAGGCCTTCTGGTACGAGCAGCAACAGGGCCGCACCGTGGAAGGCCCGTGGGGCTCGGCGGTGTATCTGGACCTGCGCCACCTGGGCCACGCCAAGCTGCGCGAACGGCTGCCGCAAATCTGCGAGCTGGCCGAGGAGTTCCTGGGCATAGACCCGGCCAAGGCGCCGATTCCGGTGCGGCCGGCGGTGCACTACACCATGGGCGGCATCCTGGTGGACGGCCGCTGCGCCGCGCCCATGCCCGGCCTGTTCGCCGCCGGCGAGTGCTCCAGTGTCGGCATCCACGGCGCCAACCGCCTGGGCTCCAACTCGCTGGCGGAGCTGTCGGTGTTCGGCAAGGTGGCCGGCGAGGAAGCCGCCCGCTGCGCGCGAGCGCGTCGTCCGGCGCGGCGCGAGGCGCTGCAACGGCAGGCCGAGGCCGCCGAGGCCCGTCTGCACGCGCTGCGCGCGCGCGAAGGCGGCGAACGCATCGCCGAACTGCGCCGCGAAATGGCGGAAACCATGGAAGCCGGCTGCGGCATCTACCGCTTGGAAGCGTCGATGCAGGCCACCTGCGACAAGCTGGCGGAACTGAAACAGCGCTTCCGCAATGTGCACGTGGAAGACAAATCCAGCGTCTGGAACAGCGACTGGTTGCTGGCCATCGAGCTGGGCTACCAGCTGGACGTGGCCGAGGCGATGGCGCATTCCGCGCTGCAACGCCGCGAATCGCGCGGCGCCCACCAACGGCTGGACGGCTTCGAACAGCGCGACGACGCCAACTTCCTCAAGCACAGCCTCGCCGTCTACCAGGGCGCGGACGCGCCGCGCATAGACTACGGCGCGGTGAAGATCACCAAATCGCAGCCGGCGGTGCGCGCCTACGGCGCCGCCGGCCTGGCGGCGGAAGCCGCGGCCAAGGAGGGCAAGGCATGAGCGAACAGACCAAGACCATAGCGGTGATGCGCTACCGGCCGGAGCAGGACAGCGAGCCGTGGCTGCAAAGCTTTGAAGTGCCTTACCGTGACGACATGTCGGTGTTGCAGGCGCTGCAATACATCCGCGACTACCTGGACGGCGGCCTGGCCTTCCGCTGGTCCTGTCGCCAGGCGATTTGCGGCAGCTGCGGCATGATGGTGGACGGCGTGCCCAAGCTGGCCTGCAAGACCTTTCTGCGCGACTACCCCGGCGTGGTGCGCATCGAGGCGCTGCACCACTTCCCGATCGAACGAGATCTGGTGGTGGTGCTGGACGACTTCATCGCCAAGCTGGAAAGCATCCAGCCCTACATCGTGCCCAAGGAAGACAAGCCGCTGTCCGACGGCGAACACCTGCAAACCCCGGCGCAGATGGACTGGTACGCCCAGTTCAGCAGCTGCATCAACTGCCTGCTGTGCTACGCCGCCTGCCCGCAGTACGGGCTGGACGACAAGTTCCTGGGGCCCGGCGCCATCGCGCTGCTGCACCGCTACAACATGGACACGCGCGACGGCGCGGCCGAAGAGCGGATGGAGCTGCTGGCCGCGCAGGAGGGCGTGTTCAACTGCACCGCGGTCGGTTATTGCTCCGAGGTCTGCCCCAAAATGGTGGACCCGGCCAATGCGGTGAACCTCAACAAGACGGCGGTGGCCAGGGATTACTTCCTGCGCTTCGCCCGGCCCAAAGGGGGTTGCCAATGAGCAAGCGCAAACCGTATGTCCGGCCGATGGAAGGCTGGTGGCGCAGGAATCCTTACTTCATCGAGTACATGGTGCACGAAGGCACGGCGCTGTTCGTCGCCGGCTACGCGCTGACTCTGCTGTGCGGTTTGTGGCGGCTGAGCCAGGGCGAGGCGGCCTGGAACGGCTTCGTCGCCGCGCTGCAAAGCGCGCCGGCGCTGCTGCTGCACGCGGCGGCGCTGCTGATGATCGCCTACCACAGCTACACCTGGTTCAAGATCATGCCGCGCACGCTGCCGCCGTTGACGCTGGCCGGGCGGCGGATATCCGCGCTGGCCATCACCGCCGGCGGCCTGGCCGCCGCCGTGGTGTGCAGCGCCGCGCTCTTGATGCTGGTATGGGGGATGACGGCATGAAACCGGAACTGAAACGCTCTCACGCGCCCATTTTCTGGGGCTTGTTCGGCGCCGGCGGCATGCTGGCCGCCTTGTTTGGGCCGATGCTGGTGTTCATTACCGGCATCGCCGCGCCGCTGGGCTGGCTGCCGGACGGCGCCGCCGATTACGATACCCTGCGCGCGTTGGCGCAAAGCCTGATCGGCAAGGCGGTGTGTTTCGGCCTGATTGCTCTGCTGTTGTGGCACGCGGCGCACCGCATCTACCACAGCCTGCACGATGTCGGCATCCGCGGCGGAGCGCTGGCCAAGGCCTGCACCTACGGGGTGGCGGCGCTGGGCACGCTGGCGGCGGCGGGGCTGTTGCTGGCGATGGGGTTCTGAACGGCTTGTAGCCGGGGAGTGAAACGATAGTGTGCAGGGTGGGTGGAGCCTAGGCGATGCCCACCTACACTCGCCGGCGAGGGATTAGCGCACCGAGATCAACACCATCCACAACAGGGGAAACAGTAGAAACAACAGCGTGAATCCGAATTGGGCTCTGGGCGCGCGCCGGCGCAGCAGCCAGAACACCAGGCAGGTCAGCGCCAGCCAGAATCCGATGGCGAACAGCGCCAGATTGAGCATATTTTCTCCCATGCTGCCCACGTCGGCCAGACAGAGCTCGGGCAGCAGCAAGAGGACGGACAAGAGCGGTACGGCGCGTAAATAAGACATGAGCGTTTTCTTCCGGAGTGAAGCGGGCATTCTGCATGATGGTCGTCGTCTTGCCTACTTCATGTCATTGGGCCGCGACGAAATACGCCGAGGTCCGCCTAGCTCATCGCCTCGCGCTCGCGCAGAAAGTCGATGAAGGCCCGCACCTTGGCCGGCAGATGGCGGGTGCGCGGGTAGAGCGCGTGGATGCCTTGCCGCGGGAAGCCGTGGTTCGGCAACAAGCGGCATAGCCGGCCGGCTTGCAGATCGGCGTTGACCAGCCAGTCCGGAAGCAAGGCGACGCCGAGGCCGGCCAGCGCGTAGGCGCGCAAGATGGACGCGCTGTCCGATGTCAGCCGCGCCGGGTTTGGCGGCAACCAGGACGCCTGGCCGCCGTCCGGCGTGTCCACCAGCCAGGGTTGGGCCTGCTTGAGCCGGCTATGCCCCAGCCAGGGCAGCCGGCTCAGCGCGGTCAGATCGCCGGGCGGTTCTTGGAGCAGCAAGGCCGGCGCCGCCACCGGGAAAATATCGAAGCGGGCCAAGGGCACCGCGTGCAGATCGGTTTCCGGCAAACGGCCCAGGCGGATGGCGACGTCGAAGCGCTCGGCGATCAGATCGGCGTGCAGCGAGGAGGTGGACAGCTGCACCTGCAACGCCGGATGGAGCGGGGCGAAGGCCTGAATCGCCGGCGCGATCTTGGCCAGTCCGTACTCCAGCGTGGCGGTCACGCGCAGCGCGCCGCTTAGCTCTCCATGTTCGGCGCGGGCGTCGTCTATCGCCAGCCGCGCCTGTTCCAGCATATCGGCGCAGCGTTGATAGAAGCGCGCGCCGGCGTCGGTCAGCGCCAGGTTGCGGGTATTGCGGATCAACAGCGCGACGCCGACTTCCTGCTCCAGGCGTTTGATATTGAAGCTGACCACCGCGCGGCTCTGGCCCAGCGCCGCGGCGGCGGCGGTGAAGGAGCCGGCGTCCGCCACGGCTTTGAAGGTTTCAAAACGATCCAGACTGACCACGGCAGTCCCCGCTATTGTCAAAAATAATTTGACAGTCTAGCCGGCATCCGCCGGTATTTCCATTGCAATCCCTTGCCTATACTCGGCCGCTTTACCGTGGAGAGCGCCGATGTCGCTTCGTTCGAAACTGACCGTGGTCTACCTGCTGGGCTTTGCGCTGGACCTGATCAATATGTTCATCGCCAGCGTCGCCTATCCGGACATGGGCCGCGGCCTGGGCGCGTCGCTGGCGCAGCTGGCCTGGGTGGGCAACGCCTATATGCTGGGCCTGACCCTGGTGATTCCGCTCAGCGCGTGGCTGGCCGGCGCTTACGGCGAGCGGAGGGTGCTGCTGGGCTCGCTGGCGTTGTTCCTCGCCGGCACCGCGCTGGCGGGCACGGCCCCGTCCATCGAAGCCCTGATAGGCTGGCGCGCCTTGCAGGGCCTGGGCGGCGGCCTGCTGATTCCCGTCGGCCAGGCTATGGTTTACCGGCATTACCCGCCGGCGCTGCGCGCCCGGCTCACCGCCCTGATCATGGGCGTCGCGCTGATCGTGCCGGCGCTGTCTCCGGCGCTGGGCGGGGTGATCGTGGACGCGCTGTCCTGGCGTTGGACCTTGCTGGCCAGCGCGCCGCTGGCCCTGCTGACGCTTTGGCTGGCGGCGCGCTGGCTGCCGGCGGACCAAACGCCGGCGCGGCGCGGCGCGCTGGACCTGTCCGGCCTGGCGCTGCTGGCCACCGGCATGGCCTCGCTGCTGCTGGCCTTGACCTGGCTGGGCGAAAGCGGCCAGCTGCCGCGCGGCGTCGTTGCGCTGCTATTGGCCGTCGCCGCGCTGGCCGGCTACGCGCGCGCCGCCGCCGGCAAGGCCGAGCCGGTGCTGAAGCTGACCCTGTTGCGCGGGCGCTTGCTGCGCACCGCCATGCTGGTTTATCTGTTCGTGCCCGGCGTGTTCATGGGCGTCAGCCTGGCGGCGATGCTCTATCTGCAAGAGGTGCTCAAGCTGAGCGCCGCCGCCGCCGGCGGCCTGATGCTGCCCTGGGCGCTGGCCTCGGCGCTGGCGATCAGCCTGACCCGCGGCCGTTTCAACCATGGCGGCCCCAAGCCCTTGCTGCTGCTGGGCATGTTGTTCCAGAGCGCCGGCATCGCGCTGCTGGCCTTGGGCGTCCGCGGGCCGTGGCCGCTGATCGCGGCTTACGCCATGATGGGCTTCGGCGGCAGCCTGTGCAGCAGCGCGGCGCAGAGCGCGGCCTTCCTGGACATCGCGGAATCCGAACTGCGGCAGGCCAGCGCGCTGTGGAACATCAATCGCCAATTCAGCTTCGGCCTGGGCGTGGCCTTGATCAGCCTGCTGTTGAACGCGCTGACTCATTACAGCGGCGCGCCGACGGCCGGCGCCCAGGTCTACCAAGCCTGTTTCTTCATCGCCGCCGGCCTGACCCTGGCGCCGGCGGTTTTCGTGCTGCGCATCCACACCCCGGCGGTGCTGGCTCTGCTGCGGCCCAGCCACTGAGAGAGAGTCTTATGACTGACAGCAAGCCTTATTTCGACGAAGTGATTACCGCCCATGTCGCCATCCGGCAATGGTTCGCCGGCCCGGCGGACGCCGCCGCGCTGGAGGCCTTGATGGCGCGCTTCTCGCCGCGTTTTTCCATGGTGACGCCCAGCGGCGGGCAACTGGACCGGGACGCGCTGCGGCGGCTGTTCGCCGCAGCCGGCGGCGGCAAGCCCGGGCTGGAGATCGTGGTGGACCAATTGGTTTTGCTGGACGAGCACGCCGGCGGCGCGACGGTGGCGTATCGCGAAACGCAACGCCAGGGCGGCCAATTGAGCAGCCTGCGCCTGGCCACCGCGGTGTTCGAGCGCGACGCGGCCGGCGCGCCGCGCTGGCGGCATTTGCAGGAAACGTTCTGCGCCGCGGCCGCTAGTTAAGCGGCGGGCGGGAAGAGGGCGCTACAGCCGGAAGCGCGCGGTCACGCCCTGCAGGTTCTGCGCCAGCGCGTTGAGCTGGCTGGAGGTGGTGGCCAGCTCCTCCACCGTGGCGCTGTTTTCCTCCGCCATCTGCGACACTCGCTCCATGCTCTGCGCCAGGTTCAGGCTGGCGGTGCGCTGCTCGCTCAACGCGCTGGTGATGTTGCCGATGGATTGCACGATGGAATGGGTGCTGCCCTCAATCTCCTGCATGGAATCGGTGGCCTGGCCGGCGCCGTCGGACACCGTGCCCACGCTGGTCAGGCTCTGCTCCATGCTGCCCACCACCCGGTTGGCGCTGCCCTGAATCGAACCGATCATCTGGGTGATTTCCTGAGCGGAACTGGCGGTGCGCTCGGCCAGCTTGCGCACCTCGTCCGCCACCACGGCGAAGCCGCGGCCCATCTCGCCGGCGCGCGCCGCCTCGATCGCCGCGTTCAAGGCCAGCAAATTGGTCTGGTCCGCCACGTCGCGGATCACCGTGACGATATTGCCTATCTTCTGCACTTCCTGGGTCAGACCCTTCATCTGGTCCGAGGTGGCCGCCACCGAGGACGACACCGATTCGATATTGCCCACCGACGCCTTCACCGCATGGCCGCCGCGGCTGGCCAGATCGCCGGCCATCGCCGCCTGGCGCGAAGCCTCGTTGGAATTGTCCGCCACGTGGTTGATGCTGACCGTCAGTTCCTCGATGGTGGCGGCGGCTTCGGAGGTGGCCTCGGACTGGCGCTGCGCGCCGTGGGCCACCTGCTCGGACATGCTGGCCAGCTCGTGAGCGGAGTCCGACACCTCGTTGGCGTTTTTCTGGATGCTGGCCACCACCTCGCGCAGGCCCTGGCGCATCTCCTGGATGTCCTTGGCCATGGCGATGGCCTCGTCGCGCGCGTCCGGAATCCGCTCATCGTGGCCGGACAAATCTCCCTGCTTGATATTGCGCACCAGCTGCGCGGATTTCTTCAGCGGCACCGTCACCAGATTGGCGATGAACATCGCAATCGCCACCGCGGCGATCAAGGCGATCACCGCCACCGTGATCAACACCGTCACCGCCTCGCTCTGCGCGGCCTTGCTGTCCTCGATCGACTTTTGCATCAAGTCTTCCTGAAAGTCCGCCATCTCTTTCAAGGATTTCAAAAACACGTTGTTGGCCGGCGCGAAGGTTTTCATCAGAAAGGCTTTGGCTTCCTCGTTCTTGTTGGCGCGCGCCAAGGCGTACAAGGGTTCGAACTGGCCGCCCAGATTGGAGCTGGCTGCCTTGAGCTTGTCGAACAGCTCCTTGCCCTTGGGCGTGGACAGCAGTTTTTCCATCTGGTCCATATTGACGGCGTTGGCGGCGCGCAGCTCTTCCACCTTCTTGATATGGGTCTCGGTCTCCTCCGAAGTCTGCACAATGATGGCGTTGCGGATGGAGCGGCCGATGTCCAGCGTGGTGACGCTGATCTTGTTGGACAGCACGATCTTGGGATAGCGGTCCTCGGTCACATCGCGGATCTTGTCGCCTATGGTGTTCAACTTCATCATCGCCACCGCCACGATGATGGCGATCAGAATGATCAGCAGGCCAAAGCCGGCCAGCAGTTTTTGCTTGACGGTCAACTGGTGCAGCATGGAGCGCTCCCCGGTTCTGATTGTGCATGTTCCGGCGCGGCGCGCCCTGCCGGCGCGGCCGCCCTTGCTGAAACATAGTTGCCGGATTGGGCTAGATCAAACCATCCGCGCGTCTCTGCCGCCGGCGAAAGCGAAACAACAGGCTGGGGGATTAGACCGCGAGCGTTTTTCGGGTGATGTCGTCCAGGCTGATCACCGTCATCGCGTTGACCGTGGTGGTGGCCAGGGTATCGATCACCCCGGTTCGCAGCGCGCCCAACAGCGCCGTGGCCTTGGACTGCTCGCTGGCGATGGCGACGACATTGGGAATTCGCTCCAGGTCTCCGAGATGAAGGCCCACGATTCTGCCTTGCAGCGGCGTGCCGGCCGGCTGGCCGTAAATGTCGAAGAAGTCGTAGCCCATCACGTCGCCGATGGCGCCGCTGCGTTTGGCTTCCGCGATCTCGGTCGGGCTGAACCAGCCCATGCGCACGATATTGCTGTCCTCGGACAAGTCGCCGATGCCGATCAGCGCCAGATCGGCGCGGCGGGCGCGGTCCAGCGTCTGGCGCACGGTGTCGTTTTCCAGCAGGCTTTGCCGCAGCGCGGGATCCCGGATCAGCGCCGGCGCGTACAGCGTTTCGCTTTCCCCGCCGAAACGCGCCGCCAGCCGACGGCAGATATGATCGGAGTTCATGGTCTCGCCGCCGCGGTAAGCGCCGCCTATGGCGGAAATGAACGCGCACTCGCGCCGCGCGGGGGTGGAAATGTAGTCGGACACCGCGCTGATGTTGCGGCCCATGCCCACCGCCACCACCATGCCGTCGTCCAGCGTCTGGTCCAGATAGGCGGCCACCTGCGCCGCCAGCAGCGCGCGTTGCTTGTCGCCGTCCTGATGATCGATGGCGATGATGGCGCGCTGGATGCCAAAGCGCTGGCGCAGCTCCTGTTCCAGGCCGTTGGCGTAAGCCGGGTGCTGGCGCACGCGGATTTCCACCACGCCTTCTTCCTGAGCCTTGCGCAACATGCGGCTGACCGTGGCGCGCGAAATGCCGAAGCGCTTGGCCAGCGCCTCCTGAGTGTGGTTGTCCACGTAATAAAGGGTCGCCAGTTCTGTCAGCTCGTCTTGAGTCATGCCTTCCTCTTTGTCAGGCCGCCGGCAGAGGCGGGGCCGCCAGTTTATGCCAAATCGGCGGAGCGTGGTCTGGCCTCAGCTCGGCTCGTCGCCGCCGTCGCGGCGAGGAGTGGCCTGTTCGTATTGACGGATTCTGTCCAGTTTAGGCTGCGACGCCCCGCCGTCAAACCGCGCCTCCAGCCAGGTGTCCACGATGCGTTTGGCCAGCTCCGGCCCCACCACGCGCGCGCCCAGGGTGATGATCTGCGCGTCGTTGCTGCGTTTGGCCCGCTCGGCGGAGTAAGTGTCATGGCATTGCGCGGCGCGGATGCCCGGCACCTTGTTGGCGGCGATGGCCATGCCGATGCCGGTGCCGCACAACAGCACCGCATGGCTGTAACGGCCGGCGATGATTTGCTCGGCAACGGGAATGGCGATGTCGGCGTACAGCGCCGGCTGGCGGTCGTACACCCCGCAGTCGCTGACCTGGCGGCCTTGCGCATGCAGATGGCGCAGCAGGGTTTCCTTGAGGTCGAACGCGGCCTCGTCGCAAGCGATGGCGATATGCATCGGGCTCTCCTTGGCTTGGGTGGGGTGGAGCGCGGCTAGCGCTGCTGCTGATTACAATGAACGTAATTTCAATATTTGAAAAGTTGTTCATTGTTGTTGCTCAAAAGACACCGAATTTTTATTGCAGGCGCAGCATGCGGTATTTTGCCGGTCACTTAAGTGTTTAACTAAATATTCTCATTTTATAACAGCTATTTGCGTTGCAGTGCACGATTGTTGTATCGCTGGTTTGAATTGACCTTGGCAAAAATCGCTGCGTAGCATGTGTTCAGTTTTTGATCATTTGTTCTAGCGGAGGCGCAGATGGAGAGCGTGCTGTTGCAAGCAACGGACATTGCCAAGTCCTTTAACGGCGTAGAGGCCCTGCGCAATGGCCGCCTGGAACTGGGCGCCGGCAGCGTGCATGCGCTGTGCGGGGGCAACGGCGCCGGCAAATCCACCTTTCTGGGCATTGTGATGGGCTTGTTGCGCAGAGACGGCGGCAGCCTGCGGCTGCGGGGGAGGGAGGTGGATTTCGCCTCGCCGCTGGCGGCGCTGAACCGGCGCATCGCCATGATCTCCCAGGAGTTGCTGCCGGTGCCGGGCATGAGCGTGGCGGAAAACCTGACCCTGGGCCGCGAGCCGCGCCGCTGGGGCGTCTTGGTGGACCGCCGCCGCCAGTTGGCCGAGGCCGAGACGCTGTTGCAGCGGCTGGGTTTCGATCTGGACCCGCGCTGGCCGATGTCGCGGCTGAGCCTGGCGCAGACCCAGCTGGTGGAAATCGCCAAGGCCTTCAACCGCGACAGCGACATCCTGATCATGGACGAACCCACCTCCTCGCTGGGAGAGCGGGAAACCGAAGCGCTGTTCGCCGCGGTCCGCCGCCTGGCCGCCCACGGCGCCGGCATCATCTATGTGTCGCACCGCCTGTCTGAGATTTTCGAGATTGCCGACCGCTACACCGTGTTCCGCGACGGCGCCTTCGTCGAAAGCGGCCGGCTGGCCGATATCGACCGCCCGCATCTGGTGGGCCAGATCGTGGGCCGGGAGCTGCGCGGCGAGCGCAGCCGCCGCCCGGCCGCCAGCGCCGAGCCGTTGCTGCAGGTGGAGGGGCTGGGGCGGGACGGCGAGTTTCACGACATCAGCCTGGCGGTACGGCCCGGCGAGATCGTCGGCATCTACGGCCTGCTGGGTTCCGGCCGCAGCGAGCTGCTCAACTGCCTGTACGGCTTGAGCCGGCGCCAGCGCGGCAGCGTGCGGCTGGCCGGCCGCGAAGTGCTGGCCAGCCCGGCCGGAGCCATCCGCGCCGGCTTGGCCCTGGTGACGGAGGACCGCAAGGACAGCGGGCTGGTGCTGTCGGCCTCGGTGGCCGACAACATCTCCTATCCGGTGCTGCCGCGGCTGGCGCGTGGCGGCGTGGTGCGGCGCGCGGCGCAGCGGGCCCTGGTGACCGACTTGTGCCGGCGTTTGCGAGTCAAAGCCGCCTCGCCGGCCATGCCCGCCGGACGGATGAGCGGCGGCAATCAACAGAAAGTGGTGCTGGCCCGCTGCCTGGCCGCCCAGCCGCGTTGCCTGCTGTGCGACGAGCCCACCCGCGGCATCGACGAAGGCGCCAAGCGCGAGGTGTACGCCTTTCTGGACGAGTTTGTCCGCGGCGGGGGCGCCGTGCTGCTGGTGTCGTCGGAAGCGCCGGAAATCCTGGAGTTGAGCGACCGCATCGCCGTGTTCAAGGCCGGCCGGCTGGTGGCGATGCTGGACGGGGCGGAGGCCAGCCAGCAGGGTTTGCTGCACCTGGCTTCCTGAGCGCCGCCGTCACCAAGAAATCACCAGAAAAGGAAAACCGATGGACGATTCCCTGAGCCCCAAAGCGTCGGCCTTCGCCGCGCGGCTGCCTGGACGCGCCGGCTGGCGCGCCGCCCTGTCGCGCTACGGCATCGTCGCCGCGCTCTTATTGCTTTGTCTGCTGCTGAGCCTGGCCAGCCCGTATTTCCTCAGCTGGGACAACTGGGCCAACATCCTGCGCCAGACCTCGATCAACGGCATCCTGGCGGTGGGCATGACCTTCGTCATTCTCAGCCGCGGCATTGATCTGTCGGTGGGCGCGGTGCTGGCCTTCGCCGGCATGGTGGCCGCCAGCCTGGCCACCCGGCCGGAAGCCGGCGTCGCTCCGGCGCTGCTGGCCGGCCTGGGCTGCGGCCTGGCGCTGGGCGCGGTCAACGGCCTGCTGGTGGCGCGGCTGGCGGTGCCGTCCTTCGTCGCCACCCTGGGCATGCTCAGCGCCGCGCGCGGCCTGACCTACATCTACAGCGACGGCATGCCGGTCTCCAGCCTGCCGGACGGCTTCCGCCTGCTTGGCCAGGGCGAGTGGGCCGGGCTGCCGCTGCCGGTGCTGATCTTCGCGCTGGTGGCGGCGCTAGCCTGGTTCGTGCTGTCCCGCACCGTGTTCGGCCGCTACGTCTACGCCGTGGGCGGCAATGAAAAAGGCGCGCGCACCAGCGGCATCCGCACCCGCTGGATCACCTTCTGCGTCTACCTGATCGCCGGCGGCCTGTCCGGGCTGGCCGGCCTCATCCTCACCGCCCGCACCACAGCGGCGTTGCCGCAGGCCGGCGTGGCTTATGAGCTGGACGCCATCGCCGCGGTGGTGATTGGCGGCGCCAGCCTGTCCGGCGGCGTCGGTTCGGTGGTCGGCACCGTGATGGGCGCCCTGATCATAGGCGTGATCAACAACGGGCTCGATCTGATGGGGGTGTCGTCCTATTACCAGCAGTTGATCAAGGGCGTGATCATCGTGGCGGCGGTGTTGCTGGACGGTTCTCGTCACCGGCAAGCCTGAGCCAAACGCCTAGTCCGCGCCGGTGGCGGCGCACCCTTAATTAAGGAGGAATGGAGCATGCAACGATTCAAACTCGGCGCTGCGGCGCTGCTCTGCGCGCTGGCGCTCCCGGCCTGGGCGGCCCAGCCGCTGCGCATCGGCGCGGCGGTTTACGGACTCAAGGGCGAATTCATGCAGATGTGGGTGGACGCGCTGAAGCGGCATCCGGCGGTGAAGGACGGTTCAGTGCAGATCACGGTGTTCGACGGCCGCTACGACGCGCTGACCCAGAACAACCAGTTCGACACCATGATCACCCAGAAGTACGACGCCATCCTGTTCGTGCCCATCGACATCGCCGCCGGGGCGGAAGCGGTGGCCAAGGCCGCGCGCGCCAGGATTCCGGTGATAGGGTCCAATACCCGCGTCAACGGCGACCAGCTCACCGCCTATATCGGCAACAACGACACCGTGGCCGGCGAGCTGCAGGCCGAAGCCGTGGCCAAGGCGCTGAAGGGCAAGGGCAATGTGGTGATCATGGAAGGCCCCATCGGCCAGTCAGCGCAGCTGGAGCGCAGCGCGGGCAACCAGAAGGCGCTGGCGCGTTATCCCGGCATCAAGGTGCTGGAGCGCAAGCCGGCCAACTGGTCGCGGGCGGAGGCGCTGACGCTGATGGAAAACTGGCTGACCGCGCGGCCGGGCCAGATCAACGGCCTGATCGGCCAGAACGACGACATCGCGCTGGGCGGATTGGAAGCGGTGCGCGGCAAGGGCCTGGACCCCAGAAAGATGCCGGCCGCCGGCATCGACGGCATTCGCGACGGCATCCTGGCGGTGAAAAACGGCACCTTGATGGTCAGTTTCTTCCAGGACGCCAAGGCCCAGGCGCAGGGCGCGCTGGACCTGGCCCTGCGCGCGGTCAGGGGGCCGTCTTACCAGCCGCGTTCCGACATCTGGCGCGAATACGCCAAACCCATGCCCTGGGCCGGCGGCGCGGCCAAGCGTTACGACGTGCCCTGGACCACCATCACCCCGGCCAACGCCGACGCGCTGCTGGCCAAACTCAAGCCCGGCGCTTGAAGGAGGCGGCCATGAGCGCAAGCGAAACCCTCATTCCCGCCGCCATGCAGGCGGTGGTGGCCTACGCCCCGGGCGATTACCGGCTGGAAACCGTGGCGGTGCCTGAACCGGGGCCGGGTGAAATCCTGGTCAAGGTGGAAGGCTGCGGCATTTGCGCCGGAGATCTGAAAGCCTATGACGGCGCGCCCAGTTTCTGGGGCGACGAGAACCAGCCGGCCTACATCAAGGCGCCGATGATACCCGGCCATGAATTCATCGGCCGCATCGTCAAGCTGGGCGTCGGCGTGACGCAGTTCGCCGTGGGCGAGCGGGTGATCTCCGAACAGATCGTGCCGTGCTGGGCCTGCCGTTTTTGCCGCCGCGGCCAGTACTGGATGTGCGAGAAACACGATCTGTACGGCTTCCAGCACAACGTCAACGGCGGCATGGCCGAATACATGAAATTCACCAAGGAAGCGATCACCTACCGGGTGCCGGAGGCGCTGCCGCTGGAGCAGGCTGTGCTGATCGAACCCTATGCCTGTTCCTTCCACGCGGTGCAGCGCGCTCAGATCCAGCTGGGCGACGTGGTGGTGGTGTCCGGCGCCGGCACCTTGGGCCTGGGCATTATCGGCGCCGCGCGCAAGGCCGGGCCGGGCAAGCTGATTGCGCTCGATCTGTTCGACGACCGTTTGGAACTGGCGCGCAGCTTTGGCGCGGATCTGACGCTGAACCCGCGCCGCGACGACGTGAACGCCGAGGTAAAACGGCTGACCGACGGCTATGGCTGCGACATCTACATCGAAGTCACCGGCCATCCAAAATCCGTCAGCCAGGGCCTGGCCATGCTGCGCAAACTGGGCCGTTTTGTGGAAGTGGGCGTGTTCAAGGATCCGGTGTGCGAAGACTGGAGCATTATCAGCGACCGCAAGGAGCTGGACATCCTGGGCTCCCACCTGGGGCCTTACTGCTACCCGCACGTGATCGACGGCATCCTGGACCAAAGCCTGCCCACTCAGGGCGTGGTTACCCACGCGCTGCCGCTGGCGCGCTTTCGCGAAGGTTTCGACCTGGTGCGCAGCGGCGACCGCTCGCTCAAGGTCATGTTGTTGCCGGGAGAGGCCTGATGGAGAACGCAATGGAAGGAAGCGCAAACCGGGCTTGGGACGCCGGCTTCAAGCTTGACGGCAAGGTGGCCCTGGTCACCGGCGCCGCCGCCGGCATCGGCCTGGCCATCGCCGAACGGCTGGCGGAACTGGGCGCGTCGGTGGCGCTGGCGGACCTCAGCGGCGGCGTGCATCAACGCCTGGCGCAGCTGGCCGGCGGCCCGCGGCGTCACCTGGCGCTGGTGGCCGATCTCGGCGTCAGCGGCAGTGCCGAGCAAGTGGTGAGCCAGGTGCGGGCGTGGGGCCAGCGGCTGGACATCCTGATCAACAACGCCGGCATTGCGCTGCTGGACCGCGCCGACGACGTCACCGAAACGGCTTGGGACGCCACCATGGCGCTGAATCTGAAGGCCCCGTTCTTCCTGGCCCAGGCCGCCGGCCGCGTGATGCGCGGGCAGGGCGGCGGCCGCATCGTCAATATCGCCTCCCAGGCCAGCGTGGTGGCGCTGGAGCGCCACAGCGCCTACTGCGCCAGCAAGGCCGGCCTGGTGGCGCTGACCCGGGTGCTGGCGGCGGAGTGGGCGGCCTACGGCGTCACCGTCAACGCCATTTCCCCCACCGTGGTGGCCACCGAACTGGGCCGCCAGGCCTGGGCCGGCGCGGCGGGCGAGGAAATGCGGCGGCGGATACCGCTGGGCCGCTTCGTCCGCCCGGACGAAGTGGCCGCGCTGGCGGCCTACCTGGCCAGCGAACACGCCGCGATGATCACCGGCGAAAACCTGCTGATAGACGGCGGCTACACCGCCTTATAGGAGCTGCACCATGAACCGCATCCTCAACCATCCCGATCGCATGGTCGAAGACATGTTGATCGGCTTCCTGGCCGCGCATGGCGACAGCGTCGCCGCCACCGCCAACCCGCGAGTGCTCAAATCCATTTACGCCGGTGAGCCGGGCCGCGTCGGCATCGTCAGCGGCGGCGGCTCCGGTCACGAGCCGGCTTTTCTCGGCTATCTGGGGCGTCATCTGCTGGACGCCGTGGCCGTGGGCGAGGTGTTTTCCTCGCCCAGCGCCAAGAGCTTTGCCGACGCCTTCGCCGCCGCAGACGACGGCGCGGGCGTGGTCTGCCTGTACGGCAATTACGCCGGCGACAATATGAACGTGAAAATGGCGATGCGCCTGGCCGAGCAGGCCGGCGTGAGGGTAGCGGCGGTGGTGGCCAACGACGACGTGCCCTCCGCGCCGGCCAATGAGAGCGAACGCAGGCGAGGCGTGGCGGGAGAAATCCTGATGTGGAAGGTGGCCGCGGCCCGCGCCGCCGAGGGCGGCAGCCTGCAACAGGTGGCGGACGCCGCGCGCCAGGCCATCGCTCACACCCGCAGCATGGGCATCGGCTTGTCCGCCTGCACCATTCCGGCGGCGGGCAAGGCCAATTTCCACATCGCCGACGGTCAAATGGAAGTGGGCATTGGCCACCACGGCGAGCCCGGCGTCCAGGTGCTGCCCACCGCCAGCGCCAGACAAATGGCGGAACTGATGCTGGAAACCCTGCTCGCGGACCTGCCGCTGCGGCGCGGCGACCGGGCGGCCTTGCTCCTGTCCGGCATGGGCGCCACCCCGTTGATGGAGCAATACATTCTCTACGGCGAGCTATCCGCTCAACTGCAGGTGCGCGGCATCCAGGTGGACCGGCCGCTGGTGGGCAATTACTTCACCGCGCTGGAGATGATGGGCGCCAGCGTCACTCTGATGAAGCTGACGCCGGAACTGACCGCCGGCCTGGACCACCCCTGCCAATCCCCGGCCTTGACGGTGGGAGCGCTGCCATGTTGAGCCCGGACGCAAGCCTGCCGTGGGCCGCCACCGTCCAGGCGGTGCCGGCGATGATAGAGACCATTCGCAGCCAGCGCGACCGCCTCAGCGAAATCGACGGCGCGATTGGCGACGGCGACCACGGCGTCAATATGAGCAAGGGCTTTGGCCTGTGCCGGCAATCGCTGGACGCCTTGCCGGCTTTGCCGCCGCTGCCGCAGGCATTGCAGCTGCTGGCCCGCAGCCTGATGGACGACATCGGCGGCTCGATGGGGCCGCTGTACGGCAGCCTGTTCCTGGCCATGGCGGACACGCTGGATTCTCGGCCCTGGCTGGATGCCGCCGGCTTCGGCGCGGCGCTGGCCGCCGGCACCGAGGCGGTGCTGGACATGGGCGGCGCGCGCGCCGGCGACAAAACCCTGGTTGACGTGTTGCTGCCAGCACGGGACGCCTACCAGCAAGCCTTGGCCAGCGGGGAGGGCTGGTCGCAGTGTCTGCAGGCGATGCAAGCGGCGGCGGCCCAGGGTTTGGAATCCACCCGCATGATGCAGGCTCGGTTGGGACGCGCCGCCCGCCTGGGCCCGCGCTCCGTTGGCGTGCTGGACGCCGGGGCCGCGTCATGCGAATTACTGCTGCGCACCCTGGCGGCGGCTGTGCTGCGCGCCGTCAAGCCGCCTGCCGACTGAAGGCGCGCCGCCGCGGCGGATCAATCGACGGGCAGGGCCGGCGCGGGCTGCGGCTTGGCCTGGGCCAGCCGCTTGGCGATAAGTACCGCGTTTTCGGCGTTCACCCGGCCATAGCCGTAAAAACGGCTATGGCCCTTGCCATCGTACTGGCCGCCTTCGCCATCGCCGGGGTGCGCAATTTTGTCGCAACTCTGCGCGATGATGTTGCGCACCTCCTGCCAGCCCAAGGCCGGATGTGCCGCCAGGATCAAGGCCGCTACCCCCGCCGCGCCGGGGCAGGCGCTGGAAGTGCCGCCAAAATCATCGGTGTAATTACCCCACTGGTCCCCGCTGTCGATGCTGCCGGAATTGTAGCCGGCCCCGCCGCTGCGATCCGAAGTCCAGATGCCGCGGCTGCGTGGCGGCCGGCTATCCGGCTCCGGTTCCGGCCGAATGCTCGGGTCCGGGTGCGAAAAATCGGCGCTGGGAAAAGCGCACCAGACCGCCTGGCCGTAATCGCTATAGACGCTGCGCCGGCTGTACTCATTGCAAGCCGCCACCGCCGTCACCTTTTCGTAGCTGGCGTAACCATCGTTATCCACGCTTTCATTGCCATTGCCGGCCGCAAAAAAGATCACGCAACCCTTGCCGCCTCGTCCTTGCTGGACGGCGTAATCCAGCGCCAGCCGCGTGCTCGCCGGCAAGGCCGCCACTTGGTGGTGCAGCGGGTCGGTCGGGTCGAACCAAGCGCCGTCCCTTGGCCCCCAACTACAACAAATAATGTCGGCGCCGTGATTGGCCGCCCATAAGAAAGAGAAGGCCTCCGCCATCGAACCCAAATCGCTGGCCAGGCGGATCGGCATCAGCCGCGCCTTGGGGGCCACCCCGCTGGCGCCGTAGCGGCCGCTGGCGCAAGCCACGCCCGCCACCGCCGTGCCATGGTTGTCCCACGCCTGTTTGGGCCGGGGGTCCGTGCTGGCGGCGGGATCGCTGACATCCGCCGGCGCCACGATCTTGCCCGGCTCGGCAAACTCCGGATGCTCGATATCCACGCCGTCGTCGATCACCGCGATCACAATCCCTTCGCCCTGACTCAGGCGATGCGCCGCCTCCACATTGGCGCTGGCGTCGATTTCCGCCTGATAACTGACCGTGGTTTTCTTCAGATGCCACTGATTCGGATGAATGGCGCGCCGCTTGCGCTGGCGCAGCAGCTCAGGGTGGCAATACTCCACCTCCTTGCGCTGCAGCAAATCCAGCGCGGTTTGAAACACCAGTGTGCCGCTGCCTTCCTTGGCCGCGGCAAAATAAGCGTTGGCGGCGTAGCCCGGCCGCTGCTTCACCGTGAGGCCGGCGGCGTGGAGGATGGCCAAGCAGCTTTGCTCATCCAGCGAATCAATAAACTTGATGAAAATGTTCTCGGTGTAAACCACCGGCTCGCCAGTGAGCCGGTCAACCAGCGCGCTGCCGGCGAAACGCACCTCGGGCAAACCGCGCAAGCTGGTTTTTCGCGTATTGACGGATTGCTGGCCCGGCGGAACTCGATACACCTCCAAACCCGCATCCGGAAACTGCAATACCAACTCGCCACTGGCGATGCCGGACGGCACCGTGGCACTGAGCTTGGTGGAAATGGGCTGATTGTCCCGAGTGCGTACGGCAATTAAATCCTTGCTTTTTTCCAGAAAAAACGAGGGCTCATTCTTTTTGCCAAATTTGACTTCCATGGGGAATCCTCTGTTGGTGTTTAGCGAAAAACCAGAGCAAAAACCAATCGCCGTCAATCTCATGCATTTGATGCCGCATCGCGTGTCGTCGCCGCAGAAAATGATGAGTAATCATGTGCATAAATTATGACGGTCCTGATTTGGAGTCCGAGTTTTTGATATTAATTTCCCCCGGCTGCACATAAAAAACAAAGCAAGGACAAAATGCACACATAGCGATGCTATTGTGAGTACGAAAAACCAGCGGTGAATATGGGGCAGGCAAATAGTGTGGGCTTTGAGATTTAATTATCTAATTGCGATTTATATATTCTGTTGGTGAAATATTTTGATGCCAACTATTTGGCGATGCGTTTTTTGCCCTGTCCAATCTGGCCCACGCCGTCGAATGCCGGGCCATCCCCAGCGTCAAGACCAGCGGCGTGTCCGCCAACAACAATGCGGCGGGCGGCCACCTCAACCAGCACATCTACGGCGCCACCCCGCCGGCCGGCACCAGCCAGGTGGGCAAGACCCTGTTCACCAGCGTGGAGGAATACACCGGCTTCTGGAACAACTACGTGGACCCCAAGAAATACACCGGCGTCGCCGTCCAGTGTTCCGGCAACCACGCCCGCCAGAGCGTCACCGTCTACAGCGTGCTGAAGAAGGACAAGATAGGCGGCTATAGCTGCACCGCTGCGGACGCCACGGGCAGGTGCACCGCGCAGACCCGCTCGCAATTCTCCAGCGTGCAACTGGATTTTGAAGTGGTGCGGGGCAGTTGGGTCTTGCTGACCGCCTATCCGGTGAACTGAGCGGTCTGGCTGGACTAATCGGCTAATCCCGCCGGTTGGCCGTGGCCATGGCGGGCGTGACGTCGTTTGCCGCTGCGCTCCGTCCAATCGCCGGCGCCACCATGGCCGCGCCGGCGGCCAGCGCCAGGCCGAACAGCAGCAAGGCCATGGGCGCGCCCAGGCGGTCCAGCAGCAGGCCGGTGAAGATCACCGGCAGGCTGAAGCCGATATAAGCCAACAGAAAGAAACCGGCGCTGGCGCGCGGTTTCTCCGCGCCGGCCAGCGCGTTCACCGCGGACAAGCCGCCCAGATAAGTGAAGCCGTAGCAGGAACTGCTCGCGCCCAGTGCGCCCAGCAGCACCGCCGCCAGCGAACCCTGGGTTGCGCCCCAGGCCAGCAGCGCGTAGCTGGGCGGCAGCACCAGCATGCCCAGGCGGGCCGCCCGGCTAGGCGGCATCGCGCGGGCTAGCGGCTGGAACAACAGGCCGCAGCTGATCACGGTGAAAGTGGAAAAACCGGACCAGCGCGCCAGCCCGTGCGCGGCCAGCACCGAAGGCAATAAGGCGATCACCAGCCCCACCGCCGCCCAGGCCAGCAGAATGGCCAAGCCGAAGGGTAGGCTGCCGGCCGGGAAATAAGGCGGGCGCAGCATTGCCGTATGGCGGCCGCGCGGGGCCGGGTCCGGCAGCCCGGCCACCGCCAGCAGCGCCGCGGCGGCCAGCGCCAGGTGCAGCCAGAAGCTGGCCGGCGTCAGCGTGCTTTGCCACAGCAGGCACAGGCTGGTCAGCGCCGCGCCCAGGCCGAAGCCCAGCGAAGTGCTGGCCGTCACCCACAGCGTGGCGCGGCGGCCGTCCGGCTCAGCCATCAGCTCGCTCATATAAGCAGCGCCGGCGGCGGAAGCCAGCGCGGTGCCGCAGCCCAGCAGAAAACGCGCCACGGCCAAGGCCTCCAGCCGCGGCCACAAGGCCATGACGGCGGTGGCCAGCATCGCCAGCGTCAGCGCCGCCAGGATCAAGGGCTTACGCCCCAGCCGGTCCGGCAGGCCGCCTAGCGCCAACAGCACCGGCAACACTCCCAGCACATAGGCGGAAAACGCGGTGGCGGTGGCCGCCGCGCCCTGGCCGGCCAGCTGCGCATAAGCGGTGTACAGCGGCGCTTGCAGATTCACCGCGCAAGTGATCAGGCACAGGCCGAAGGCCAGCCGGGCAGGGTGGCGGCGCGCGTTCATGCGGCCTCCGGGAATAACAGGGAGGCGGTGGAGCGAACAGTGGGGGCGAACAGTGGAACAGTCATAAGCTATGGCCTGGCGATGAGGAGAGCGCGGCGGGCCGCGCGGCACACCACTATCCGGCCGGCCTATGACGACAACAAGTGACAGCGACAGTCATTTGCGCTTAACTGTTTGCTCGTTATCAGCAAACAGTGAGCCCGCCATGCGGCTAGAACTCGACCGCGCCAGCCGGCAGCCGCTGGCGCAACAAATCGCCGATCAACTGCGCGCCTGGATACGGCGCAGCCGCGTCCGCCCCGGCACCCGGCTGCCCTCCATCCGCCAACTGGCCAAGGAGCAGCAGCTCAGCCAATCCTGCGTGATCGACGCCTACGATAGGCTGGTGGCGCTGGGTCTGCTGGAATCGCGTCACGGCGCCGGCTTCTTCGTGGCAGCGCCGCCGGGCCGCGAGGAAAGCGAATGGCGGGAAACCATGGAGCCGGCCTGGGGCCAGTTCAGCGACAGCGGCGAGCAGCTGAAGCTGGGTTGCGGCTGGGTGCCGGACAGTTGGCGGGACCAGGAAGAACTGGGCTACGCCATCCGCCACATCACCCGCTGCCAGCCGTCGGACCTGTTCGACTACAGTACCCCGCTGGGCCTGCCGGCCTTGCGCCGACAACTGCAGCAGCGGCTGCGCCAGATCGACATCTATGTGGAGCAGGAGCAAATCCTTACCACCAACGGCGGCAGCCACGCGCTGGACCTGTTGGCGCGCGCGCTGCTCAAGCCCGGCGACACCGTGCTGGTGGAAAGCCCCGGCTACTACAATCTGTTCAACCTGCTGAAATTCCACGGTATAGAAATGCTGGCGGTGCCGCGCGCCGGCAACGGGCCGGACCTGGCGGCGCTGGAAGCCATCCTGGCCCGGCATCGGCCCAAATGCCTGTTCATCAACAGCCTGTTCCACAACCCCACCGGCACCTGTGTGACGCCGGCGGTGGCGCACCGCCTGCTGCAACTGGCCGAGGCCCACGACTTCCTGATTGTGGAAGACGACATCTACGCGGATTTCCAGAACCTCCCCGGCGTGCGGCTGGCGGCGCTGGATTCGCTGCGGCAGGTGATCTACGTGTCCAGCTTCTCCAAAACCCTCAGCTGTTCGCTGCGCGTCGGCTATGTGCTGGCCCAGCCGGAGCTGATCCGCCAGCTGGCCAATATCAAGATGTACACCGGCATCGGCACCCAGCGCTTTGCCGAATGCGTGGCGGCCCAGCTCTTGTCCAGCGGCGCTTACCGCAAGCTGACGCAAAGGCTGCGGCTGCGGCTGAACCGGCAAATGGCCGCCACGCTGCAAACGCTGGAAGCCAACGGCTGGCAGGTATTCGCCGAGCCGCAGGGCGGCATGTTCGTCTGGGCACGCACCGGCCGTCACAGCTTTGAGGATATGCAGGCGGAAGCCGCCAAGCGCGACGTGCTGCTATCGCCGGGCAGCGGCTTCATGCCCGGCGGCGAGGATAACGACTGGCTGCGGATCAATGTTGCTTATGCCGGCGATGCGCGGGCGCTGGGGTTTTTTGAGATATTCAAGGTTAGGTGAGCGATTGAAAACGGCATTCACTTAATTAGGCTACGCAGTTTACCTTGTGGAGTAGATGTCTATCCATTTTTTTTCTCACAAAAATTAAGGGGATCTAGATGGTGATTTTTTCTATGCCAGGTGATGTTAATATTTCTTTCTCAATGTTGCTAAGCCTTGTTTCGATTGATATGTTGTAATTGTCTTGTTTCTTGTATTTTGTAATAATTATTTGTTTTTTTGTGTGTTCGTTGGTTATTAGTTTTTTTATTTCCTTGGTAAGTTTTGGGTATTTTTTGCTCCAAAGATAAATGTCACATTCATAGTTGAATGCATTTGGAGGGTGGGGGCTGTCAGTAGGTAGAGCAGGATTGTTGGAAACTCCAAATGCATTTGCAGTTAAGTTGCTGCTACCTATAATTCCGAAAATTGGTTCTTCGTTGTGTTTTAATAAAAACACTTTTGCGTGCCATTGAAATTTTTTCATAATGTATGGGGTGATTTTTACCCCATTATTTTTTAGATTGTTATAAAAATTTATGTATGATGGCATCCATGCTTTGTTATGTATTCCGATTGTATCTAGCTGAATTTTGTTTTTTTTGAGAGCAGCGATGAAGCCTGGTTCCAAAGATGCTTGATATGTTGATTTTCCCTTGGGTGTTCCTTTGTTTTCTTGAAAAAAACCTGAGCATATCAAAGCATGGGTTCCTACTCCTGTAGCAAGTGAGTGAATAATCGCATCTCGATAGAGAGAGTGTGTTTTTGATGTGCGTAAGAATATGGCGATTGGCATTTTCGTTTAAAATTCTAGTGCTAATATGCACAGTTGTTTTTTTAAATAGGAATTACTAATATTTTTAAACTATCCAATGATATCAGTCTTTTTATTTCAATGTCATTACTTTTGGGTTGGTAATTATTTTTGGCATCCGGTATTGCTGCTTAGTGGCCATTTCTCTTGACCCTTACCATCGTGCTAAGCAACAATCCCTCCGTGCCGTTTCATCCCGGCACTGGGCCGTGAGAACCCATCGACTGCAGGCGAGGTGCTGTTTTCAGCACGTTTTCCAAACTTGCGTTGCGTCTGCCTGACCGGCAGCTGCTGGTTTTCACGCACTTCTAGCAAGAGGTTGCCCATGTCTGATTTCTCTAAACCCCGCCGTTCCCGCTACCGCTTCCCCTCCAGCGAAGCCAAAGACCTCCGTCTGCCCTTTGTCCGCCGCGTGCCGGGCCGTACCTATCCGCATTACTGGCAGCCGGCGGAGCCCCAGGATTATTTCGAGGCCTGCGCCATTGGCCGTCAGTACGCGGCGCATCTGGCGCAGCTGTTGAAGAACAATCGCCAGCACGCGGCGCGCGGGCTGTTGTTCCGTATCGCCAGCGATATGGATTTTGCCGACAAGAGTTACCGCATCGGCCTGTGCAAGGGCTTCTTCAATTATCTGGAGATGCTGCTGAACCTGGCGGTGGAGCGTGTTGATCTGGCGCAGCATGTTGAGGCGGTGCAGCAGCTTTATCTATGCCTGGAGCAGTTGGCGGAGGCGCAACAGCAACAGCGGCGCAAGAAGCGCGGCCGGGGCCGTCAGCGCTGAGCGCGTTCGCCATGAAAAAACGGCCCCTAGGGGCCGTTTTCGTTTCACACTCTAAAGTGGTTCAGAACGCGAAGTGCTCGTCCTGCAGCTCCATCAAGGGCTTGGCGCCGGCCTTGAGCTTGGCCAGCAGGCTGTGCACTTCCGGGAACAGCTTGCTCATGTAGAAGCGGCCGGTCAGGATTTTGGCCTGGTAGAAGGCGTCTTCGCCCCCGCCCAGCTTGGAATGAGCCACTTCCGCCATCCGCGCCCACAGCCAGGCGTAGCTGAGGTGGCCGATCAGGCGCAGGTAGTCGGTGGCGGCCGCGCCGGCTTCGTCGCGGTTCTGCATGCCGGCCATGCCTATGCCCATGGTCACTTCGCCCACGTCTTTCAGCAGCTTGGACAGCGGGGCCACGTAGTCGGCCAGCTTGTCGTTGCCTTCATTGGCCTGGCAGAACTTGTGGATCTGCTTGGTGAACTTGCGCAGCTTCTGGCCCTGGTCCATCAGCACTTTGCGGCCCAAGAGGTCGATGGCCTGGATGCCGTTGGTACCTTCGTAGATCTGGGAGATGCGGCAGTCGCGCACCAGTTGTTCCATGCCCCATTCGCGGATGTAGCCGTGGCCGCCGAACACTTGCATGCCCAGGTTGGCGGCTTCGTAGCCGTTGTCGGTCATGAAGGCCTTGGCCACCGGGGTGAGCAGGGCGACGAGGTCGGCGGCGTCCTGGCGGGCGTCGGCGTCCGGGTGTTTGTCTTCAATGTCCAGTTGCAGCGCCAGCAGGGTGGTCAGCGCGCGGCCGGCCTCGGTGTAGGCTTTCTGGGTCAGCAGCATGCGGCGCACGTCCGGGTGGACGATGATGGGGTCCGCCGGCTTGTCCGGGCATTTGTCGCCGGTCAGCGAGCGCATTTGCAGGCGTTCGCGGGCGTAGGCCAGCGCGCCCTGGAAGGAGGCTTCGCCTATGCCCAGGCCTTGCATGCCGCAGCCCAGGCGGGCGGCGTTCATCATGGTGAACATGCAGGACAGGCCCTTGTTGGGTTCGCCGATCAGATAGCCCTTGGCGCCGTCCAGGTTGATCACCGCGGTGGCGTTGGCCTTGATGCCCATCTTGTGTTCCAGGCTGCCGCAGGCTACGGCGTTGCGGCTGCCGTCGTCATGAAACTTGGGCACGATGAACAGGGAGATGCCCTTCACGTCCTTGGGCGAGTCCGGCAGGCGGGCCAGCACCAGGTGGATGATGTTGTCGGAGAGGTCGTGTTCGCCGGCGGAGATGAAGATCTTGGTGCCGGTGATGTTGTAGCTGCCGTCGCCGTTGGGTTCGGCGCGGGATTTGAGCAGGCCCAGGTCGGTGCCGCAGTGCGGTTCGGTCAGGCACATGGTGCCGGTCCAGCTGCCGTCCACCAGTTTGGGCAGGTAGGTCGCTTTTTGCGCTTCGGTTCCGTGGGCATGAATGGCAGAATACGCGCCGTGGGACAGGCCGGGGTACATGGACCAGGCCACGTTGCTGGAGCACTGCATTTCCATGATGGGGAAGCCCAGCGCTTTGGGCATGCCCTGGCCGCCGTAGGCCGGGTCGCAGTCCAGCGCGGGGAAGCCGAGTTCACAGTATTGCTGGTAGGCTTCCTTGAAGCCGGGCGGGGTGGTGACGGATTTGGTGGTGCTGTCGTAGTGGCAGCCTTCTTCGTCGCCCTGGCGGTTCAGGGGCGCCAGTTCGCTTTCACAGAATTGGGCGGCGGCTTCCAGATAGGAGCGGAAGATGTCCTTGGTGGCTTCTTCGTAGCCGGGCAGGGTGGGGATGATGTCCTGTACCTTGATCAGCTCGTGAAGCACGAAATCGAAATCCCGCAGCGGGGCTTGGTATGCAGGCATGGGTCTCTCCTGTAATGTTGCGCGGCCTGGCCGGTCCAGGTCTGTTGTGGTTGAAAGCGCCCTGCGCTTGGGCGGCAAATTCATTCAAACGCTTGTTTAAATTATCGTCGTGGCTTTGACAAGCTTTTCGCGCTTTCCCCGCCGATGAGTGTGGTTTAACGGCAACGAGCGCGGACAGGGGTAAAAACATTCCAGATGACTTGGCTTAGACGCAAGATACGTAAATGGGTTGCTTACCGGCACCACTGGTTTCAAAAGCCGGGCCTGCGCCGGCTGGCGCCTTACCTTGACCGGCCGGCGTATTGGTCGCTGAACCGGCGCAAGGTGGCCATGGGGGTGGCGGTGGGTTTGTTCGCCGGCCTGATGCCGGGCCCCACGCAGAAGGTGACGGCGGTGGCGCTGGCTTTGCTGATGCGGGTGAATCTGCCGGTGGCGGTGTTGATCACGCTGTACACTAACCCTTTGACCGTATTGCCGCTGTATTTTCTGGCTTATGCTTATGGCAAGCTTTTACTGGGCAATCCGGCTGCGGGTACAATGACGCCGCCGCCCAATTGGGACCGGATGAGCTTGCCGGATTGGTGGCACGCCTGCCTGAACTGGCTGGCGGAGCTGGGCTGGCCCTTGCTGGTGGGATTGCCGGCGCTGGGCCTGACCTTTGGCGTGATCGGCTACGCGCTGACGCGGCTGCTGTGGCGCTGGGCGGTGATCAGCGCCTGGAAAAGCAGGCATTGCAGAACACTTTAAGGGGTGATTGTGGATCTGGTTGAAAAGCAGTTGTCGTCGGAGCTGGTATATCAGGGCGGTTTTCTCAAGGTTCATAAAGACGAGGTGGCGCTGCCGGACGGCGCGGCGTCCACGCGCGAATACATTTTGCACCCCGGCGCGGTGGCGGTGCTGGCGCTGACGCCGGACGGCAAGCTGGTGCTGGAGCGCCAGTACCGTTATCCGGCCGGCCGCGAGTTTGTGGAGATTCCCGCCGGCAAGATAGACCCGGACGAAGACCCGGCTGCCACCGCAAGGCGGGAGCTGCTGGAGGAAACCGGCTACGCGGCGGAGCGCTGGACTTATCTGGGCACCGCCTATCCGTGCATTGGCTATTCCAATGAGCGCATCAGTTATTACCTGGCGGAGGGGCTGAGCCAGCAGGGCAGCCGGCTGGACGAGGGCGAGTTCCTGGAGGTGTTGACGGTGCCGGTGGCGCAGGCGATGGAGATGACGCTGAGCGGGGCGATCTGCGACAGCAAGTCCATCGTGGGCCTGCACTGGCTGGCGGCGCATCAGGCCGGGAGGATGCCGGGTGTCGCCGTTTGATCCTTACCGGGATCGACGGCGCGGGCGCCGCATCAGCATGGGCTGCAAGGCCCGCATCCGTTCTTTGATCAGCGGCGAAACCCATTACGGCGAGTGCGTGGATCTGTCGGTGGACGGCATGGCGCTGCGCTCGTCCTTTGTGCCGCAGTTTGGCGAGCGCCTGTCCGTGATCGTGCTGGCCCCGGGGGTGGGCGGCATGCCGGGCAAGCCGCTGGAGGCGGTGGTGGAGGTCAAGCGCTGCAACGAGGTGCAGCGCGGCCGCATCTATGAAATCGGCGTGCGCATCGTGCAGCGCAAAGGCTGAGCGCCGCCGGCCGCGCCGGCGCGGCGCATTCTTTATATTCCTTTCTCTTTGTCCGCCCGCGGGTTTGGTCTAAATGTTCCGAGCGCCACGCTGGAAACGTTTGATTCTCAAAGCGTTTTTTTTGGGCCGATTTCCGTTTACTCCCGCTTACATGCCGCTCGTCTCCCGTTACAAAAAAAAGCTGGCGGAATTCACCATCCATTTCAAATACTTGTATTGAATCTGGCTCACGATCTCATATTTTGTGTGCAGGCGCGGTTTTGCCCTGCCAGGCTGTGCGTTATGCTATACCCAGAAAAAGAAAGCCGGAAACAATGTGAATACTCTAATTCAGCAAGGGGAGCAGCGGTTGCCGCGTGCATATCGTTTGCGCCTCTGCTACCTGCCAGGAGAGAGCCATGCACCCGGATATCTTCAGTCACTACGCTGCTCGTTACGACAAGACTCGTGAGGAGGAGTACACCATCCAGGAGTACCTGGAGCTCTGCAAGAAAGACCCTGGCGCTTACGCCACCGCCGCAGAGCGCATGCTGGCCGCCATCGGCGAGCCGGAGCTGGTGGACACTCGGCACGATTCGCGTCTGTCCCGCATTTTTTCCAACAAAGTCATCAAGGTCTATCCCGCGTTCCGTGATTTCTACGGCACCGAGGAGGTGATCGAACAGGTGGTGTCCTACTTCCGCCACGCCGCGCAAGGCCTGGAAGAGAAGAAGCAGATCCTCTATTTGCTGGGCCCGGTGGGCGGCGGCAAATCGTCCATCGCCGAGAAGCTGAAAGAGCTGATGGAGCTGGTGCCGTTCTATTGCCTGAAAGGCAGCCCGGTCAACGAGTCTCCGCTGGCGCTGTTCAACTACGACGAGGACGGGGCGCTGCTGGAAGAGGAATACGGCATTCCGCGCCGTTATCTGAAGAGCATCCCCAGCCCGTGGGCGGTGAAGCGGCTGCATGAGTTCAACGGCGACATCGGCCAGTTCCGCGTGGTCAAACGCTATCCGTCGGTGCTCAAGCAGATCGCGGTGGCCAAGACCGAGCCGGGCGACGAGAACAACCAGGACATTTCGTCGCTGGTGGGCAAGGTGGATATCCGCAAGCTGGAGAAATACGCGCAGGACGATCCGGACGCTTACAGCTACTCCGGCGGCTTGTGCCTGGCCAACCAGGGCTTGCTGGAATTCGTGGAGATGTTCAAGGCGCCGATCAAGGTCTTGCACCCGCTGCTGACGGCCACCCAGGAAGGCAACTTCAAGGGTACCGAGGGCTTTGGCGCTATTCCGTTCGAAGGCGTGATCCTGGCCCACTCCAACGAGTCCGAGTGGAAGCAGTTCCGCAACAACAAGAACAACGAGGCCTTCCTCGACCGGATCTACATCGTCAAGGTGCCGTATTGCCTGCGCGTGTCCGACGAGATCAAGATCTACGACAAGCTGATCCGCAACTCTTCGCTGGGCCGCGCGCCGTGCGCGCCGGGCACGTTGAAGATGATGTCGCAGTTCGCGGTGCTGTCGCGGCTGAAAGAGCCGGAAAACTCCAGCCTGTTCAGCAAGATGCAGGTGTACGACGGGGACAATCTTAAAGACACGGATCCCAAGGCCAAATCCATCCAGGAATACCGCGATTACGCCGGGGTGGACGAGGGCATGAGCGGCTTGTCCACGCGCTTCGCCTACAAGATTCTGTCCAAGGTGTTCAACTTCGATCACAGCGAAGTGGCCGCCAACCCGGTTCACCTCTTGTACGTGATCGAGCAGCAGGTTGAGCGCGAGCAGTTCCCGGCGGAAACCGAGCAGAAGTATCTGACCTTCCTGAAGGAGTACCTGGCGCCCAAGTACGTGGAGTTCATCGGCAAGGAGATTCAAACCGCTTATCTGGAAAGCTACTCGGAATACGGCCAGAACATCTTCGACCGCTACGTCAGCTTCGCGGACTTCTGGATTCAGGATCAGGAGTACCGTGATCAGGACACCGGCGAGATCTTCGACCGCACCTCCCTGAACGCGGAGCTGGAGAAGATCGAGAAGCCGGCCGGGATTTCCAACCCGAAAGACTTCCGCAACGAGATCGTCAACTTCGTGTTGCGGGCGCGGGCCAACAACGGCGGCAAGAACCCCACCTGGACCAGCTACGAGAAGCTGCGCACGGTGATCGAGAAGAAGATGTTCTCCAACACCGAGGAGCTGTTGCCGGTGATCTCCTTCAACGCCAAGGCCAGCGCCGAGGACGCGAAGAAGCACGAGGACTTCGTCAACCGCATGGTGGAGAAAGGCTACACCGCCAAGCAAGTGCGTCTGTTGTGCGAATGGTATCTGCGAGTGCGCAAGTCCTCGTAAGCCATCGCTGATCCGGCGCCGCCAGGGCGGCGCCGGAAATCGCCCGCGCGGCCGGGCGGTGAATAGATAACAACAGCAAGCCAGGCGATGGCCGCCAGCGCGCGGCCGCCGCCGGCACAGGCAAAGCGAGGTGCTTATGTCCCACATCATCGATCGGCGCCTCAACGGCAAGAACAAGTCCGCGGTCAACCGCGAACGGTTTCTGCGCCGTTTCAAGGCCCAAATCAAGGAGGCCGTCGCCAAGGCGGTCAAGGGGCGCAGCATTACCGACATCGAGAGCGGGGAGAAGGTCTCGATTCCGGTAAAGGATATTTCCGAACCCGTTTTCCACCACGGCAAGGGCGGCATGACGGAAAACGTGCACCCGGGCAATGAGGAGTTCGTCAAAGGCGACCGCTTGCCGCGGCCGCAGGGCGGCGGGGGCGGCGGCGGCAGCAAGGCCAGCCAGGACGGCGAGGGCGAGGACGACTTCGTGTTCCAGCTGTCGCGCGAAGAGTTCATGAACGTGTTCTTCGACGACTTGGCGCTGCCCAATCTGATCAAGACCCAGCTGATGGGCATTGAGGAGATGAAGACGGTGCGCGCCGGCTACACCAACGACGGCACGCCGGCCAACATCAATATCGTGCGTTCGCTGCGCGGCGCGCTGGCGCGGCGGGTGGCGATGGCCGCGCCGACGATGGCGACGCTGGGCGACGCGGAGGAGGAACTCGACACCCTGATGGAGGATGACGAGGACAACACTCTGGAAATCCGCGAAAAACGGCAAAGCATTCACCGGCTGCGCGAGCGCATCGCCAGCATTCCGTGGATTGACCCGTTCGACCTGCGCTACAACAACCGGGTCAAGCAGCCCAAGCCCACCAGCCAGGCGGTGATGTTCTGCATCATGGACGTGTCCGGCTCCATGGACGAGCAGAAGAAGGACATGGCCAAGCGCTTCTTCATCCTGTTGTACCTGTTCTTGCAGCGCAATTACGAGAAGATCGAGGTGGTGTTCATCCGCCACCATACCAGCGCGGTGGAGGTGAGCGAGGAGGATTTCTTCCACTCGCGCGAATCCGGCGGCACCGTGGTGTCCTCTGCGCTCAATCTGATGGCGGAGATCGTCAAGAAGCGCTACGCCGGCAGCGAATGGAATATCTACGCCGCCCAGGCGTCCGACGGCGACAACTGGGACAGCGATTCCGCCAACTGCGGCCGCATCATGGAGGAAGACCTGCTGCCTTACTGCCAGTACTTCGCCTACATCGAGATCACCGAAGGAGAGCCGCAAAACCTCTGGTACGAATACCTGAAGGTGCAGGAACGCAACCGCCAGTTCGCGATGCAGAAAATTCGTTCGGCTTCCGACATCTACCCGGTTTTCCGGGAACTGTTCAAGCGTCAGCCGGCCAATGGCCGCGCCGCCACCGCCTGAGAACGTGTTTATGATCTCGCGAGCTAAGGCGAGACAAGGCGGAAACGGGCGAAAAAGCGGAATGTACTCGTGGTAC
>NZ_LDUR01000043.1:0-71497 GCF_001043705.1 Chromobacterium sp. LK11
GAACGCCCTGGCCGCCGAAACCGCCCACGTGACCAGCAACCCGTACGGCATCGACGCCCTGTGGGCGCAAGGCGACATCGTCGCGCGCGGCACCCTGATCATTCTGCTGATCATGTCCGCGGCCACCTGGTACGTGGGCATCGTCAAACTGCTGGAACAACGCCGCCTGCTCAAGCAAGGCCGCGAGCTGCTGGAATCGCACGGCGCGGAACTGCAAAAACGCGCCAGCGAACTGGCCGACGAAGGCATGTTCAGCGCGGTGGCGGCGGCCGGCATCGACGCGGCGGCCGAACACAAGGGCGAACTGGCCGGCCGGGTCGACCTCAACACCTGGGTGTCGATGGCGATCTCCGACGCGGTGGATTCCGCCAGTCACCATATGCAGAACGGCCTGTCGGTAGTGGCCACCGTTGGCTCCACCGCGCCGTTTGTCGGCCTGTTCGGCACGGTCTGGGGCATTTACCACGCGCTGACCGCGATTGGCATGTCCGGTCAGGCGTCGATCGACAAAGTGGCGGGCCCGGTGGGCGAAGCGCTGATCATGACCGCGATCGGCCTGGGCGTGGCGGTGCCGGCGGTGCTGGGTTACAACTGGCTGGTGCGCCGCAACAAGCTGGTGCTGGACATGGTGCGGGTGGTGGCCGGCCGCCTGCACGCCAGCCTGCTGAACGCGCGCTGAGGCGGCGGCGATGAAAGGGCGCAACGCAAGATTCGGCCAAGGCCACGGCAAGGGCGACGAAGACGCGGTGATGTCCGCGATCAACACCACGCCGCTGGTGGACGTGATGCTGGTGCTGCTGATCATCTTTCTGATCACGGTGCCGGTGGTGACGCAGACGGTGAAGATGGCCTTGCCGAAGGAAAGCAACATCCCGACGCAGACCAAGCCGGAGAACATCGTGTTGGGCGTGGACACCGGCAACACCATCTACTGGAACACCACGCCGGTGAAGACGCAGGAAGAACTGCTGGCGAGGCTGGTGAAGGAGGCGAAGAAGGATCCGCAGCCGGAAGTGCACATCCGCGGGGACCTGGCGGCGAAGTACAGCCCGATAGGCCGGATCGTGCTGGCGGTGCAGCAGGCGGGGATTGTGAAGATCGCCTTTATTACCGAACCGCCGCCGCGCAATTGAACGGTGACCTCGAAAAACCGTAGCGAGCGGCACGAGAGCAAGGCGCACCGCGCACAGCGACCGAGATAGTACAAGTTGTACAGCGAGGGAGCGAGCACGGAGTAACGCAGCTATCGAGCCGCGCAGCAGGATGGTCGAGGTCACCGAAGGAGAACGAAGATGGGAATGAATGTAGGCTCGTCCGACGACGATCTGATGGTGGAGATGAACACCACACCGCTGATTGACGTGATGCTGGTGCTGCTGATCATGCTGATCATCACGATTCCGATCCAGACGCACGCGGTGAAGCTGGACATGCCGGTGAGCAGTCCGGCGAAGCCGATGGAGAAGCCGGTGGTGGTGCAGATCGACATTGCGCCGGACAACGGGATCATGTGGAACGGGGAGCGTTTGGTGAACCGTGAGGCTTTGGAGAAGAAGCTGACGGAAGCGGCGGCGCGGGTGCCGCAGCCGGAGTTTCACATCAAGCCGAACAAGGACGCGGGGTATGAACCGGTGGCGATGGTGCTGGCGGAATCGCAGCGTTTGGGGGTGACCAAGTTGGGCATCGTGGGCTCCGAGCAGTTTGTGCAATGACATATGTTTAATGGATAGTGTTGTGGCATGATAACGGGCGGCCGCAGTCAGGCCGCCCAAATGCTTGACTGCGGCTTGTCCGCCCACGTTTCACAACAACAAGACAATACGACCACACAATGGCATATCCCGCGGCGACGCCTGTGGGATGATGCCGAGCGGCCCTGGTCCGGCCGCGCCGGCGCAAGGGGGAGTCTTGCGTCGTTTCATCGTCCTGGATGCGCGGCCGCCGAGCCTGACGCGGCGGCCGATCACGCGTGTCCGAGCTCCGCGTCGCGGGCGGCTCAACCACAGAAAAGAACAACACAGATGAACACACGATTTGTCATAGTCCCGCTCTTATCGTTGGCGCTGGCGGCTTGCGGCGCCAAACCGTCAGAGCCGCCCAAGGAGGGCGCCGCCGGCAAGGCCGCGGCCTCCGCGCCGGTGGCGCGGGCGTTGTCCACTGCCGACGTGATGGCGGCCAAGCCGCGCGTGCTGGCGGCGACGATAGCCTTCACCGGATCGCTGAACGCGCTGACCAGCGGCACCGTGGCCGCCGAGGTGGAGGCCAGGGTCAAGGAAGTGCGCGTGCGCGAGGGCGAGGCGGTCAAGCGCGGCCAGGTGTTGGCGGTGCTGGACGCCGAAGTGCTGTCGCAATCGGTGGCGGAACAGAACGCTCAGGTGGCCAATACCGAGGCGCGGCTGCGCCTGGCCAAGGTCAAGCTGGAAAAGCAGCGCGAGCTGCTGCACAAGGGCTTCATCTCGCAGATCGCCTATGACGAATTCGACAGCGACTACCGGGTGAAGGAGGGCGAGGCCAAGGCCCAGGCCACCCAACTGGCGCGCGCGCGCCGGCTGCTGGCGGACACCCAGATCCGCGCGCCGATAGACGGCGTGGTCTACGAGCGCAAGATCAACCCCGGCGAGGTGGCCGGCAAGAACGCGGTGCTGTTCGCCATCGCCGACCTTTCGGTGCTGGAAATCGCCGCCACCGTGCCGGCGCGGCTGATCTCGCAGGTCCAGCCCGGCATGCAGGCCGGCTTCAGCGTGGACGGCCTGGCCGAGCCGCAGCGCGGCGAAGTGGTGCGCATCAACCCGGTGGCGGTGGCGGGCACCCGCAGCTTCACCCTGTACATCCGCGTGAAAAACCCGGAACACAAGCTGAAGGCCGGCCAGTTCGCCAAGGGCGGCATTGTGCTGCGCCAGGTCAGCGACCAGATCGTGCTGCCGCTGCCGGCCATCCACGATCCGGACGGCCAGCCCTGGGTGCTGGTGGCGCGCCAGGGCAGGCTGGAGCGGCGGCCGGTGGAACTGTTGCTGCGCTCCGAGGCGGACAGGCTGGCGGCGGTGGCCGGCGTCAAGCCGGGCGAGCACGTGATCGCCGTGGACCTGGTGGGGGTGAAGGCCGGCGATCCGGTCTCCCTGCCCGGCGGCAAACTCTAAGCGGAGGGGCGCAGCATGTGGCTGACCCGAATCAGTGTCCGCAATCCCTATTTCGCCGCCGTGCTGATGATGACGCTGGTGGTGCTGGGCTTGTTTTCCTGGCAGCGGCTGGCGGTGGAGGAAATGCCGGACATCCGCTTCCCCATCGCCCTGGTGTCCACCGACTATCCCGGCGCCTCGCCGGAAGTGGTGGAAAGCGAAATCTCCAAGCCGGTGGAAGAGGCGGTCAACACCATCAACGGCATCAAGGAAATCCGCTCTTACTCGATGGAAGGCAACTCCACCGTGGTGGTGGAGTTCGAGCTGTCGGTGGACCCGGTGTCGGCGGTGCAGAACGTGCGGGACAAGATAGGCGCCATCCAGGGCCAGTTCCGCCGCGAGATCTCCGCGCCCACCGTGTCCCAGGTGGACCCCAACGACAACCCCATGCTGACCCTGGTGCTGACCTCGGACCAGACCCGGCCGCGCGAACTGACCACCTGGGTGGACAAGGTGCTGAAGAAGCGGCTGCAGATGGTGGCCGGCGTCGGCGACGTCAAGCTGATCGGCGGCGTGCGCCGCGAGATCCGCGTCGACGTGGACCCGGTGCGGCTGGAAGCGTCCGGCCTGTCCTTGCAGGACGTGGCCGACGCGCTGCGCGCCGCCAACCAGGACTTCCCCGCCGGCTCGGTGTCGGCGGTCAGCAAGGAATGGGCGATCCGCGTCGCCGGCAAGCTCAAGTCCGCCGACGACTTCTCGCAGCTGGCGGTGGGCTACCGCAACGGCGCGCCCATCCGGCTTGAGGACATCGCCACCGTGGCCGACACCGAGGCCGAGCAGTCCAGCATCTCGCTGATAGACGGCCGGCCCGGTGTGTCGCTGGACCTGCGCGCCGCGCGCGGCGCCAATGTGGTGGAGGTGGCCGAGGGCGTCAAGGCCAGGGTGGAGGAACTGAAGAGCCAGATGCCGGCCGGGGTCAAGGTGCGCTACACCTACGACACCGCCGAGGACGTGAAGAAATCGCTGCACAATGTGGAGTCCACGCTGCTGGAAGGCGCCGGCCTGACCGTGCTGATCGTCTTCCTGTTCCTGGGCAGCTGGCGCAGCACGGTGATCACCGGCCTGACTCTGCCGGTGTCGCTGATCGGCACCCTGTTCGCCATCCAGATGTTCGGCTTCACCCTGAACATGCTGACCCTGCTGGCCTTGTCGCTGTCCATCGGCCTGTTGATCGACGACGCCATCGTGGTGCGCGAAAACATCGTGCGCCACGCCGGCCTGGGCAAGAGCCACTACCAGGCGGCGCTGGACGGCACCAATGAAATCGGCCTGGCGGTGCTGGCCACCACGCTGACCGTGGTGGCGGTGTTCCTGCCGGTGGGCTTCATGGGCGGCATCATCGGCAAGTTCTTCCACCAGTTCGGCCTGACCGTGGCGGTGGCGGTGCTGATATCGATGCTGGTCAGCTTCACGCTGGACCCTATGCTGTCGTCGATCTGGCACGACCCGCACCACCACGGCGACAAGCACCGCGGTCCGCTGGGGCGGATGCTGGACACCTTCGAAAGCTCGCTGGACCGGCTGGCGGAGCGCTACGTCGGCGTGATCCGCTGGGCGCTGGGCCATCGCAAGACGGTGCTGGGCACCGCCTTGCTGCTGACCATCGCCAGCTTCCTGCTGGTGCCCGGCATCGGCGGCGAATTCATCCCCGAGCGCGACAGCGGCAAATTCACCATCAGCTACCAGACCGCGCCCGGCTCTGCGCTGGAATACACCGCCACCAAGGGCCATGAGCTGGCGGCGGCGGTGAAGAGCATTCCCGAAATCAAATCGATCTCGATGAATGTGGGCGAGGGCAATTTCGGCGCCGGCAAGAACGACGGCTCGGTGACGGTGGACATCGGCGACAAGAACAGCCGCCAGCGAACGCTGGGCCAGGTGATCGCCGACGCGCGCGCGCGGGTGTTGCCGGTGGCCGGCGTCACCATTAAATCGGTGGCCAACGAGCAGCAGCAGGGCAAGCCGGTCAAGGTGGGCCTGCGCGGCAGCGATCTGCGCGAACTGACCGCGGTGTCCGAAGACCTGATGCGCAAGCTGGGCAAGATCCACGGCGTGCGCGACATCGAATCCAACCTCAGCGAAGGCGATCCGGCGCTGAACCTGGTGCTCAAGCGCGACGCCGCCACCAGCCTGGGCGTGGACCTGGCCCGCGTGGGCAAGACCTTGTCCATCCTGCTGGCCGGCAACGCGGTCACCACCTGGGAAGCGCCGGACGGCGAAAACTACGACGTCAAGCTGCGGGTGCCCAAGTCCGAGCGCCGCCAGGAACTGTTGGACGCGCTGACCGTGGCCGGGCGGCCGGACGCCAACGGCGCGGCCAATATGATCCCGCTGTCCTCACTGATAGAAACCCGGCAGGGCATCAGTCCGCGCCAGATCAAGCGGGTCAACATGATGCGCGAGATCACCATCCTGGCCAATATCGAAGGCCGCGACGCCGGCACCGTGTCCGCCGAGGTGCATCAGCTGGTGGAAGGCCTGAAACTGCCGCCGGGCGTGATGCTGGTACAGGGCGGCCAGCAGAAGGACATGCAGGAATCGCTGGGCTACGCGGTGCAGGCGCTGGCGCTGGGCGTGATCTTCATCTACCTGATCCTGGCCGCGCAGTTCCGCAGCTTCACGCTGCCGGTCACCATCATGATGGCCTTGCCGCTGGCCTTCGTCGGCGTGTTCTGCTCGCTGTATCTGTTCGGCTCCACGCTGAACATGTTCTCGGTGATAGGCATCATCATGCTGATGGGCCTGGCGGCCAAGAACGGCATCCTGCTGGTGGACTTCGTTAATCAGGCGCGGCGCGAAGGTATGGAACGCACCGAGGCCATCGTGGAGGCCGGTCGGGTGCGGCTGCGGCCCATCATGATGACCAGTCTGGCGATGATCTTCGGCATGATGCCGCTGGCGCTGGGCACCGGCGACGGCTCGGAAAGCAACCGGCCGATGGCGCACGCCATCATCGGCGGCCTGCTGACCTCCACCGTGCTGACCCTGATCGTGGTGCCGGTGGTCTACACCTATCTGGACGGTCTGCGCAGCCGGGTGCGCCGCCTGCTGGGCGGCAAGCCGGCGCACCAACCGGCCACCGAGCATTGAAACGACAAGAGCCTGCGTTCACGCAGGCTCTTTCTTTTGGCGAGGACGGCGTTTAATTTTTAGGGGGCGCCACGCAGTCATTGCCGTCGAAGCTCACCGACAGAATGGTGTGGGTTTTGGGATCGGCGACGAAATTGGTGGTGCAGCGGTAATACACCGAACCGCCGCCGCTAAAGCCCCACGGGTAGTTGTAGAAGCCGCCCTGATAAGGCATTTCCTGGCTGTAGGCGCTGCGGTAGGTGTAGAGCTGATTGCCGTTGGGCATGGTCAGCTGGCTGGTGGGCGCGCCCCATTGCGCCAGCATCTCGTTGACGTCGCGGCCTTGCCAGCCATAGACCTTTTGCGCGTAACCCGCCTGGGTGGCGCAACCGGTCAGCAGGCTGGCCGCCAGCAGGGTCAGCGCTAGCCTTGTTTTCATGATGCGCTCCTTGAAAAGTGGGAGGCGGGTGGATAAAACGGCCGCCTTGGGTGGTGTTTGAACGGAGACTTTTACGATGGCGTCGCCGGCGTCGCTTGTCAACAAGCAGGGCCAGCGCACCTTGTTCATGAGTGTTAAGCCGTGGCTAGAGCGGCGACATAATAATCGGCCGGCGCAAGACGCCAGGCCGGAGCGACAACAAAGGAGAAAATCATGAGCCTGAAGCGATGCGCGCTGCTGGCGCTGATGGCGTGGGGGGGAATGTCGGCGCAGGCCGCGGACATGAACAAGGTGCTGCACGTGGCCTTCAACGCGCCGGAGACCGGTTTCGACCCGTCCAAGACTTCGGACATCTATTCCGGCGCCATCATCGAACACATCTTCGACCCGCTGCTGACCTTCGACTACCTGGCGCGGCCGGTCAAGGTGGTGCCCAATGTGGCTACCGCCATGCCCACGGTCAGCGCCGACGCCAAAACCTATACCTTCACCCTGAAAAAAGGCGTGTACTTCGCGCCGGATCCGGCCTTCAAGGGCAAGAAGCGCGAACTGACGGCGGAAGACTACGTGTACGCCTTCAAGCGCCTGATCGATCCGGCGGTGGCCTCGCCGATCAGCGATCTGGTGGCCGGTAAATTTGTCGGCCTGGACGCCTGGGCCAAGCCCGCCGGCGGCAAGATCAACTACGACGCGCCGGTGGCCGGCGTGCGCGCGCTGGATCGCTACACCCTGCAACTGAAGCTGACCCAGCCGTATCCGGCGTTGAAATACATCCTGGCCGCGCCCTTCGTCCAAGGCCAGGCGCGCGAGGCGGTGGAAGCCTACGGCAGCAACACCAACGCCCACCCGGTGGGCACCGGCCCCTATATGCTGGCCAAATGGCAGCCGGGCACTCACATCTCGCTGGTGGCCAACCCCAATTTCCGCAAGCAGACCTTCAACTACCAGCCGGGCGACAACCCTGAAGACCAGCGCCTCGCCCGCGAGATGAACGGCAAGAGCTACCCGCAGATCGGCCGCATCGAAGTGTCGGTGATCCAGGAGGAACAGCCCACCTGGCTGGCGTTCAAGAGCGCGGAGCTGGACCTGGTCGGCATCCCCCAGCCCTTGATCCGGCAACTGCTGCGCATGGACCCGAGCAATCCGTGGCGGGCCGAACTGAAGCCGGACCTCCAGCGGCAGGGCATACGCCTGCTGCGCAGCCTGGACGAGGAAATCACCTTTTACGCCTTCGGGATGAAGGACCCGGTGGTGGGCGGCTACGGCAAGGAAAAAATCGCGCTGCGCCGCGCCATCACCATGGCCTTCAATACCGACGAAACCATACGCGACATCCGCCGCAACCAGGCGGTCAAGGTTCAGTACGTGGTGCCGCCCAACGTGGCCGGCCACAACCCGGATTTCCGCGGCGCCTTCCCCTACAACCCGGCGCTGGCCAACGCCTTGCTGGACCGCTTCGGCTACAAGAAGGGCGCGGACGGCTATCGCCGCCAGCCGGACGGCGCGCCGCTGGTGGTGGACTTCCTGACCGGTCCCACCGCCATCGACAAGCAATGGAACGAGTACTGGCAAAAAGCCTTTGATCTGATCAAGGTGCGCGTGGACTTCCGCGTGATGCAGTGGAACGAGCAGATCAAGGCGCAGCGCGAGTGCAAGTTCGGCATGAACGGCGCGGCCTGGATCGCAGACTTCCCGGACGGCGAAAACTTCGTCCAACTGCTGTACGGCCCCAATACCGGCGGCGTCAATTACGCCTGCTATCAGTCCGCGCGCTACGACCGGCTGTACGAGCAATCGCGCAATCTGGAGGACGGGCCGGAGCGCAACCGGCTGTACGACGCGATGAACAAGATCGTGATGGCGGACACGCCCTGGGCCTTCAGCGACACCCGTTTCCGCAACACGCTGATCCAGCCCTGGGTGCGCGGCGCCAAGCTGCATCCCAACTACAACTACATCTGGCGTTTCCTGGACGTGCAGAAGTAAGCGGCAGGCGAGGAGAACAATATGTCCGCTTTTATCATCCGTCGCATCCTGCAGATGATCCCAACCCTGTTTGGCGTCATGTTGCTGGTTTTCACCCTGTTTACCCTGGTGGGTGGCGATCCGTCGCTGGTGCTGGCCGGCAAGCACCTGACGCCGGACGTGCTGGCCAATATCCGCGCCCAGCTGGGCCTGGATCAGAGCCTGCCGCAGCAGTTCTGGATCTTCGTCAAACAGGTGCTGACGCTGGACTTCGGCACCTCCTGGTCCACCCAGCAGCCGGTGGCCGACATCATCGGCAGCCGCGTCGGCCCCTCGCTGACGCTGACCGGCGCCATGCTGGTGGTGGACCTGCTGATCGCCATCCCGCTGGCGGCGCTGGTCGCCTATTTCCGCGGCGGCCTGACCGACCACATCGTCACCATCGCCTGCACCGTGGCCATGTCGGTCAGCGCGCTGGTCTACATCATCGCCGGCCAGTATTTCCTGGCCTTCAAAATGGGCTGGTTCCCGGTGCGCGGCTGGGGGGATTCCTTCTGGGTCAACCTCTTCGTCTACGTGCCGCTGCCGCTGCTGATGGGCCTGATGGTGTCGCTGGGGCCGGACATCCGCTTCTACCGCAGCTTCTTCGTCGAGGAAATCGGCCAGGACTACGTGCGCACCGCGCGCGCCAAGGGCCTGTCCGAGCGCGCGGTGATGCTCAAGCACGTGCTGCGCAACGCGCTGATCCCGGTGGTGACCAGCGTGATGATGTCGCTGCCTTATATGTTGATCGGCGCGCTGGTGCTGGAAAGCTTCTTCGGCATTCCCGGCATGGGCAATGAAGTGGTGATGGCGGTGAACAAGAGCGATTTCCCGGTGATCAAGGCCATCACCATCTATATCGCCATCGCCACCATGGTGTTCAATCTGCTGGGCGATCTGGTCTACAAATTGATCGACCCGCGCGTGCAACTGACGTGAGAGAGGGCTGGAAATGACGACATTGCACAATAGCGCCGGCGCCGCGCCGGCCGCCCCCTCGCGCGGTTTGTGGGCGCTGGGCTGGCAAAGGCTGAAGCGCAAGAAAGTGGGTTTCGTGTCGCTGTGGATCGTGGCGGTCTATCTGCTGCTGGCCGTCGGCGGCTGGTTCAATCTGGTGGGCGGGGGCTGGACCGACGAAATCGCCGTGCCTTACGCGCCGCCCAGCTGGGTGCAGGCCTCCGCCGACGACGTGTTGCCGCCGGAGCCGGCCAAGCCCGCCCAGGCGTCCGCCGCCATCGTCACCATGACGCCGGAAGAGGACCCGATAGGCCAGGAGTTGCAACAGGCGCGGCAGCACATGGGCGAATATGCGCAAGCCGCGCCGGCCAAGCGCGCCACGCTGCCCTTCGGCGCCGATCTGCGCGGCCGCGACGTGATCGAAAAAACGCTGAAAGGCACGTCCACCTCCATCTTCGTCGGCGTGTTCGGCGCGGTGGCGGCCTTGTTGGTGGGCTGCGCGCTGGGCGCGGCGGCCGGCTACTTCGGCGGCCGGGTGGACGACGCGCTGGGCTGGTTCTACAGCGTGTTCACCTCGGTGCCGGACATGTTGCTGCTGCTGTCCTTCGCCGCCGTCTCCGGTCGCGGCATCACCACCATCGTCACGGTGATGGCGCTGACCAGCTGGACCGGCAGCTTCCGCCTGGTGCGTGCGGAATACCTGAAGCTCAAGGGCCGCGAATACGTGCAGGCGGCGGACGCCATCGGCGCCGGCAACGCCCGCAAGATGTTCATCCACATCCTGCCCAATATCTCCCACCTGCTGCTGGTGCAGTTCTCCTTGCTGACCGTGGCGCTGATCAAGTACGAAGCCATCCTGTCCTTCCTCGGCTTCGGCGTCGGCGTGCGCCAGGTCAGCCTGGGTTCGATGTTGGCGGAAGCGCCCACCGAGCTGATCCAGGGCTATTGGTGGCAAATGCTGGCGGTCACCTTGTCGATGTCGCTGCTGGTGACCGCCTTCAGCCTGTTGGTGGACGCGCTGCGCGACGCGCTGGACCCGCGCGCGGCGGCGAAGTGAGCGGGGGAGAACCACAATGACTCAGAACCAGACCCTGCTGTCGGTGCGCAATCTCAAAGTGGCGTTCCGTCAGGAGAACGGCGGCGAATTCCAGGCGCTCAAGGGCGTCAGCTTCGACATCCCGGCCAAGCGCACCGTGGCCTTGGTGGGCGAATCCGGCTCCGGCAAATCGGTGACCTCGATGGCCATCATGCGTCTGCTGTCGCCGCAGCACGCCCAAATCTCCCCGGACAGCCAGATCCTGCTGCAAGGACGCGATCTGCTCAAAGCCGGCGGCGCCGAGATGCGCGCGCTGCGCGGCAAGGACATCGCGATGATCTTCCAGGAGCCGATGAGCTCGCTGAACCCGGTGTTCAGCGTCGGCGAGCAGATCATGGAAGCCCTGATGCTGCACGCCAAGCTGGGCCGCCGCGCCGCGCGCCGGCGCGCGATCGAACTGTTGCGCGAAGTGGGCCTGCCGGAACCGGAAAGCAAGGTGGACAGCTACCCGCACCAGCTGTCCGGCGGCCAGCAACAGCGGGTGATGATCGCGATGGCCATCGCCTGCGAACCCAAGCTGCTGATTGCCGACGAACCCACCACCGCGCTGGACGTGACCATCCAGAAGCAGATCCTGCAACTGATCGCCGATCTGCAGAAGAAACACGATATGGCGGTGCTGTTCATCACCCACGACCTGGGGGTGGTGGGCGAGTTCGCCGACGAAGTCATCGTCATGCGTCACGGCGAAATCCGCGAACAGGGCAGCGTGCAGCAAATCTTCGACGCGCCGCAGGACGCCTACACCAAGGCGCTGCTGGCCTGCCGCCCGCACCTGGACCGGCGGCCGCAGCGGCTGGCGGTGATCGACGACTTCCTGCAGCCGGGCGGCTATGTGGAACCGCCGCAGCGCGAACGCGGCTACCGGGCGGACGACGAGATCATCCTGGACGTGCGCGGGCTCTGCAAATCCTTCGACGTGCGCGAAGGCCTGTTCGGCAAACGCCAGTTCCACGCGGTCAAGGACGTGTCCTTCAAACTGGCCAAGGGCAAAACCCTGGGCATCGTCGGCGAATCCGGCTCCGGCAAGACCACGGTGGGGCTGACCCTGGTGCGGCTGCACCAGGCCAGCGGCGGCCAGGCGCTGTTCCACGGCCAGGACCTGCTGGGCATGGACGCCAAGGCCTTCCACGCCTACAAGCGGCGGATCCAGATCATCTTCCAGAACCCCTACGCCTCGCTGAACCCGCGCTTCACCGTGGAGCAGATACTGAGCGAACCAATGCAGCTGCACGGCATCGGCCGCGACGGCGGCGAACGGCGCAAGCTGGCGCAGGAACTGCTGGACAAGGTGGGGATGCCGGCCGGGGCGCTGCAGAAATACCCGCACGAATTCTCCGGCGGCCAGCGTCAGCGCATCGCGATCGCGCGCTGCCTGACCTTGAAGCCGGAAGTGCTGATCTGCGACGAATCGGTGTCGGCGCTGGACGTGTCGGTGCAGGCGCAAGTGCTGAACCTGCTGCAAGACCTGCAGGACGAATACGGCCTGTCCTATCTGTTCATCTCGCACGATCTGGCGGTGGTGAAACATATCTCCGACCAGGTGATGGTGATGAATAAGGGCGAAGTGGTGGAGCAGGCGGATGCGGACCAGATCTACCGCGAGCCGCGGCAGAGCTATACCCGCAAGCTGCTGGAGTCGATTCCGCAGGGCTGGGTGGGGATGGCGCCGGCCTAAAGCCGCGTTTGTCTCAGCTAAGAACCGCCGGTCTCCCGGCGGTTTTTTTATGCTCCGGCGAAAAAATGCGGCGCGGCGGGAATAAACCGCGCAGCTCATCCGTATACCCGGTACTGGACGCCGAATGGTCGGCGGTTTCGTCAGGATGGAACGCCGCGGCGCGCGGGGCCTTGAGATTGGGGCCGGAAGCCGCAGCGTGTTCTACAACGGGAGGGATTTGCGATGAAAACATGGATGGCGGTGGCGCTGATGGCGCTGAGCGCGGGAGCGTTGGCCGGAGAGGCGGCGTCGATGCGCGACGGCGCGCTGGTGGACGCGCAAGGGATGACGCTGTACGTCTTCGACAAGGACGCCGCCGGCAGCGGCCGCAGCGTGTGCAATCAGGCCTGCGCGGCGCTGTGGCCGCCCTTGCTGGTGGCGGCGGGCGACAGCGCGCCGGCGGGTTTCAGCCAGATTCGCCGCGACGACGGCCAGGCGCAGTGGGCGTATCAGGGCAAGCCCCTGTACCGCTTCGCCAAGGACGGCAAGCCGGGCGAGCGCGCCGGCGATGGCTTCAAGGAGGTGTGGCATGTGGCGCGTTAACACGCGGGCCGCGCTGCTGCTGGCAGCGCTGTCGGCCCCTTTGGCCTGGGCGCAGGACCCGGCGGCTTTCGATCCGCAGATCCGCAACAACACGCTGGCGGTCAACCCGGCGGAAACGCTGGCGCTGGCCGGCAACAGCTCCCGCGGCACGCTGCTGGCCTACGATCTGCGCGCCGGCAAGCTGCTGCGCGAACTACCGGGCTTCGTCACGCCGCGCAATATCGTGTTCGCCCCGGACGGGGAGCGTTTCTACGTCTCGGACAGCAGCAAGGGCGTGGTGGAGCGCTGGCACGCGGGCAGTTGGACGCGGGAAGCCAGCCTGGCCATCGGGCCGGGGGCTTTCGGCACCGCGCTGAACCGGGATGGCAGCCGGCTCTACGTCAATAATCAGGCCGCCGGCAGCCTGACCGTGGTCAATCTGCCGCAATGGAAGGTGGAAAAAGTGCTGACCGGTTTCGCCCAGCCGCGCCAGGGCATCAAAGTGTCGCCGGACGGCGGCACCGTGTTCGTCACCAACTTCCTGGGCGACAAGATCACCCTGGTGGACGCGGCCAAGCTGGAGGCTCGCGCCGAGGTGGGCGGCTTCGACAAGCTGCGCGCCATCTCCGTCAGCGGCGACGGTAATAGCCTGTTCGCCGCCAATAGCGGCGCGGATACCTTGTCCTGGGTGGATGTGGCCAGCCGCACCGTGATCAAGACGGTGAAAGTGGGGCAGGAGCCTTACGGCGCGGCCTTGCGGCCGGATGGGCGCTTCTTGTACTCCGGCAACCTCAAGAGCAACTCGCTGACCGTGGTGGCCTTGCCGGCGTTCAAGGCGGTGGGCGAAATCACCGGCTTCAGCGGGCCGCGCCAGGCCATCAGTTTCAGCCGCGACAGCGCCAAGGCCTGGGTGTTGAACGAAGATCTGGGCATTGCGGAGGTGGATTTGGCGCGCAAGGCCATTGTCCGGGTACTGGCCCCGGCCGCTGGATGAGCGAGGCCGCCCAACAGCGCTTCCACCGGCTGCTGGTGGACAGCATTCCGCGCCTGCGGCGTTATGCCCGCGCCCTGGTGTTCGATCAGGGCGCGGCGGACGATCTGGTGCAGGACACGCTGGAGCAAGCTTGGCGCAAGTGGCGGCAATGGCGGGACGACCGCGACTTGCGCCCCTGGCTGTTCGGCATCATGCATCGGCAGCACATCGACGACTTTCGCCGCTACGGCGCCAGGCGGCAGCCGCTGGCGGAGGACATGGACGAACTGACGGTGGACGCGCCGCAGGAGCGCGGCCTGGCGCTGCGCGAACTGGCGGCCAACCTGGCGCGGCTGCCGGATGAGCAACGCGCCGTGCTGTTGCTGCTGGCGCTGGAAGACATGAGTTATCAGCAGATCGCCGCGACGCTGGAGATTCCGCTGGGCACGGTGATGTCGCGGCTAAGCCGCGGCCGCGAACGCTTGCGCGGCTTGATGGAGGCGGGCGCCGGGGGAGGAGCATGATGGAAACGGTCACGGAACAGGAATTGCAGGCTTATCTGGACGACGCCTTGCCGCTGGAGCGGCGCGCGGTGGTGGAAGCCTATTTGGAAACCAATCCGGAGGCGCGGGAACGGCTGCGGACTTACCGTCGCTTGCAAGACGATATCGGCGCCTTGTTCGAGCCGGCCCTGCGGGAACCCGTCCCGCCGCGCCTGCTGGCCGCCGCGCTGCCGCCGCCGCAGCGAGGGTGGCGGGTGCAATGGTGGCAGGGCGCGGCCGCGTCCTTGTTGATGCTGGTCTTGGGCGGCGGCGGCGGCTGGTTGCTGCGCGACCAGTTGCAAGCGCCGGCTGCGCAGTGGGTCGCGGCGGCGGATAGCCAGGAGCCTTTGCCGCGCTTGGCGGCGATGGCGCATGTGGTGTACAGCCCGGACGTGAAGCGGCCGGTAGAGATCGACGCCGAGCATCAGGACCAGTTGGTGGCCTGGCTGTCCAAGCGGTTGCAAAGCCGGGTCAAGCCGCCGTTGCTGAGCGCGCAAGGCTATGAGCTGATTGGCGGCCGGCTGCTGCCGGGCGAACAAGGGCCGGTGGCACAATTCATGTACCACAACGCCGCCGGCCAGCGCATGACTTTGTACGTGGCCACCACCGCCACGCCGCGTCGCGACGCCGGCTTCCGCTTCGCCAGCCAGGGGCCGGTGAATGTTTTCTACTGGTGGGATGGCCGCTTCGCCTACGCCTTGTCGGCCGGCCTGTCGCGGGATGAGCTGGGGCGGTTGGCGGAGGCGGCGCACCGCCAGTTGCGGGTTTCCTGAGGGGGCATCAGAGCTGCGTGCCAAGCGCCAATAAAAACCGGGCCGCGCATTGGGTGCGCTCCGATAGTTGCCGGCTTTTTTCATACACCACCGTCAAGGGTGCGCCTTCTGTCTGGTAGTCCCTGAGCACGGGGACGAGCCGGCCTTCTTGCACCGCGTTTGCGAGCACATAGTAGGGCGCCTGGATGATGCCTTGCCCATCTTGCGCCATCGCGAGTGAGACCGCCGCATGGTCGGTAGCCAGCGGGCCTTCGGGACGATGCCAGAATTGTTGCCGGTCGCGGATAAAGGTCCAGTGCCTGAACTGGCCGCTATTGGCCATGATGTAAGGCAGGCAGGCGTGCTGGGCCAGATCCTCTGGATGAGCCGGCTCCCCGCGGCGTTGCAGATAGCTGGGCGCGGCGGCGGTTAAAAAACGATGAGGCGGAAGCGGGCGGGCAAGCAGCCGGGAGTCGGGAACCTCGCCTAGCAGCACCGCCAAGTCAAAGCGCTCCGCGGTCATGTCGACATGGCGATCCGTCAGTATCAGCTCCACCTCCAGGCCCGGGTAGGCCGTCAACCAATCATGCAGCGCGGGCGCCACGACATATTGGCCGAAGCTTACCGGCACGCTCAGGCGCAGCTTGCCTTGCAGCACAGGGGAGGGGCCGGCGAGGGTGCTGCGCGCATCCTCTACCGTGGTCAAACTGTGGCGGCAAGCGTTGAAGAAAACTTCGCCATCACTGGTCAAGGCGATGTGGCGGGGGGAGCGATGGAACAGGCGGACGCCTAACTCGGCTTCCAGCCGGGCAATGGCCTTGCTGACGGCGGGCTGGCTGATTCTAAGCATTCGCGCGGCGCGAGTGAAATTTCCCGCCTCAGCGGTGCGCACAAAGGTGGTGATGTCGCTAAAGGGGTCTGATTTCATGATGAATTGAGTTCATGGTAACTATGATTTTTTACGTCTTATTATAACTTTTCTGCCGGGATATAGTGGCGATCGTTGATGCACATATCGTGGGAGAAACGTGATGCTACAGCCGATCAAGCGTGTTTTTTCCGGCCTGGCCCTGCTGTCGTCGATTGTTGCCGGCGGCAGCATGGCGGGCGGAGTGGCGGAGGCTTCCGAGGAACAAATGAAGCGAGAAGGGCTGACGGAACCGTTGCCGCCAAGCTCGGGGAAGGCCGCCTTATTGATGGTGGAGTTTGTCAACGAATGGCTGGCTCCCGATGGCAAACTGCGGGGCTTGATGCAGGATCAGCAGCTTTTCAGCCAGTCTCAAATCGCCGCGCAACGGGTGTTGGCGGCAGCCCGGCAGGCGGGCATGCCGGTGATTCACGCAAGCTTGCAGTTATCCTCCGACTATCGCGAATTAGGGCGCGTCGCATTCGGCCTGCGTGGCGCGATTCCCAGGGCGGGAACCTGGCAGCGACAGCACCGGGGCTGGCAGTTCTACCCGCCTTTTGCTCCGCGGCCTAACGAGTTTGTCGTCAGCGGCCGGGCCGGGGCCAGCGCGTTCGCCGCGTCCGATCTGGACAATTATCTGCGAGGACAAGGCATCAGCCGCTTGTATCTGGCGGGGTATGCGACTCAGGTGTGCATTGAGTCAACCCTGCGAGCCGCCCATGACCTGGGCTACGAGCCGGTGGTGCTGGCCGAAGCCACCGCGGCGTTCAACGCCGCTCAGCAGCAGTACTTCCTGAATGACATTGTTCATCATTTTGGCTGGGCCATATCGACAGAGGACTTCATCGCGAACCATGCCGCCGCGCCTGAGAGCAAATCATCGTTGTTCGCCGTTGTTGATTCAGAGGGGCTGCCGGAGGCGATGCTCCGGTCCGTGCAAGTGCCGGGAGCGAAGATTCCGGGCGTCTCGAGCGCGGTAGGCGTTGAGAGCGGAAGGCTGTTGCTGCTGTCCGGCCAAGTTCCTGTCGCTGGCGACGGGACGATTGCGACAACGTTGAAAGAACAGCTGGAACAGGTGTTTCTCAATATGGACGCCACGTTGAGGCAGGGCGGAAGCGGCTGGAAGGATGTGGCCCGGATGACTATCTATGTCAAAGACTACCGCCCGGAATGGCTGACGACGATACGTGAAGTGCGGGACCGCTGGTTGCAGAGTCATGAACCGGCCAGCGCCCTGATTGGGGTTCAGGCGCTGTTTCGGCCGGAGGTTCAAGTGGAAATCGACGCCATCGCGGTGCGGGGAGCGCCGCCTTCGCAAGCCGCGTCACCGGGCAGCGTCTGAGCGGTCGCGCCGCGCTGGCGCCATGGACCGCGTAAAAAAACGCCGCCGGTTTGCCCCGGCGGCGTTGTCTTTGGACGACTGGCCTAAGCTCAGGCCGCGTCGTTCACCCAGCGGATGGCCTGGGTCGGCGCCACCTTGTGCTCGGTCACGATCTGCAGGGCCAGGCCGCCGCAGGAGGTTTCACGGTACTTGGCGTCCATGTCCTTGCCGGTTTCGTACATGGCGGCGATCACCTTGTCCAGCGACACCTTGGGGCTGCTGACGCGGTGCATGGCCATGCGCGCGGCGTTGATGGCCTTGACCGCGGCGATGGCGTTGCGCTCGATGCAGGGAATTTGCACCTGGCCGCCCACCGGGTCGCAAGTCAGGCCCAGGTTGTGTTCCATGGCGATTTCCGCCGCCATGCACACCTGGGACGGGCTGCCGCCCATCAGCTCGGTCAGGCCGGCCGCGGCCATGGAACAAGCCACGCCCACCTCGCCCTGACAGCCCACTTCCGCGCCGGAGATAGACGCGTTGAGCTTGAACAGGCAGCCGATGGCGCCGGAAGACAGGAAGAAGCGCAGGCAGCTGTCCTCGTCCAGCGGCTGGATGAAGTGGTTGTAGTAGGCCAGCACCGCCGGCACGATGCCGCAGGCGCCGTTGGTGGGCGCGGTGACCACGCGGCCGCCGGCCGCGTTTTCTTCCGACATCGCCATCGCGTACATATTGACCCAGTCCATCACGCTCATCGGGTCTTTGGCCACTTGCAAGGAGCTGGTCAGCATCCGGTGCAGCGCGGGCGCGCGGCGCGGAATCCGCATCGGGCCGGGCAGATTGCCCTCGGTGCGCATGCCGCGGTCTATGCTGGTCTTCATCACATCCCACACCTTGGCGAAGTGGGTCTGGACATCCTTGACCTCATGGAAGGCCTTTTCGTTTTCCATCACCAGCGCGGAAATGGACAGGCCGGTTTCCTCGCACATATCCATCATCTGCTGCGCGCTGAGGAAGTGATAAGGCACCGGGGTGTCGCTGCAGGAGCTCTGATTGAAATGCTCCTCGTCCACGATGAAGCCGCCGCCGATCGAGTAATACGTCTTGGTCAGCACGCACTCGTCGCCGACAAAGGCGTGGATCTGCATGCCGTTTTCGTGCATAGGCAGGTTGGCGGTGTGGAAATCCATGTCGAAGCCCACGCGCTGATGGGTGCGGCCCAGCGTCAGCTGGCGGGTCTTTTCCACATCGGCGATCAGGGCCGGAGTTTGTTCCGGGTCCACGGTGTCCGGCAGATTGCCGGCCAGGCCCAGGATGATGGCGTGGTCGGTGCAATGGCCCTTGCCGGTCAGGGCCAGCGAGCCGTAGCAATCGACGTGAACATGGGTGACTTGGTTGAAGCGGCCGGTTTCCTTGAGCGAGCCCAGGAACTGGTGGCCGGCCTTCATCGGACCGACGGTGTGAGAGCTGGAGGGACCGACGCCGATTTTGTAGATATCAGTCATGCTGAACATGATTGGTTACCTCTTGGTGATGCTGAGGAACCCGGCCGGCCGTGACCGGCCGGGCTGTCAGAGGAGTGCGATCAGGCGAACAGATCGTAGAAGATGGCGGAGATGGCGATCAGGCCGATCAGAACCACAAAGATGTTGCTGGCGGCGCCGGAGTATTTCTTCATGGCCGGCACTTTGGCGATGGCGTACATCGGCATCAGGAACAGCAGCATCGCGATGACCGGGCCGCCCAGGGTTTCGATCATGCCCAGGATGCTGGGGTTGAAAGTGGCCACGGCCCAAGTGGTGATGATCATGAACACGGCGGTGAAGCGGTCCAGCTTGGCGGTCTCGATGGACTTGCCGTTCTGGCGCAGCTGCTTGATCACCAGGCCGTTGAAGCCTTCTTTGGCGCCCAGGTAGTGACCCAGGAAGGACTTGCTGATGGCGACGATGGCGATCAGCGGAGCCACCCATTCAATCACCGGGTTGCGGAAGTGGTTGGCCAGGTAGGACAGGATGGAAATGTTCTGCGCTTTGGCTGCGGCCAGGTCCGCCGGGGACAGGCTGAATACACAGCTGAACACGAAGAACATCACCGACAGCACCATCATGACGTGAGCGCGGATCAGCACGCGGCCGGCGGTCGGCTCGGCGGCGTCGCCATGCAGCTTCTGCTGGTCAACCGAGAAGGACGAGATGATGGGCGAGTGGTTGAAGGAGAACACCATTACCGGGATGGCCAGCCACAGCGTTTTGTAGAACGCGCCGTGGGACAGGGCGTCGCCCAGGCTGCCGGCTTGCTGGATGGCCGCGCCGTTCCATTCCGGAATCAGGTACAGGGCCAGCAGCATCAGGCAGGCGACAAACGGGTACACCAGCACGCTCATGGCCTTGACGATCATCTTCTCGCCCAGGCGCACGATGGCCATCAGACCCAGAATCAGGATCAGCGACAGGATGGCGCGCGGCGGAGCGGACACGCCCAGCTGGTTGACCATGAAGGACTGCACGGTGTTGGTGATGGCCACGCTGTACACCAACAGAATGGGGTAGATGGCGAAGAAGTACAGCAGGGTGATCAGCTTGCCGGCGCCCACGCCGAAGTGCTCTTCCACCACTTCAGTGATGTCCGCGCCCGGCTTGGAGCTGGACAGTACGAAACGGGTCAGGCCGCGGTGAGCGAAGAAGGTCAGCGGCAGGGCCAGCAGCGCCATGACGATCAGCGGCCACAGGCCGCCGATGCCGGCGTTGATGGGCAGGAACAGGGTGCCGGCGCCAATGGCGGTGCCGTACAGGCCCAGCATCCAGACGGTATCTTGCTTGCTCCAAGAGGAAGCGCCTGATTTGGGCAGGGGGGTGGAAACGGCTTGAGACATGATATTGGCCTTCATAAAAGACAAATGGGGTAATCGTTTTGACGCGTCGCTTGGCGGCGCGCCGTTTTCATCTCTTGCTAGACTTTTGGTCAGTAGCTGGAACCGCTGATTAGTGATTGCCGGCTTTCATTGATGTGCATGGTATAGGCAGTTGTACTGCGGTGGTTACACATTTCAGAACATCAGTTGATTCTAATCAACTTTATTTTGAAGCAAAACGAACATCCGAACAAATACTATTTAGAACCCATGACTTACAGATAACATGATGAAGTCGTTTTATTGGCATTAAATTGCGCAAAAATGTAGCTGTAGAAAGATTGTTTCAAGAAATATCGCTTCATTTGAAAAAATGCTAATTTTCGTTTTGCTTTGCTTTCGTGTTGCTTTGCTTTTCATGTCTGAATGGATTCGAGCGGCCTGGTGTCGCAAAATCGCCGTCCCTGCACTTTGTTCGAGCTAGTTTCATCATTTTTGAACACTTCATTGGCATATCCTGCGCCGAGGGCAGGTCATGGCCCCTTGGCGTGCATGGTCTTGGCTTGTAGTCGTGTTGTGATTTGTAACTTCATGAATAACAAGGAATATATTGGTTTTTTGGCGGGGTTGTCTGTCTTGGGGAGGGCAGAGCGCAAGCCGAAGGGCGGCCTGCGCCGCGCCAGGGAGGCCGCTATATCAGCATGGGGCTCGGCGCTGCTGCAAGTATCAAAATATGAAATTTGAGACCAAATTTGTTTTCGAAAACGAACAAAAATATTTCAAAACGAACATAATTTGGTTGTTTTCAAACATGACTACGGCTTTCAAACGTTTGTTTTCTTATTATCTATATGATTTTCAAGGTGTTTTTTCATGTTTGTTATCGCGCCTTTTCTGCGTCTGGCGGCGCCTGGGCGGAAAGAGCGAGGGTGTGGCGGGATCTCGGCTAGTCAAAACGCATGCGACTGGCGCGCGGCTTGCAAGCTGTGAATCCGCCCGCGCAACGGAAAGACCTAGGTTTGATAGTTATCAAACAAGAATGAAGCATTCCGAACATAAAATTTTCGTGAACCAACAATCCGTGCACCCGTTCGCGTGGGAACCAACCACCTCGGCGGCCAACAAACGCATTGCAGGAACTAGGCCTAAGCCGGCGTTTTCGCCGCCAAGCCTTAGAGACGGCAGAGTCAGTTGATAGGCTTCCTAATAAGGTTGACCCGCGCGCCAGCGGCTCTGCGCAAGCTCGCGAAATGAAAAACATGAACCACGCCTCCACACTCGCCTACGTCGCGGCCGAAGCCGCCTCCAAACAGACCGTGTTGCGACAACACCCCGGGCGCTACCTATTAAGCGCCGGCATGGCCGGCGCGCTGATCGCCGTGGTGCTCAGCGTCAGCCTCAAGCTGGGCCAGGTCTTCTTCGCCGTCGGCTCCCCCGGCTACTACATCGCCGTGGCCGGCTTCTTCGGCGTGGCCCTGGTCAGCATCATCGTCTGCAAGCTGGAGCTGTTCACCAGCAATGTGATGTACTTCAGCGTGGGCGTGCTCAGCGGCGACTGCCGCGTCTGCAACCTGCTGCGCAGCTGGGCCATGGTCTATCTGGGCAATTTGCTGGGGGTGCTGCTGTTTACCGCGGTGTTCGCCGGCGCCGGCGGCATGGGCAGCCTGCCGGCCGACCACCTGTTGTTCAACGTGGCCGCGCACAAAGTGCACGCCGGCGGCTGGGAAATCTTCTGGAAGGGCGCGCTGTGCAACTGGGTGATCTGTCTGGCGGTATGGGTGCCGCTGCGCATGGCCGGCGACGCCGCCAAGATGCTGATGATCCTGCTGCTGGTCTTCGTGTTCTTCTTCTCCGGCTTTGAACACAGCATCGCCAATATGGCCTTCTTCTCGCTGGCCCTGCTGCACGGCATGCAAGGCCTGGACGCCGCCGCCATCCTGCACAATATGATTCCGGCCACCCTGGGCAATATCGCCGGCGGCGCGCTGGGCGTGGGTCTGGTGGTCTACCTGCTGGAGCGTCACACCCTGCCGGCGCGGCGCGAAGCCGCAAAACCGGCCGCGACGGCGCTCGGAACCAGTGTTTGATGTTCGTTTTCGAATGTAATGCGCCGGCTACAATGCCGGCGTATTGGTGTGGTTTTGCATGGCATTGAAAATAAAGCGCTTTTTATGGGTTTTCGCCGGCGTTGTGGCCGTGGCAGCCACCGCGTTTTAGTCTGCGGCAGTTGATCTTTATCAAACGATTTTTTTCGAAACCGAATGTACAATATGTTCAGTACACAACATTTACTGATAGTTACTAGGAGGCACACATGGATGCTCTGAATCGTGACGCGACTCAAGCCAACCCCTGGCGCGATTTCACCGGTGGTGAATGGCAAAGCAAGGTGGATGTCCGCAACTTCATCCAGCTGAACTACAAGCCGTTTGAAGGCGACGCCAGCTTCCTGGCGCCCGCCACCGCGCGCACTCAAAAGCTGTGGGACACCCTGAGCGAGTTGCTGAAAGAAGAACGCGCCCGTGGCGTGCTGGACGTAGCCGCGGACCGCGGCAGCTCCATCACCGCGCATGACGCCGGCTACATCGACCAAGCCAGCGAAGTCATCGTCGGCCTGCAAACCGACGCTCCGCTCAAACGCGCCATCATGCCCAACGGCGGCCTGCGCATGGTTGAGAACGGCCTGGAAGCTTTCGGCTTCAAGCTGGACCCGGTTATCAAGGATGTGTGGACCCACTACCGCAAGAGCCACAATCAGGGCGTGTTCGACACCTACACCCCGGACATCATGGCCGCGCGCAAATCCGGCGTGATCACTGGTCTGCCGGACGCCTACGGCCGCGGTCGCATCATCGGCGACTACCGCCGCGTGGCCCTGTACGGCACCGACTTCCTGCGCGCCGAACGCCAAAAAGTATTCCATGAGCTGGACGACGCCGTTTTCAACGAAGACGTGCTGCGCCTGCGCGAAGAACTGTCCGAACAATTCCGCGCGCTGGACGAACTGAAGCAGATGGCCGCCAAGTACGGCTTCGACATCAGCCGCCCGGCCGTCAACGCCCGCGAAGCGGTGCAGTGGACCTACTTTGCCTACCTGGCCGCCGTGAAAGAACAAAACGGCGCCGCCATGTCCTTCGGCCGCGTCGCCACCTTCCTGGACGTCTACATCGAGCGCGATCTGGCCTCCGGCGCGCTGACTGAAGACCAAGCCCAGGAAATGATCGACGACCTGGTGATCAAGCTGCGTATCGTGCGCTTCCTGCGAACCCCGGAATACGACCAACTGTTCTCCGGCGACCCGACCTGGGTCACCGAATCCATCGGCGGCATGGGCGAAGACGGCCGTACCCTGGTGAGCAAGAGCAGCTTCCGCTTCCTCAATACCCTGTACAACCTGGGCCCGGCGCCGGAACCCAACCTGACCGTGCTGTGGTCCACCCAGCTGCCGCGCGGCTTCAAGGACTTCTGCGCCAAAGTGTCCATCGACACCAGCTCCATCCAGTACGAAAACGACGACCTGATGCGTCCGCACTGGGGCGACGACTACGGCATCGCCTGCTGCGTGTCCGCGATGCGCATCGGCAAGCAAATGCAGTTCTTCGGCGCCCGCGCCAACCTGGCCAAAGCCATGCTTTACGCCATCAACGGCGGCGTGGATGAAAAATCCGGCTTGCAAGTAGCCAAGGGCTTCGAGCCGATCAAGAGCGACGTGCTGACCTACGAAGAACTGATGCCCAAGTTCGACCTGCTGATGGACTGGCTGGCCGCAACTTACGTCAAGGCGCTGAACTGCATTCACTACATGCACGACAAATACGCCTACGAACGCATCGAAATGGCGCTGCACGACCGCGACATCCTGCGCACCATGGCTTGCGGCATCGCCGGTCTGTCCGTGGCCGCCGACTCCCTGTCCGCCATCAAATACGCCAAAGTGCACATCATCCGCAATGAAGCGGGCCTGGCGGTGGACTACAAGATCGAAGGCGACTACCCGGCTTACGGCAACAACGACGACCGCGCCGACAGCATCGCGGTATGGCTGACCGAAACCTTCATGGAGAAGATCAAGGCCCAGCCGCACTTCTACCGCAACGCGATGCCGACTCAATCCGTGCTCACCATCACTTCCAACGTGGTGTACGGCAAGAAAACCGGCAACACCCCGTGCGGCCGCCGCGCCGGCGAACCGTTCGCTCCGGGCGCCAACCCGATGAACGGCCGCGACGTGAAAGGCTTTGTCGCCGCGGGCGCATCGGTAGCCAAGCTGCCGTATGAAGCCGCGCTGGACGGCATCAGCTGGACCGCCTCCGCCACCCCGGATGCACTGGGCCATAGCGAAGAAGAACGCGTTGCCAACCTGGCCAACTGCCTGGACGGCTTCTCCGACGCCGGCGGTTTCCACGTCAACGTCAACGTGTTCAAGCGCGAAACCCTGATGGACGCGATGGAACACCCGGAGCTGTACCCGCAGCTGACCATCCGCGTGTCCGGCTATGCGGTGAACTTCGTCAAGCTGACGCGCGAGCAACAGCTGGACGTGATCAACCGCACCTTCCACGGCAGCATGTAAGCGCAACGCCGCTGGCCACCGCGACGGCCAGCCGGCACAGCGCCAAGCCTCCCCTAGGGGAGGCTTTTTTTATGCTCGCGGCGGGATCGCCAAAATTGTCTACCATGACATATGTATGTTTTGGGCATGCGGCCATGGCTTATTCTTGTGCCTGGCAATGGCTTGTCTTTGAACGATATGAGCCAGAAAAGGGAAGGGGAATGGGCAAAAACACCATCTGCCTGTGGTACGACGGCGACGCCGAAGACGCCGCGCGCTTCTACGCCGCGACCTTCCCGGACAGCCGCGTTGGCGCGCTGCTGCGCGCGCCCGGCGATTACCCGGCCGGCAAAGAGGGCGATGTGCTCACCGTGGCGTTCACCGTGCTGGGCATTCCCTGTCTGGGCATCAATGGCGGCCCAGCCTTCAAACATAGCGAAGCCTTCTCCTTCCAAGTGGCCACCGAAGACCAGGCCGAAACCGACCGCCTGTGGCAAGCCATCATCGGCAACGGCGGCCAGGCCAGTGCCTGCGGCTGGTGCAAGGATAAATGGGGCCTAAGCTGGCAAATCACCCCGCGCGTGTTGACCGAAGCGCTGGCTGATCCAGACCGCGCCGCCGCCAAGCGGGTGTTCGACGCGATGATGGGGATGGTGAAGATTGATATTGCAGGGATTGAGAAGGCGTGGAGGGGGTAGTTGTTATTTTTCAGGTGGCTGTTGACGGCCAAAAGCGGCTGATCTCGGGTAGCAACACGCCATCCGCTTCCCCGTGAGCCCAATGCTTTTCTTGTTTCAATTGCGTAGAACGTGTTTACGCTCTTGCGAGCAAGAGCGAGACAAGGCGAAAACGGCTGAGAAAGCGGAATGTGCATAAGGTACATGAGCATTTCGAAGCCGTTTTCAACGCCGTATCGCCGCAGCGCAGCAGGTTGTAAACAGGTTCTTAGAAGCGTCAGGCACCTGCTGCAGGGAATTTAGAGGGCCAGATTGCAGTTGCATGCCTTTCACCGGTCGTTCTTCGAGCAGGACTCACTTCGAATATCCGGCTTGGTCAGTTGAAGCTGGTTATGAAAACCAAGAATAAGCAAGGAGCATGTTATGGCTATCACCCTCGTTTTGGCTTGCAAACAAAGAGACTTCAACGCACGGCATGATGGTTCCTGCGAAGGTATTTCCTTTTATTTCTGCATGCGCGCGCTCGACTTGGGTCCGGTGCCAGGACTTGCCGACATGTTGGAACAGCGGAATATTGGTCGCAAGGTTGAGCGCATCATGGCTCTGCAGGACCAGATCTGTGATGGCCTCATGATATCCGGCGCCTATGAAACCGGCATTGACGGCCAGCCGGTCAGCGACCCCAGAGGGGGCAACCTTCCCGGTATTCGCAACCAGGGCAAGGCCATCCAGGCGTTTCATAACCTGTACTCACAGGAGGCGCAGACCCTGGGCTGCAAGTCGATTGGAACCTTGTCTTCCTTCTTCGAGGGAGGCTTCGTCCAGTTGCTGACGCACACCATCGAGCTGTTGGTGGGCAGTGGGCGAGGCGCGGCACTGATCGCCATGCAAAGCGCTACGCCCCACTCTGTGGCGCTTGCCTATGACGGTAGCGATCTCTATTTCTTCGATCCCAATTCTGGCGTCCACACATTGACGAACCTCGTCACGGCCGCTACGGAACTGGAGAACCACCTGATGATCCACTATGCCGTCCCCTCCTGCGTTCACGCCAATATGTTCAAGTTGAATCACTGAAACGAGCTTCCCAGTGAACGGTTGGGGACAGCTCCATTTGATGGGCAAACGAGCTGCTCCTGGCTGTGTGCTGTCCTCCACGAGGGACAGCTAGGGGGCGTAAGAGGCCGCAAGCTAAGCAATTATTATTTCAGAAAGCGTCACGCCCCAAACCAAGCCCCGGCCAAAGCCGGGGTTCGTTCTTCCTTACTTCTTCTCTATCCGCCGCGCCGCGCGGCTTTCCAGGGTTTTGCGTTTGAGCAGCGCCCGCTGCTGGCGATGCCGTTCGTCAACGTCCTCAAACACGTCCACCTTGCGCGCGGTCTGCGTGAGCATGGCTTCCAGAGTGTTGAAGAAGCTAACTCGGTAGCCGCGTTGTTCCGGTTTGCGGAATTCGATGTCGCGGCTGAGGAGGTTTTTTATGCGCGGCTGTTTTGGATCAATGCCGCAATAAATGCCCATGTGCTATAAAATGGTTTAATTCCGCCTGTGGCAAGCCATCGTCGGCAACGGCGGCCAGGGTAGTGCCTGCGGCTGGTGCAAGGATAGGTGGGGCCTAAGCTGGCAAATCACCCTGCGGGTGTTGACCGAGGCGCTGACCGGTCCAGACCGCCCCGCCACCAAGCGGGTGTTTGACACGATGATGGGGATGGCGAAGATTGATATTGAGGGGGGTGAGAGGGGGCTGAGGGGGAGGGTCTGAAAAGAAGTTGATATCGATGCTCCAGCTTTTACCATGTCTATAATATACCTCCAACCGAGGGGTAATTTGATCGGACTCCTTCTGAACTGCCTGGGTATTGTGGGTAAAAAATCTCGTAGAGTGACTAGAATAGTCTGTCGGAAGTGGAAAGATGTTAAGGTCCTTCATTATTTATATGGATGGCATGGTATGTCATCTGTTATCAAGAGACAGAGCTCAGCTTGCTAGCTTAAGGCTGCTAGAGGCAGGTGATTAACATATGTTGCGTTGCAGTTTTATTTTTATTGTTTTAATTGAGGTTTTGCATGAGTCTGAATGTCGAAAACGATTCAAAAGTTCAAAGCAAATCGATGAAACTATCTATTAGAAATTTTGCTCACTTGGAAAAAGTGGATATTTCTTTCGGGGATCTTACTGTGTTAGTTGGTCCTCAAGGGGCGGGAAAGAGTTTGGCTCTGCAATGGCTGAAGGCTGCTATGGATGGTCGTCAGTTAGTCGATGCCCTAAAGGCGGCTGGGCACCCTACAGAACGACCAAATGTTCTTGTTGATTTGATTTTCGGTGCAGGTATGGCTCCTGCTTGGAGAGAGGGGCAGACTGAGGTTAAACTGGATCGAAAAAAAATATCTCCCAAAAATCTTTCTAGAGTTGGGGATGGGACGGAGCGATTGTTTTTTGTTCCTGCGCACCGTTCTATGTTAATCAGTGATGGTTGGGCTTCTCCTTTTCAAAAACTCACGTCCGAAACTCCAGCAGTTGCACGTATTTTTAGTCAGAACTTATTTGATCAATTTAGTGGGAAAAATGCTGGTGCACTTTTTCCTGTAGAAAAAAGGTTAAAGAAAGAGATTCGAGAGAAAATTGATGAGGCAGTTTTTCATGGTGGTACAGTGGGGATTGAAGAGGATGCGCAGCATGCACGACGTTTGCGATTAGTTCATGGCTCAATGCATTTGCCATTTATGACTTGGACTGCTGGTCAACGCGAATTCACCCCTCTTTTGCTTGGTCTCTATCACTTGCTGCCTTCAACTAATAAACGTAAGCGTGAAGGTACCGATTGGGTTGTGCTTGAGGAGCCTGAAATGGGGCTTCATCCGCAGGCGGTAACTGCTGTAATGCTCCTTGTTCTTGATCTTTTATGGCGAGGTTATAAGGTTGTCCTTTCTTCCCATTCGCCACATGTGTTAACCATGCTATGGATGATGCGGCAACTCAGAGAAAATAATGCGCGTTGGCAGTTGGTCTGTGAAGCATTTGGCCTGGCATCTTCCCCTGCTATGCATCGTGTTGCAGAGGAAGCAATCGAAAAAGAGTATCGAGCACATCTTCTTCAGTTCAATGATGAAGGTAAGGTTGTCTCTGAGGATATCTCTGAACTTGATCCTAGTTCAGATAAAGAGAGTGTTTCTGGGTGGGGTGGGTTGACTGAATTTTCTTCCCGATTTGGAGATGCGGTGCGTAAGGCAGTTAATGAGGCAGAGTGATGGTAAAGGCCAAGAAAATAACTCCAGTGAAGAGTATGTTAAAAGAAGAATCACCTTTGAGAGTGTTGGTTAAGGCTGGAATGCAGGCTATAGAGGCTGGTCATCGAGCCTATTTTGACAAGGCTATTCGTGAGTCATTTGTGGATAGTCTTGAGTTAGATGAGGCGGTCAGGAATGGGCATGAGCAAGAAAATCGTTGGGATTATCTACTTGGGCATGAGCCAACAGGCGATGTTGTTGCTGTTGAGCCCCATTCGGCGAAGAATGATGAAATTAGTACCGTCATCAGAAAAAAATCTGCTGCAAAACTGCAATTGGAAGCCCACTTGGTAAATGGAAAGAAAGTGAAAAAATGGCTTTGGGTTGCATCAGGGAAGGTTCACTTTGCGGATACAGATAAGGCTCGCAGATTGCTAGATCAGGCAGGAATTAAGTTTGTGGGCACTAAAGTTACTGGGAAGGATCTTTCTTGATTTTGTGCTGAAATGGTTTGAGTGTTATAAGTGTTGGCTAAAGTATTGTCGTTGTTCTGATTTTAGTGCTTTCAATGTGTCATGTCTTTTGTTGGGTTATATCAGGTTTGAGGGAGAGGTGTTCAATAATCCATTTTGATTGATTTTTATGTAGATGCAGTCATGCTCAAATACACCCAAACCAAACCCCGGCCTAAGCCGGGGTTCGTCCGTCCTTACTTCTTCTCTATCTTCCGCACCGAGCGGTTTTCCATATTCTTGCGTTTGATCTGCGCCTGCTGCTGGCGGTGCAGTTCGTCAACGTGCTCGAACACGTCCACCTTGCGCGCGGCCAGCGTCAGCATGGCTTCCAGGTAGTTGAAGAAGCCCACCCGGAAGCCGCGTTGTTCCGGCTTGCGGAAGTCGATGTCGCGGGTGATGCGCGCCAGCAGACTTTGGCTGCGATAGCCGGGGTTGTCCTTCAGCCATTGGACGAAGTGAGCGCCGCATTCGCGGCCGTAGGCGCAGTCGGCGGCGTAGTCCGGGTGGGCGGCCGGCATTTGCCAGTAATCGGCTTGCGGCCGTCCCGGGCGTCGGGACACGAAGGGGAGCAGGGCTTCGCGCGCTTCCATTGAGGCTTGGCGGTAGCGGCGGCGAGCGGGAAAGGTTTTCGACATGGTGTTTCTCCTGCGGTGACACAAGATAAACCACCTGCCTGTGAGTCGTTGGGTAGGTATAGGCAGGCGCGTGACAGGATTGGCGTACCGAGAAACAAGGAATCGGCGAGCGCTAGGCGCTCTCCCACCACGCACCCGCCAGTCATGCATGAAGTACAGACGCAAAGCGGGTACGGATGAAGGCGCAGACGCGCCTTCATCCCCCTGTTTCGAACGGGACGCCAATCCCGGTGCCGTTAGTAACAGCACCCGGCGATTGTTACCGAGTGAGCCGGCAGGGTCAAGCCAGCAGGGGCGCGGGAGTAGAGGCGGGAAGGCTGATTTGGTTTGTGATTTGAATGTCATGATTCCACGGCGTTGCGGTATAATCCGCTGCCCATTTCGTCTCTTTATCTTTACCTCAAGATAGGGCATCCCTTATGACCTCAGTCTCTCTCCCTCCGGAAGCGGTGGGCAGCGCTTTCTCCCTGGACAAAATGATCGCCGCCCGCGACAAAACCATGGCGGCGGTGCGGCGCATCGCCGCGCAGATCCGCCCCGGCATGACCGAACAGCAGGCCAAGGATTTGGCCAAGGCGGAGCTGGAAAGCATGGGCATGGACCGTATCTGGCACGGCATCATCGTCCGCTTTGGCCGCAGTACGCTGAAAATCTTCAAGCAGCAGATCGACCCGGACAATGTGCTGTTGGACGACGACATCTTCTTCATTGACCTGGGCATAGTCTGGGACGGCCACGAGGGCGACGCCGGCGATACCTTCACCACCGGCGACAATGCGCGCAAGCAGGCCTGTGCCGAGGCGGCGCGCCAGCTGTGGCAGGAGGTGGCGGACAAGTGGCGGGGCGAGAGGCTGGCCGGCCCGGCCTTGTATCAGTACGCGGCGGAGCGCGCCGAGGCAATGGGCTGGCGGTTGAACCTGGACATCAAGGGCCACCGGGTGTCGGACTTTCCACACTCCATCTACAAGGCCGGCAGCCTGGGCGATTTCGCCCAATGTCCGGATACCGGTTTGTGGATTCTGGAAATCCAGATTGCCGATCCGTCCGGCGAGTTTGGCGCTTTCTATGAAGACTTGTTGGTGAGCGAGGGTTGATCCAGGACGGGCGGCGGTGAGCCGTCCGCCCGGCAAACGCTCAATGCAGTAAAAAGCCCTGGCCTATCAAGTCGTCGGCCTCCAGCGACCAGCTGGCTTTGCCGCTGTAGTGGGCGCGTCCGGCCACGCGCACCGTCACCGCGTCATGGCCCGGCAGCTGGGTTTGGCCGAGCACCGTGCCGCTGAACAGCGCCCCGGTCAGGCTTTTGAATTCACAGGTTTCTCCAGGCGCTACCAGCCCCTTGGCGTGTCGGATGGCCATGCGCGCGGTGACGCCGGAGCCGGTGGGGCTGCGGTCGACTTCGGCGTCGGCAAAGACGCAGACATTGCTGCTGCAGCCATCGGCGGCCCGGTCGCGGCCATCGGTGAGGATGCTGCCGTACAAGAAGCTCAGGTCGTCGGCGCTGGGGTGGCGTACCGCGATGGTGTTGCGCACCGCCTGGGTCAGCGCGGAGGCGGCGTCCACCAGGTCGCGCAGGCGGCCGTCCAGCGACACGCCCAGTTTTTCGGCGGCCACCACCGCGTAGAAGGCGCCGCCGTAGCCGATATCCACGACCACTTCGCCGATGCCCGGCACGCTGACGGGCAGGTCCAGGGCAAAAGCGAAGGCGGGCACGCTTTCGAATTGCACGGCGCCCGCCTTGCCGTTCTTGATTTCCACCCAGGCTTCCACCAGGCCGCATGGACATTCGATGCCCACCCGCGTCAGCGGCGCGACGGCGGGTACTTTGCCGCTGTCCACCGCAAAGCGGGCCAGCGCGATCACGGCATGACCGCACATGGTGCTGTAGCCTTCGTTGTGGGTGAACAGCACGGCGAGGTCCGCGTTTGGCATGGAGGGCTGCACCAGCACCGCGCCATACATATCGTAATGGCCGCGCGGCTCGTGCATGAGCAGGCGGCGCACGGGATCCAGGCGCTCGCTCATGAAGCGGCGTTTTGCCAGGATGTCCGCTCCTTGAATCATGTCGATAAGGTTGAGCACGATGCGCACCGGCTCGCCGCCGGTGTGCATTTCCACGGTCTCGATCACAAAATCCGCAGGCAAGGGATTCATGCTGTTCACTCCTCCTGTTGTTCACGCGGTGCGATGGAGCACCATTCGTTTAGCTAACGGGATGCGCTAGCGCACCGCTTGTTTGCCGCCCGCTTAGCCGGCCTTCCAATGCGCCAGCGCGCAGCGCGCCGCCGCCAAATCCCAGGCCGCCGTGCCAACACTCTTGAACAGCCGCGGGCGATTGGCGTCGTACTGTCCGGCTATCGCTTCCGCCAAGGGCCGCACGGCGTCCCAGTCCACGCCGGCCTGGATCAGGTCCCCGGCTTCATGCCGCGCTCCGGCGGGGTCGTCCGAGAACAGTTGGCTGCCGGCGATGGCGGCCGGGCCGATTTCGGCCATGTCCGGACGAAACGCGCCCACTCCCACCAGCAGTCGGTTGCTGCGGGCTGCTTCGTGGTAGACCGGCTGTTTGCTGGTGGTCAGCGTGATCAGCACGTCGACATCGTCCGCTACAGGCCCGCAGCATGGCCGCAGCGTTAAGGGAAGGGCGGCGTGCCGGCGGCAGAATTCGGCGCTGCCGGCGGTATCCCGGCCATGCACATCCACGCGGATGTCCGGGAACAAGGCGGCAATGGCATCCAGGTGGCCGGAGGCCTGCTTGCCGGTGCCTATCAACGCGATGGCGGCCGGCCTACCGGGGTAGAGGCTGTTGATGGCCAGCATGGAAATGGCGGAGGTGCGCTGGGCGGTCACGGTGGGGCCGTCAAGAATCAGCAGCGGCTGGCCGGTGACGGCGTCATATGCGCTGACGATGCCATGGATGGTGGGAAGGCCGTGCTTGAGGTTGTCCGGGCACACATTGACCAGTTTGTGAATGCCGATATCGTGCGCGGTGGCCGGCATGGACAGCAGCACGGCGTCTCCCCGCAAGGGCAGCACCTGCCGTTCCGGGCTGATGATCCGCCCTGCGATGTATTCTGCGGTGGCGTTGGACAGGGCCTGACAGAGGTCGGCAACCGGCAATAGCTTCTTGGTCTCGGCGGCGGACAGCAGGGGGAGGGAGGGTGCGGTGGACATGACGCGCCTTTATCGATAATTGGTAAAATTAAGACCAAATTTGCGTTTGGGACAGGGTTTGGCTGTCATGATCGGCAAAACTGGTCTTAAAATAACGTTGTTATATCGCTAACTTGTTTTTTAAATTACCAATTTAGGGGTAAGGCGACAAGAAGTTAGCCTGCCGCCGCCCAAATGCGGTCACAATTTTCACCAGTTACACAACAAACTGGTCTTGAGGTAAGCAGAATGGATGTCAGCACACAGGAACCGAACCACTTTCAGCCGCTGCCTATCTATGAACAGCTTGCAGAGCAGATCCGCAACGGCATTGTCGGCGGGGAGTTTCCCCCGGAGTCGCGCCTGCCTTCGGAAAGGGATCTGGCCGCGCACTATCGCGTCAGCCGGCCCGCGGTGAGGGAGGCCATTGGCGCCTTGCAGAATCAGCAGCTGGTGATGACGCGCCGCGGCTCGGGCACTTATGTCTGCGCGGATGCCTTGCAGCGGCTGCGGCAAGCCGCGCCGGCAAACCAGCGGGGCCAGGCGGACGACAGCCCGATATCAACGCTGGAAGTGCGGCTGGTGCTGGAGCCGGCCATTGCCCGCATGGCGGCCAGAAAAGGCAGGCGCGATGAAAGGGCGGAGTATTACCTGGCGCAAATGAAGGGGGTCAAAAACATCGACATTCCGGCGCAGCAAGCGCTTTGGAGCGAAAGCGACCGCTTGTTCCATCGGCAGCTGGCGGTGATGACCGGCGATGCGCTGATGGTCCGCATCGCCGATGAAGTAGCCAAAGCCATGGCGCAGCCTCTGTGGCAGCGGCTGCGCGATGATGGCATTTATGATGCGGAGCGCATTGGCCTGTACGTTGCGGAACATCAACTGATCTACGAATCCATCATCACCGGCGATGAGGATGCCGCCGCCTTTTACGTTGAGCAGCATTTGCGACGAGTGAGGCGGGATATCTCCGGCTAAGCCGCCAGCGCATTGATCCGCATGGCTGAACGGCCCGGCCCCGCAAGCAGTCCAGTCCTGCGACTGGCGCGCCTGCGGGGCCGGAGCCGTTCATTCGTATTCTGCCGTCAAGGCCTCGCCAGACCGGCTATGGCCAGCCGCTATTCCTCCCGGTGCGCGCCCGGGTAGCGCACTTCTCCCTCCGGTATGCCGCAACCCCACAGCGAATAGGGGTCGGCCATTTCATTGACGCCTTCGCCGTAACGATTCTCCGCCGGGCGCAGATGCGCCAGGCAGCAAGCGCCCAGCTCGGTGGCGTAAAGTCCGTGCACGGTGCTCAATACGCGGTGGCTCATGCTGTGCTGCGAGGGGAAGGCGATGGTCTGCTGCGCTTCCACGCGGCTGTAGTCCGAGCTCAGCTTCACTTGCACCACGCCGTTGAGGGCGCTGGAGCAGGCCATGGACGAGGCCAGCAGGTTGAGTCGCGGCGCCGAGCCGGCTTCTGGCGTAAAGCCCAGATGGATGAAGCCGGCGCCGGCGGCCGGGGCGGTGCTGAGCTGGAACCAGTCTATGCCGCCGCCGGCCAGCACGCGGCCGAAGCTGCCGTTGCCGCCGGAGGAATTGCCCAGCAGCGCGACCCACAAATTGCCGTCCGGCCCCGGCACCATGCCCACCGGGGTATTGCCGTGTTCGGCGGGGATGTCGATGGCGGCGGGCGCGTCGCCGTTGGCGGGGATGCGGTAGAGCTGGCTGGATTGGTCCAGCGTGGCGTAAACGTCGCCGCTGTCCGGATGGATCTGGACGAAGATGGGGCGTGGCGGGCAGGGGTAGAGCGTGGCGTCCGCCGGGTTGCGGCTGTCGACGCGCACGACGTGGTGGCTGTCCTTGCAGGAGGTCCACAGGATGTCGCCGTCTTCCGCCACCACGTGCGGGCCGCGCGCGGCTTGCGGCAGCGGCACTCGCTTGAGGATTTTTGGCGGCGTGGTCAGGTCAGACGCTATCGGGTCTATCAGCAGCAGCTCGGACTGAAACTGCAAGGTCACCCACAGGCAGCCGGGGTGGGTTTTGGAGACGGTCAGCCCGTGCAGGCCGGAAAACGGGTTGTCGATGACGTGGGCGATGGCGGCCCGCGGCTGGCCGCTGTGCGGGTCCACCCGCATTTTGACCAGCGCGCCGGACGGCTGCTGGGAGATCAGCAGCAGGTCCGGCCCAATGGCGGCCACTTCATGGGTTTGGCTGGAGGCGGGCAGCGGATATTCGATCACGCTTTTGAGGGCGAGGCGCAGTGTGTTCATGGCGGTTTACCGAGGGGTTGGAATCCCTTTGGCATAATAGGTGCCAATCATGACGTTTGCAAAAAACGGCCGCGACTTGATCCAGCTCAGCCGCGGCCCTGCGCGGGTCAGGCCGGTTTTATGCCGCCGGCGTGTTATGACGATGTTCGCGAACGAGCGGAAATATTGCAGTGCAAGATAAAACTAACGACTGTTTTAACTAGAACTCCACGAAAATCAAGGGTTTGCCGGGAAGGGGGCATGGGGCGATGTGGCGTGCGCACATCACTATGTACGCTTTTGACCTGTATCAAACATACATTTTCGTTTTAGAATATAAAATGTGTTCGTAAAATAACATTTGTGTTCGGCTCTGGCGTTTTGGGCTCGTCCCCGTTCGGAACCGCGCACTATGCTTTAAAAGGCGGCCTGTTAAGGGCCGGCCTCTGTCGGCCATAGGAGCACAAACGCATGCCAGATACCCAAACCGCCGTGGACACGGTCCCGCAAGAACACGCCATGTCTCCCGAATCCGTGGTGGGTTACCTGCACTCCACGGAGAGCGGGGCCGGGGTGGATGGGCCTGGCATGCGCTTTGTCTTCTTCACCTCGGGCTGCCAGTTCCGCTGCCTATACTGCCATAACCCGGACACCTGGAAGCTGCACAACGGCCGCCAGGTCACGGTGGAGCAGGCGATGGCGGAGCTGGAGCCGTATGCGCGTTTTTTGAAGTTCGCCGGCGGCGTGACGGTGTCCGGCGGCGAGCCGCTGATGCAGGACGGTTTCGTCGGCGCGCTGTTCCGCGAGGCCAAGCGCCGCTTCGGCCTGCACACGGCGCTGGACACCCAGGGCTTTTTGCACGAGCGGGTCAGCGACGAGTGGTTCGACGCGGTGGACCTGGTGATGCTGGACATCAAGCATTCGGACCCGGAGCGCTATCACGCGCTGACCGGCCAGCCCTTGCAGCCGACGCTGGATTTCGCCCGTCGCCTGCAACGGCTGGGCAAGAAAATGTGGGTGCGTTACGTGTTGGTGCCGGGTTTGACCGACGGCGACGAAGACATCAGCAGGCTGGCGGAGTTCGTCGCCGGCCTGGGCAGTGTGGTGGAGCGGGTTGAGGTGTTGCCCTTCCATCAGTTGGGCATGGACAAGTGGCAGAAGCTGGGCATGGAATACCAGTTGGCGGATACGCCGATTCCCACGCCGGAGCAAGTCAAACGTGCCCGCGAGTTGTTTTCCTGTAAAGGCTTGAAGGTGACTTGAACGCCTTCCGGCCGGTGGTTTTTGGCTGGCAGCGTCGCCTGGAGCGGCGCTGCTTGTTTATCGAATTATTTATCATGAATCGCTGATATATTATGACGACATCTTCTGAAATTCTGGTGATCAACTGCGGCAGTTCCTCGCTGAAGTTCGCGCTGCTGCCCAAGGGCTCCAGCGAGCCGCTGCTGTCTGGTCTGGCCGAGTGCCTGGGCCTGGCGGATTCGCGCATCATTTTCAAAACCGCGGAAGGCAAGAAGACGGAGTCGCTGAACGGCGGCAGCCACGCCGAGGCGATGGAAGCGCTGACCCGTTTCATGGGCGAGCATGAGTGGCTGGACAGCGTGGTCGCCATCGGCCACCGCATCGTGCACGGCGGCGAGCGCTTCCAGGCGTCCGCGCTGATCACCGACGAAGTGCTGGCCGGCATCGAAGAATGCTGCGCGCTGGCGCCGCTGCACAACCCGGGCCACCTGGTGGGCATCCGCGCCGCGCAGAAAGCCTTCCCCAAGCTGCCGCAGGTGGTGGTGTTCGACACCGCCTTCCATCAGACCATGCCCAAGCCGGCCTATATGTACGCCGTGCCGCAGCGCTTCTACAAAGAATACGGCGTGCGCCGCTACGGCATGCACGGCACCAGCCACCGCTTCATCGCCGGCGAAACCGTGGCCGAGCTGAAGCTGGACCCGGCCAACCACGGCATCCTGATCGCCCACCTGGGCAACGGCGCTTCCGCTTCCGCAGTGAAGAACGGCCAGTGCATGGACACCACCATGGGCATGACCCCGCTGGAAGGCCTGATCATGGGCACCCGTTCCGGCGATATCGACCCGGCCGCGGTGACCTTCATCGCCCGCAAGGAAGGCCTGGATCTGGACGGCATCGACAATCTGCTGAACAAGCAGAGCGGCCTGCTGGGCATTTCCGGCGTGTCCAGCGACTGTCGCGCTCTGGAAGAGGCCGCGGCGGAAGGCAATGTGGACGCGCAACTGGCGCTGGACATGTTCGCTCACCGTCTGGCCCGTCTGCTGGGCGGCCTGGCCACCTCGCTGGACCGCATCGACGCGCTGGTGTTCACCGGCGGCATCGGCGAAAACTCCAGCCTGCTGCGTGAAAAAACCCTGAACCACATGAAGGTGCTGGGCTTCGCCGTGGACGCGGCCGCCAACGAGCGCGCCGTGCGCGGCAACACCGGCGTGATCAGCCAGCCGGGCAGCACCACCGCGCTGGTGATGGCCACCAACGAAGAGTGGATGATCGCCAAGGATACCGCCGACCTGGCCGGTATCTGATAGGACCTCGCGGCGCAAGCCGCGTCTGTATCGCGCGGCCGGCGTTCCGTCGGCCGCCGCCTGATTCTGAACGCCGGGCCGCCTTGCGGCGGCGCGCGCGTCGAAAGCAAAACCATGACATCGCAACAACCGAAACGAGTGTTTTTCCTGGCTTCCTATGGTTCGGACGCCGGGCTGACCTCCATGACCCTGGGCCTGGTGCACGCGCTGGAGCGCGACGGCATCAAGGTGGGCTTCGTCAAGCCCATCGCGCAGCCCGCCAGCGTGGGCGCCGAGCTGTCCAGCCACTTCGCCCGTCAGCTGTGCAATATCGACGCGCCGGCGTCCATCCCGTTTGCCCGCGCTCAAGCCATGCTGCGCGAAGGCGAGCTGGCCACCTTGATGGAAGACGTGGTGCGCCTGGCGGAACAGGCGCGCGACAATCACGACGTGCTGATCGTTGAAGGCCTGGTGCCGGACAGCGACGCGCAAACCGCCATCCGCCTGAACGCGGAAATGGCCGGCAGCCTGTCCGCGGAACTGCTGCTGGTGCTGTCCGGCGCCGGCCGCGGCGCGCGCGACATCGCCGAATGCGTGCAGCTGGTGCAGCGCCAGTTCGGCGCCGACGGCAACGGCAAACTGGCCGGCCTGCTGCTGAACCGCGGCGCGGAGTGCGGCAATCTGGCCGGCCTGCGCGCCGAGCTGGCGTCGCAGGGCTGCGCCACGCCGCTGCTGGGCTGCGTGCCTTACGACGCCAAGCTGGACGCGCCGCGCGTGCTGGACGTGGTCAGCGCGCTGGGCTTGAAGATCGAGCACGCCGGCCAGATCGAGCAGGCGCGCATGCGCGAAACCGTGGTGGCGGCCCGCACCGTGGAGAAAATGGCCGAACGCCTGCTGCCGGGCACCCTGGTGGTGACGCCGGGCGACCGCAGCGACGTGGTGCTGGCCACCTCGCTGGCCATGCTGCGCGGCGTGCCGCTGGCCGGCCTGCTGCTGACCTGCGGCGAACCGGTGTCCGGCAGCATCCTGCCGCTGATCCAGTCCGCGCGCCAAGCCGGCCTGACCATTCTGTCCACCGAGCGCGACACCTATGAGACCAGCACCATGCTGGCCAATCTGGACCGTCACGTGGCGATGGAAGACGCCGAGCGCATGCAGGCGATGATCGATTTCGTGGCCGAGCGCATCGACACCGCGGTGCTGGTGCAGAAGATCGGCGAGCCGCGCGAAGTGCGCCTGCCGCCGCCGGCCTTCCGTCATCGCCTGATCGAGAGCGCGCGCCGCTCGCAAAAGCGCATCGTGCTGCCGGAAGGCGACGAGCCGCGCACCATCCAGGCCGCCGCCATCTGCCACGAGAAGGGCATCGCCCGCTGCGTGTTGATCGGCGAACCGGAGCGCATCCGCCAGGTGGCGGAAGCCCAGGGCGTGACCCTGCCGGCCGACATCGAAATCCTGGCCCCGAAAGAGGCCGCCGCCCGCTACGTGGCGCCGATGATGGAGATGCGCAAGAGCAAGGGCCTGACCGCGCCGCAGGCGGCGGAACAGCTTGAAGACAGCGTGGTGATCGGCACCATGATGCTGGCCTTGAACGAGGTGGACGGCCTGGTGTCCGGCGCGGTGCACACCACCGCCAACACCATCCGTCCGGCGCTGCAGCTGATCAAGACCGCGCCGGGCGCGAGCATCGTGTCCAGCATCTTCTTCATGCTGATGCCGGATCAGGTGCTGGTGTACGGCGACTGCGCGGTGAACCCGGACCCGAACGCGGAACAGCTGGCCGACATCGCCATCCAGTCCGCCGATTCCGCCCGCGCCTTCGGTCTGAGCCCGCGCGTGGCGATGATCTCTTACTCCACCGGCACTTCCGGCAGCGGTTCGGACGTGGAGAAAGTGCGCGAAGCCACCCGCATCGCCAAGGAAAAGCGCCCGGACCTGATGATTGACGGCCCGATGCAGTACGACGCCGCCAGCGTGGAGTCCGTAGGCCGCCAGAAGGCGCCGGACAGCGAAGTGGCCGGCCGCGCCAACGTCTTCGTGTTCCCGGACCTGAACACCGGCAACACCACCTACAAGGCGGTGCAGCGCTCCGCCGGCGTGGTGTCGGTGGGCCCGATGCTGCAAGGCCTGCGCAAGCCGGTCAACGATCTGTCGCGCGGCGCGCTGGTGGACGACATCGTCTATACCATCGCTTTGACCGCGATCCAGGCGGACGCGCAGTAAGCGGCTACAGCCCGGCGTGATCCGAGCTTGAGCCAAAAACAGCCCCCGGCGTTTTGCGCCGGGGGCTGTTTGGTTTGGGGTCGGCGAAGGGGGGCGGCTTTGCACGGCGTTGTCGTTTTTTTGCCGTAGATCAATGCAGATGGGATTGTGTTATAATCAGGGCGAGGTTGAACTTCCGATAAACACTTAATTAGAAAGGGAACCTGCTTATGCTGAGCCTGTTTTTGATTACTGTTTTTCTGATTATCAGTCTGGTCCATTGCTATTGGGCGCTGGGCGGCACCGTCGGCATGGGCGCGGCCGTGCCCGAGGTGGACGGCAAGCCCTTGTTCCAACCCACCCGCGCCGGCACCTTCGCCGTGGCCGGGCTGTTGGCCTTGTCGGCGCTGGCTGTTGCGCTGCATGGCCATCTGACCCGTTTCTGGCAAATGGAAACCGTGCGCTGGGGCTTGCTGGCCTTGGCCGTCGCGCTGCTGTTGCGCGGCATCGGCGAATTCCGCTACGTCGGCTTGTTCAAGAGCGTGCGCGGCAGCCGCTTCGCTCGCAACGACACCCGTTTCTATTCCCCTTTGTGTCTGTTGCTGGGCAGCTTGTTGCTGATTCTCGCCTGGTAAACCTCCTGAAGCGGGCGGCAAGCCGCCCGCTGTCCTCGTTAGAACCTGTTTACGATCTGCTGCGCGTTGGCGATACGGCGTTGAAAACGCCTTCGAAATGCTCATGTACCACTAGTACATTCCGCTTTCTCAGCGGTTTTCGCCTTGTCTCGCCTTAGCTCGCGAGATCGTAAACACGTTCTTAGCGCTTGTTGTTCTGCGCGTAAATCAATTGCGCCTTCCAATCCAGCCGCTGCGGCTGGCGCGGCATGCTGACGCGGAAGCGTTCGCGCGGGCCGACGCCGGGCTGCCATAGATAGAGCTGCCCGTCGTGGGCGCCGCCGTTCCAGGCGGTCAGATAGTAATCGCTCTGCCGCGCCCAATCCTTGAAGCTGACGATGTCGCCGTCCCGCAGGCAGCCGTCCGGCCGGTCCTGAATCTGCAGCCGCAGTTCCGTCGACGCGTTGAGCGGGCCTTGCTTGGTGTAGTAGGCGTATTGATTGGCGTCCAGGCCGCCCCACCAGGTCCAGAACCAGCCGGGGCGGTCGGCGCGCTCCACCCGCAGGTAGTCGCCGGAACGTAGGCAGCCGTTGTCACGCATGGCGAAGTTGTTGGACAAGTTGAAGCGGGCGGCGGGGCCGTCGCCGGGGCCGGTCTTCAGCCAGCCGTCGTTGGCGGCGGCGCTTTGCAGCCATTGGCCGTTGCCCAGGTTTTGCAGGCCCAGCTGGCGGTAGCTGCCGGCCTGGTCGGTAAATGACTGGGTGGGAGTGGCGGCGTCGGCCCAGGCGAAGGCCTGCACCGGGTAGTGGTCGCTGTAGTCGGTGTAGGCGTAGGTGTGCTTGCCTACGGATTGCACCGTCCACTGCGGCGACGGCGCGTCCAGCGCCAGATTGTGCCAGGCAGACGGCTGGCGGTGGGTCTTCAGCGTCAGGATGTAGTCCAGGTACTCCGGCGCGTCGCCGCCGCGCGCGCCGTAGCGTTCCAGCGCCAGACCGTTGCGCACGGTGTCGAAGCTGTCGGCGACGCCGGCGTAGCGCGGCTCGCTGGCTTGCAGGATGTCCAGCATCGCGCGGTATTCCGCCGGCTTGCGGCGGTCCACGTTCATGTCGCCGGCAATCAACACCACTTCGTCCTTGGGCAGTTGCCGCGCGCGCAGCCAGTCGGCGATTTCGCGCAGCTGGGCCTGGCGCACCGCCGCGTGGTCCTTGCAGCCGCCGTCTTCCGATTGCAGGTGGGCACCCAGCACATGGTAGTACCGGCCGCCGGCTTGCAGCTTGGCGTAGGCGAAGCCCTTGAGCGCGTATTGCTCCCAGCTGCAGCCGGCGGTGCGGAACAGATACTGCCGCTTTTCCACGATGGGCCAGCGGCTGACGATGGCGACGCCGCCGTCTTCCGGCTTGGCGCCGTTCCAGCCTTCGGTGCCGTCCCAGCCGCTTTGGCTGCGGCCTATCACCGGGGTTTGGTGCGGGAAGCGCGCTTTCAGTCCTTGCAGCAGCGCTTCGGAGCTGCTGTTGTCTTGCAGCTCCTGAAACACCGCCACGTCCTGGTTTTGCAGGACGGGGGCGGCGGCGATCAGTCGCGCGCGTTGTTCCTGGCCGTAGTTGGGGTAGAGCGACTGCGGCAGCAACATGGCGTTCCAGGTGGTCAGCCTGAGGTCGTCGGGATAGGCGGCGAGGACGGGGGCGGCCAGCAGTACAGCGCAAAGTGCCAGGCAAGCTTTCATCATGTCTCCGAGGGGTGGGGGAGCGCAAAGCTTGAATGGCCTTGTTTGCGGAATTGCTATGTCATTTAAATTTGATCTGGCGTAGAATGGCGGCTGCGCCGGCCATGCCGGCGCCCGTCCGTTTCAGCGGACGCGAGTCTTCCCTTCCCGATAGGAGCGCGCCGGAATGAAGCTGTAATGCCCGTCACTCGTTTGCCCAGCCTGGGCCGTTTGCCGCATTGCCGTTTCGTTTTGTCGTCCGCTTCGTCTTTGCCCCTTCGCGGGGCCGTCCGTTTCGCTATGGACGCGGCTTTGGCTGGGTGTTTCCTTCTTTCTGAACAGAACAGGACTCCCCATGTCGGTACATGCATCCCTCAATGTTTTTTCACATAACCAGGCCGCCTGGGACCGCCAGGCCGAGCAGGCCGGCCCGTGGTCGCAGCCGGTGGACGCCGCCGCCATCGCCGCGGCGCGCGCGGGCGAGCATCAGGCGCGGCTGACGCCCGGGCCGCTGCCGGCCGGCTGGCTGGATCAGGCGGCGGGCTGGCGCATTCTGTGCCTGGCCAGCGGCGGCGGTCAGCAAGGCCCGCTATTGGCGGCGGCCGGCGCCGAGGTCACGGTGTTCGACGCCTCCGAGCAGCAGTTGGAGCGCGACCACCTGGTGGCGCGGCGCGAAGGGCTGACGCTGAAGACCGAGCAGGGCGATATGCGCGACCTGTCGCGCTTCGCCGACGCCGGCTTCGATTGCGTGTTTCACCCGATTTCCAATCTCTACGTGCCGGACGTGCGTCCGGTGTGGCGCGAGTGCTTCCGGGTGCTGCGTCCGGGCGGACGCTTGCTGAGCAGCTTTTTCAATCCGGCGGCCTTCATCGGCGACCGCGATCCTGAGCTTGCGCGCCAGGGCCTGATCCGGCCGCGTTATCCGGCGCCGTATTCCGATCTGCGCGACCTGGAGCCGGAAGCGCTGGCGGCCAAGCGGGCCGGCGGCGAGGCGTTGGTGTTCGGCCACAGCCTGGCCGAGCAGATAGGCGGCCAGCTGGAGGCCGGCTTCTTGCTGGCCGGCTTCCACGAGGAGATGCAGCCGACGCCGCGTTTCGTCATCGACGGCTATCTGCCGGCCTTCATCGCCACTTGGGCGAGCAAGCCGGGGGCTTAGCCGCAGCGCGCCGACACCAGCAGCAACATCGGCCGCTCCCTTTCCTCCGCCAGCTCCGGCCGCGCCGCGATCTGGGCGTCGCTGGGGCCCCAGTCTTCGACATGGCAGAGCTGGAAACCGGCGGCCAGCGTCAGGTTCAGCAGCGTGCCCAGCGTGCGGTGCTGCTTGACCACGCCGTCGGCCAGCCAGTGGGTGACGCGTTCGCCTTCCATCTGGTAGCTGTCCACCGGCCAGCTTTTGCGGCCCTGGGCGTCGTGCAGCCAGCCGGGCTGGCGCGAGGCCATGTAGATCGGGTGTTCGATCGAGAACACCAGCCTGCCGTCGGCGCGCAAGACCCGCCGCGCCGCGCGCAGCAGGCCGGCCAGGTCCTTCAGATAGTGGAAGGTCAGCGAGCTGTAGACCAGATCGCGGCTGGCGTCGGCCAGGCCCAGGGCGGCCGGGTCCAGCGCGTCCAGATCGGCGCGGGCGTAGCGGATGCTTTTGTCCGCAGTCATTTGCGCGGCGGTGGCCAGCATTTTTTCGGAGACGTCCAGGCCCAGCACGTCCGCCGCGCCCTGTTCCCGCGCCCAGCGGCAGAACCAGCCGTAGCCGCAGCCCAGGTCGAGGACGTCCTTGCCGGCGATGGCCGGCAGCATGGCTTGCAGTGCCGGCCATTCCGCCGCGCCGGCCAGGCCTTCCGTCGAACGGCCAAGCTGGCTGTAGCCGTGGAAAAAGTCGGGGTTGTCGTAGATGTTTTGCGTCATGGCGGTATTCCTGTGTGAAAGGTGGATGCCGGACGACGGGGATGCGGGAGACGATGCGAACGCAGCCCGGCCGTGGCCGGCGGGGCTGCGAGGGTTGGCTTACGCTTGCGAAAGCGGCGCGCAGGACGACCCCTCACCCCGTTGCGGGGTGCTGTTGGGTCTGGAAACAATCAGTACGTCCAATTCGCGCATCCGGCGATGATAACGCATTTCGCCGTGAGCCTAAACCGGCGGCGCGGCGGGCGTCAGTTGCGGCGCAGCTGACAGGCCAGGCTGCGCGGCACCGACAGCCTTTGCTCGTTCAGGATGTCGCTGCCGGGGAAGTAGCGGATTTCGCGAATGTCCTCGTCCTCGCGCAGCAGGGTGATGTTCTTGGCGGCGGGGATGTTGACGACGATCTGGCCGGCCTGGTAGCAGACGATGCTGTAGGCGTTGAAGTCGCTGTCGCTCAGGTGCTCGCTGCTTTGGCGCAGCTGGCGCGGCAGCCGGTAGTCGTCGCGGCCTTCCGCCTGGCTGAAGGCGGGAAGTGCGAGCAGGGCGGCGAGCGCGAGCGAGATCAGGCGACGGTTCATGGTCAGGTTCTGGCGGCTGTGGACGGGGCACCATCATAGAGGCCGCGCCGGCGGCTTGTACAGCGGCCAACGGGCGGCCGGCGTCAGCGGGCGGGGTGCAGCCGGCTGTTCAGATAGCGTTCGCCGCGCCGGCGCAGCGGCGGCGGCGCCAGCCTCAGCCATTGATTGAAATGCAGGCCCAGCAGGGTGTTGTTGCCGGCTTTTTCCTGCAGCGCGATGGCCAGGTTGTCGTAGACCGGGTCGTCGTCGTCGAGGTCGTCGGCGCAGGCTTGGGAGAAGCTGTCGGCGTCCGCGCTCCAGCGGCAGTCCGCGCCCAGGCGCAGGCCGTAGCCGCGCGGCAGGCCGGAGGAGAGCAGGCGCGCGTATTGGCGCTCAAAGCCGTCGGGGTCGAACAGATAGCTGTCGCAGTGCAGCCAGCGGCCGTCCAGCCGCGCTTGCACCAGGCCGTGGAACAGGTGTTCCGGCAGGAACAGGTAGACCGGGGCGGGCACCGCGTGGCGCAGGACGCGCTTGTCCAGCCGCACGAAGCGCAGCCGCGCCGGAATGCCGGCGGTGGTCAGCAGCGCGCGCAGCAGGTCGCCCTGGGCGTTGCAATGGCCGCGTCCCAGAGCCAGCGTGCGTTCCGGCGTGACGGTTTCAAACTGGCTGGTGAAGCCGAAGCGCACTCGGTCTCGCACGAAGTCGTGCAAGGCGCGGCAGTAGTCGCGGTCGTTGTCGGGGGAGGCGTCGTTTTGCACCTGGCGCAGGGCTTGGCTCAGGCTCAGCCCGGCGCAGGGCGCAGGGCGGACGGGGTCGGGCTGGGGGCTTGGTTGCATGGAATGCTCTAGCGGCCGATGTTAATCATATTGAATATTCAGAGCCGGGGATTGTCAATGCACAGTTTGATGACGGCAGGGCGGAAAAGCCGCCGGCCCGGAAGAGGGCCGGCGGTGAGCGCTCTGCGCCTAAGAACCTGTTTACGATCTGCTGCGCGTTGTGGAGCGTTACACGGTGAGTACACCCTCAAAATGCTCATGTACCAACCGTACATTCCGCTTTTTCGCTAGTTTTCGCCTTGTCTCGCTTTTGCTCGCGAGATCGTAAACGCGTTCTAAGCGCAGATTAAACGTGCAGCAGCAGGAAGCGCCGCTCCCACGGGCTGATCACGTCGAAGTACTCGCGGTATTCGGCTTCCTTGATCGCGCTATAGGTGCGGATGAAGTGCTCGCCGAACAGATTGGTCAGCGGCTCGCACTTGAGCAGCATGTCGATGGCGTCGTCCAGGTGGCGCGGCAACTGGTGCGGCTGCTCGTAGGCGCTGCCGGTCAGCGGTTCGGACGGCATCAGGCCCTGCTTCATGCCCAGGTAGCCGCAGGCCAGGCTGGCGGCGATGGCCAGATAAGGATTGACGTCTACGCCGGCCAGGCGGTTTTCCACCCGGCGCGCCTGCGGGTCCGAGTGCGGCACGCGCAGGCCGCAGGTGCGGTTGTCGTAACCCCAGGACAGATTGATCGGCGCCGAGGTGTAGCGGCTCAGCCGGCGGTAGGAGTTCACATAGGGCGCGAAGAAGGGCATCGCCGGCGGCAGATAGTTTTGCAGGCCGCCGATGAAGTGGAAGAATTTTTCCGAGGGCTGGCCGTCCTTCAGGCTGAAGATGTTCTTGCCGCTGTCCTTGTCCACCACGCTCTGGTGCAGGTGCATGGCGCTGCCGGGCTGGCCCTGCATAGGCTTGGCCATGAAGGTGGCGTACATATTGTTGCGGATCGCCACTTCGCGCACGGTGCGCTTGAACAGGAACACCTGGTCCGCCAGCGCCAGCGGGTCGCCGTGGTCCAGATTGATTTCCATCTGGGCGGTGCCCATTTCGTGGATCAGGGTGTCCAGCGCCAGGCCCTGGGCCTCGCACCAGTCGTACATTACGTCGAAGATGCCGTCGTATTCGTTGACGGCGTCTATGGAGAAGCTCTGCATGCCGGCTTCGGTGCGTTTGGTGCGGCCCACCGGCGGGCGCAGCGGGATGTCTTCGTCCGGCTGGATTTCCACCAGGTAGAACTCCATTTCCGGCGCCACCACGGCCTTGAGGCCTTCGTCTTCGTACAGTTTGAGGATGCGCTTGAGCACGTTGCGCGGCGCCAGGTCCACCGGGCGGCCGTCGAAGAAGGCGCAGTCATGGATGATCTGGGCGGTGGGCTCCAGGTTCCACGGCACCGGGCGCAGGGTGCTGGCGTCGGGAATCAGCCGCATGTCGGGATCGGCGAGGGAGGTGAAGTCCTGGTCCGGGTAGTCCCCGGTCACGGTCATGGACAGCACGGCTTCCGGCAGGCGCAGGCCTTCGGCCGGATTGTATTTATGGCGCGGCACGATCTTGCCGCGGGCGAGCCCGGTCATGTCCGGGATCAGGCATTCCACTTCGGTGATGCGATTGTCGTCCAACCATTTGTTGATTTGTTCTGCGTTATTCATAAAGCCTCTGTTGTCATGTGTGCGCGCCGGAGCTGCTGTCGCGCTGGGCGTCGTGCCTCAGCGTATGCGGCCGCTGCGCTTGTACTAAAAATAATCTACGGTCCAGTGTGCGGCAGCCGGGGCTGCGCGGGCAGGCGGGACGGGGCTGGAATCGGGCCCAGTGATGGATCGGCAATCCGGGTGCTCCTCTCTGTTGGGTAAAACGGCGCAATGCCGCTTTGAATGGCATTGATCGTTTTTGGTTCGGAATGTTCAATATTTTGAACGAATGCATGCTAGTACCGGCGCACGGACATTCGCAATGATTATTGACGGGATGCCGGCCGGCTGTTGGTTTGCGGCAACAAGGAAATCTGACCAAGGGGACTGTTAAGACCTCTTTATGAGTATTAGAATTAGACGATATGGAAAACGATACCAAACAGATAACACCCGCTGCGGACCCCGGCTCGCCGGCCTCGAAGCCGCGCCGCCGTTGGTTGCGCTGGCTGGCGGTTCCCGTCGTGTTGCTGGGCCTGCTGTGGGGCTTCCTGGGCTGGCTGGCGCCGGGGATGATCAGCGACGCCGCCGCCAAATGGGCGCAGGGCATAGGCCGCAAGCTGAGCATGGGCGAAATCAGCATCACGCCCTGGAATATGTCGCTGGAGGTGCGCGATCTCAAGCTGAGCGAGGGCGACGGCCGGCCCTTGTTCGCGGTGAAGCGGGCGTATCTGAACCTGGATCCGTCCATGTTGTTGATCGGCCGCTGGCAGGCGCAGGAGTTCTCGCTGGACGAGCCTAGGCTGGCGCTGGCGCGCAATGCCGCCGGCCAGTGGAACTGGGCCAGTTTCGTCGCCGACGCCGCCGGGCCGGCCAAGCCCGAAGGCGGCTCGGACAAGCTGCCGCGGCTGCTGATCAAGGCCTTGAACATCCGCAACGGCCAGGCGCAGCTGTCCGACCAGTTGGGCGGCGACGAGCGCTTCACCCTGGTGCCGCTGAATCTGTCGCTGGTGGACCTGTCCACGCTGCCGGAAAACGGCAGTTACACGATGCAGGCGGCGATGACCGACGGCACCCGTTTCAACTGGAAGGGCAGCATCAATCTGCAGCCGCTGAAGTCCGACGGCGAGGCGCAGATGGCGGAGCTGCCGCTGGCCTCGGTCTGGCCCTATGTGCAGCCGCATTTCAACACCGCCGCGCCGGAGGGCCGCTTGTCGGTGTCGGCGCGCTACCATTTCGAGATGTCCGGCAAGACGCCTGAGCTGACGGTGTCTCCGTTCCGCGCCAGCCTGCTGCGCTTCGCGCTGAAAGCGCCGGGCGGCCGCAGCGAACTGACGATTCCGGAGGTCCGCGTCGAAGGCGGCGCGCTGGACCTGGCGCGTTCGATGCTGAAAGTGCAGTCCATCGAACTGGACCAGGGCCTGGCGATGGCCGGGCGCGACCGCGACGGGACGGTGGACTGGCAGAAGGCGATTCCGGCGGCGCCGGCCGCCGCCAAGCCGCAGCCGGCGGCCGCGCCGCTGCCGTGGCTGGTGAACATCGAGGCGATCAAGCTGCGCAACTGGCGCGTGAGCTACGCCGATCAGGGCTTCCGCCAGCCGCTGGCGCTGGAGGCCAAGCTGCCGCTGTTGTCCGGCCGCTTCGCCTTGTCGCCGGACCATGGCTTTTCCTTGACCGGCATGCTGGCGCGGCTGGACGAGCTGAAGCTGGGCGCGCAGGGCGCGGAGCCGGCGGTGAGCCTGGCCAGCGCGGAACTGGCGTCCAGCCAGCTGTTGCAAAAGGGTCGCCGCATCGAGCCGGGCAAGCTGACCTTGAGCGGCCTGGACGCTAAGGTGGAGCGCGACCGCGCCGGCCAGATCAATCTGGCCCGGCTGTTCGAGCCGGCCGGCGGCGCCAAACCGGCCGCCGCGCCGGCGCGTCCGCAAGGCGAGGCGGCGCCGGCCTGGAAATTCTCCTACCCGGAAATGGAGTTGCGGGACAGCCAGCTGAGCTGGACCGACCGCAGCCTGGCCAAGCCGGTGAATGCGGCCTTGTCCGGCCTGGGCGGCACCGTGGAGGTGGGCGACGGCCAAAAGCTGGCGGTGGACCTGGCCGGCAAGCTCAATGGCGGCAAGCTGGCGGCCAAGGCCGATATCGACGCCGCCGCCGGCGCGCTCAAGGGCAAGTTGCGCGCCGACGGGGTGCAACTGGCGCCGCTGGCGCCGTACGCCTTGAGCGGCACGTCGCTGCGTTTCGGCGGCGGCGCGTTGTCGGCGGATCTGGACCTGGATGTCGGCGCGCGCGGCTGGCGCGTCGGCGGCTCCGCCGGCGTGGCGCGGCTGGCGGTGTACGAGCCGGGGGAGAAACTGCCCCTGCTGGGCTGGCGCGATCTGCAAGTGCGCGGCCTCAGCGCCCAGGGCATGCCCTTGAAGGCGACGGTGAGCAATGTCCGCCTGCTGGGCCCGGCGGCGCGACTGGTGCTGGACGAGAAGCGCGAGCTCAACGTGGCCAGGCTGTTCGCCGGCCAGGGCGGCGCCAAGCCGGCCGCGCCCAAGGGGGAGCCGTTGCCGCAGGTGGAGGTCAAGTCCATTCACGTGCAGGGCGGCCGGGTGCAGTTCGCCGACCACGGCATGAAGCCGGATTTCGCCACCGACATGCACAATCTGCGCGGCTCCATCCAGAACCTGTCCACCCGCGCCAAGCAGCGCGGCAACATCACGCTGGACGGCGACGTGGACCAGTTCGGCGACGTCAAGGTGCGCGGCGCCTTGTCGCCGCTGGCGCCCACCGACAACACCGACATCACGCTGGCCTTCCGCAATATCTCCATGGGCACGCTGAACCCGTATTCGATGAACTTCGCCGGCTGGCAGGTCAAGGACGGCCGCTTGTCGGTGGACCTGCGCTATCTGCTGGAGCAACGCCAGCTCAAGGGCGAGAACCGGGTGGTGATCGATTCTCTGCAATTGGGCGACGAGCTGCCGGACAGCGAGTACAAGGGCCCGCGGCTGCCGCTGCGGCTGGCGGTGGCCATCCTGGAGGACAGCGACAAGCGCATCGATCTGGACCTGCCGGTGGCCGGCAGCCTGGACGATCCTCAGTTCAGCTACGGCAAGGTCATCTGGAAGGCCATCGTCAACGTGGTGACCAAGGTGGTGACCGCGCCGTTCCGCGCGCTGGGCGCCCTGCTGGGCGGCGAGGGCTTCGACGACATCCGCTTCGTCGCCGGCGAGGCCAATGTGACGCCGCCGGAGCGCGAGAAGCTGGTCAAGGTGGCCGGGCTGATGGTCAAGCGGCCCAAGCTGATGTTGTCCATCAGCGGCGGCTACAACGCCGACGCGGACCGCAAGGAAATGGCGCGCGCGCAAACCGATCTGGCGATCTTCTCCGCCGCCGGCCATCAATTGGGCGCGGGCGAGCCGCTGCCGCTGCCGGACTTGCAGGACGATGAAATCCTGTCCGCGGTCAAATCGGTGTACGGCAAGCAGATCGGCCGCTTCAAGCTGTTGGGCCATACGCTGAAACCGGGCGGTCCGTCCGGCGCGGCCCTGGGCAAGCTGCTGCGCGAGGAGCTGATCGCCGCGCAGAACATCAGCGACGCCAACCTGCAGCAACTGGCCAAGCAACGCGCCGTCAACGCGCGTGCGGCCATGGTCAAGGCCGATCCGGCGCTGCAGGAGCGCATCCAGCTGGGCGAGCCGGTCAAGGTCTCGGCCGGCCGCGACGGCGTGCCGCTGGAGGTGAAGCTGAAGACGCCGTAAGACGGCGGCCGCGCGTCGTGTTTTTGCCCATGACAAGCGGGAAAAGCGGCGGCGGCGTGGAATAGCGCTTGATATGTGTCAACGAACGGCGTAACTACATATAGTGTAATACGCCGTTTTTCTTTTCCAGATATTGCGTATCGGACGTGTTGCAACCTTTTGCGGCCCGCACGGTCCATTGCATGCTGGAAGGGGGCCGCCCTGGCCGCCGCAGGCCGCAATTCAAGAGGAACCGGGAACCATGAAGCAGGAAAACATCGCCGCCATGACCGAGCAGGACATCTCCCGCGAGGTGCTGCTGGAAAAATACGCCAAGAACGGCGAACACAGCGTGAGCGAAGTGCGCCTGCGCGTGGCCAAGGCGCTGGCGGCGCTGGAAAGCGAACCGGCGCGTTTCGAGCCGCTGTTCTATCAAGCGCTGGAAAACGGCTTCATTCCCGGCGGCCGCATCAACTCCGCCGCCGGCACCGATCTGCGCGCCACCTTGATCAATTGCTTCGTGCAGCCGGTGGGCGATTCGGTGTCCGAAACCGAACACGGCAAGGTGGGCATTTACGAGGCGCTGCTGCAGGCGGCGGAAACCATGCGCCGCGGCGGCGGCGTCGGCTACAACTTCTCGCGCATCCGCCCCAAGGGCGCGCGCGTCAAGGGCACCAATAGCCGCGCCTCCGGCCCGGTGTCCTATATGCGGGTGTTCGACCGCAGCTGCGAGACGGTGGAATCCGCCGGCGCGCGCCGCGGCGCCCAGATGGGGGTGCTGGACATTTCCCACCCGGACGTGGAGGAGTTCATCCACGCCAAGGACCAGGGCGATCTGCGCAATTTCAACATCTCGGTGGGCGTGTCCGACGACTTCATGCGCGCGGTGGAGGCGGACGCCGCCTGGGAGCTGACCCACGCGGTGGAACCGTCGTCCGACGCCTTCCCCGGCAGCTATCAGCGCGAGGACGGCCTGTGGGTCTACCGCGCGGTGCCGGCGCGCGAACTGTGGCGGCAGATCATGGCCTCCACCTATGATCACGCCGAGCCGGGCGTGCTGTTCATGACCCGCATCAATCAGGACAACAATCTGTCCTATTGCGAGGTGATCGAGTCCACCAACCCCTGCGGCGAGCAGCCCTTGCCGGATTACGGCTGCTGCGACCTGGGCTCCATCAATTTGTGCCGCCACGTGCGCCAGCCGTTTGGCGACAAGCCCAGCTTCGACTTCAAGAGCTTCGAGAAAGTGGTGCGCATGTCGGTGCGCATGCTGGACAATGTGCTGGACCTGACGGTGTGGCCGCTGGAAGAACAACAGCGCGAGGCCCAGTCCAAGCGCCGCGTCGGTCTGGGCTTCACCGGCCTGGGCGACGCGCTGATCATGCTGAAGATACGCTATGACAGCGAGGAGGGCCGCCGCTTCGCCAGCCGCATTTCCGAGGCGATGCGCGACGCCGCCTACGACGCCTCGGTGGACCTCGCCATCGAGAAGGGCGGCTTCCCGCTGTTCGACGCCGACGCCTACCTGGCCGCGCCGCATTGCGCCAGCCGGCTGCCGGAGGCGATCAAGGCGCGCATCCGCAAGCACGGCATCCGCAACTCGCATTTGTTGTCCATCGCGCCCACCGGCACCATTTCGCTGGCCTTCGCCGACAACGCCTCCAACGGCATCGAGCCGCCGTTCTCCTGGTTCTACACCCGCAAGAAGCGCATGGCCGACGGCAGCCAGCAGGAATACCTGGTGGAAGACCACGCCTATCGCGTCTACCGGATGCAGGGCGGCGACACCAACGCCTTGCCGGACTACTTCGTCTCCGCGCTGGAAATGAGCGCGCTGGATCATATGCGCATGGTGGCGGCGGTGGCACCCTATATCGACACCGCCATTTCCAAGACGGTGAACGTGCCGGGCGATTACCCCTTCGACGATTTCGAAAGCCTGTACCTGGAGGCTTGGCGCGCCGGCCTGAAGGGCATCACCACCTACCGTCCCAACAATGTGCTGGGCTCGGTGCTGTCGGTGGAGCCGGCCAAGCCCAGCGCCGCCACGCCGCAGGACCTGTCCGGCAGCGGCGACGGCGATCCGGACCGCCGCGTGGTGCTCAACACCGCGCCGACGCCGGCGCTGTCCAGCCTGAAATGGCCGAACCGGCCCAAGCTGAAGGAAGGCAACCCGTCGTGGACCTTCATGGTGGAAGGCGACGCCGGCGATTTCGCCGTGGTGGTGGGTCATGTGGAGAACGGGCGGACATCGCCGTTCGAATGCTGGGTTAACGCCACCGAGGAACAGCGCGGTCTGGGCGCGGTGGCCAAGACCCTGTCCATGGACATGCGCTGCCGCGACCACGGCTGGCTGGCGGCCAAGCTGGACGCGCTGTCGCACACCAACGGCGACAAACGCTATGTGTTCGATCTGGGCGAGCGCACCGTCTACGCCACCTCGGCCTCGGCGGCGCTGGGCCAGGTGGTGCGCCACCGCGTTGAGCAATTGGGCGCGCTGCCGGCGGACCAGAACGAGCCGACGCCGGTGATGGACGCGCTGTTCGCGCGCAAGGAGCCCAAATCCGGTACCGACGGCACCATGAGCTGGTCGGTGGACGTCAGCAATCCGCAAACCGGCGACGACTTCGTGCTCTTCATCAAGGAACTGGTGCTGCCCAACGGTCAGCGGCGGCCGTACTCGATGTGGCTGGCCGGCGCCTATCCGCGCGAACTGGACGGCCTGTGCAAGATGCTGAGCCTGGACATGCGGGTGATAGACCCGGCCTGGATCGGCCTCAAGCTGCGCAAGCTGCTGAGCTACGCCGAGCCGCAGGGCGATTTCTTCGCCCGCATTCCCGGCGTGGAGAAGTCGCAGAGCTGGCCGTCCACCGTGGCCTATCTGGCGCAGCTGATCATCCACCGCTACGCGATGCTGGGGGTTCTGACCGAGGAAGGCGTGCCGCTGGAAGAAATGGGGGTGATGGTGCCGGAGCAGAGCGATCTGTTCAGCCCGGAAGCCAGCGCCGCCTTGAAGCAGGTGCCGGGCAAACCGTGCCCGGAATGCGGCAACCACGCCTTGATCAAGAAAGACGGCTGCGAGTTCTGCACCGCCTGCGGCCACGTGGGCGCTTGCGGCTGATGGGGAAGGCGGCTTGATTTAAGCCGATTCGCCCAAGCGGTAATACCTTTGCGGCTCCAGCCATTCCCACATGCATCTCTTTGTGGGAATGGCTGGAGCCGCAAGGTTTTTGAGTGGCAAGCGCGTTGTTTGCGCCCTCGTCTCCTGCGGCAAGGCGGCGGGGAGGAAGATGAGGCGGAGCTATATCGCCAGGGTATCGGGGCAGGCGAATAAAGTATTAGACGCGGGGGAGTGCCGATCATATAAGTCTGGCTTAGAACGACTACGGACTATGACGGAGGCTGCGAGATGAAGGCTACCCTTTCCATTCCCGGCTTGATCGATCAAGAGGCCATGAGCGCCTTGCAATGGCGCGTCCTTGTGCTGTGCTTTCTGATTGCCCTTTTCGACGGTTTTGATACGCAGGCGATGGCGTTTACCGGTCCTGCCATTCTGGACGCGTTCAAATTGCAGTCCCGTGACTTGGCCCCCATTCTCACTGCCGGGATTGTCGGCATGGTGTTTGGCGCCATGATGCTTGGCCAGCTTGGGGACAAGATCGGCCGCCGGCCGGCGGCCATGCTTGGCGTGGCTGTTTTTGGCGCGGCAACGCTGCTGACCGCGAGCGCGACGGAAACCTGGCAGATTCTTGCTTTGCGCTTTATCGCGGGTCTGGGCATGGGAGGGTGCACTCCGGTGGTATTGGCGCTGGCCGCGGAATATACGCCGGCCCGTTGGCGCGGCGCAGTCGTCACCGGCGTATTGCTGGGCCTGCCCGCGGGCGCGATGTTGGGCGGCTTGCTGGCGGCGAAGATGCTGCCCGTCATTGGCTGGCAGGGCATTTTCATCATTGGGGGCACGGCTCCGCTCCTGCTGTTGCTTGCTCTGGCAGTGTTGCTGCCGGAATCTCTGCATTTCAAGGCAGTGCGCGGCGACGAGGCGGGGCAGCGCTATGTCGCCAAGACCCTTGCCCGGATCGTCGCTCAGCCGCTGCCTGCCGACATCCGTTTTACCTTGCCTGAAGACGCCAGCATCCATGGCAGCGTCAGAGGCTTGTTTGCCGATGGCTATGCGCGCAAGACCTTGGCCATTTGGTCGGTTTATCTGCTGAACTGGGTAGCGTGGTTCATGTTGCTATCGTGGCTGCCTACTGTGCTCAAGACCGCGGGGCTGCCGACAGCGCAAGCGCCCATGGGCACCTTTGTCGTGAACTTGGCCTTTATTGTTTTTGCCGTTCCCCTGTCGTACTTGCTGCCGCGCCTGTCTATCCGCTCTTTGCTGATCGCGATGTTTGCGTTGGGCGTGGCCACCGCGCTGGGGCTTGGCTATGCGGGCACAAACTGGACGCTGGTGTTCCTGCTGCTTGGCCTTGCCGGCCTGGGCGTTGGCGGGCAGCAACTGGCGCTCAATTATTGGGTCATCAGCGTCTATCCCACCGCATTGCGTGCTACCGCGTCGGGATGGTCGATAGGCATGGGCCGGGCGGGCGCCATCATCGGTTCGGCCGTTGGCGGCAGTTTCCTGTCCTGGCTCGGCCCAGCGGGTTTCTTCATGGTGCTGGCCATTCCGCTGCTGGGCGCGCTATTGGCTGTTTTGATGGTGGAGATTCAATCCCCGTCCGAATCGCGGCAAGGCGGTTTTTCCTGAACACGCTATCCAAGCGGAGGAGTCAGCATGGAACGCTTCGCCAATCAGATCGCACTCGTCACCGGCGCGGCTCAGGGCGTGGGGCTGGCGACCGCCAGACGGCTTGCGTCCGAAGGCGCAATCCTTGTCCTGGTGGACCGTGCCAGCCAGCAGGGACACTGGGCGGCGGACAGCATCCGCGCGTCAGGCGGCCAGGCCTCGTTCATTGAGGCCGATCTGGAAACGCATGAAGGCGCGCGGCGCATGGTGCAGTATGCGCTGGACAGGCATGGTCGCATCGATGTGTCGGTACACAATGTGGGCGGCACGATTTGGATGAAACCCTTTTGGGAGTATTCGCCGGAGCAGATGCAGCGCGAAGTCGGCCGCTCGCTCTGGCCAACCTTGTGGTCATGTCGTGAGGTGATTCCGGTCATGCGCCAGCAAGGGCAGGGCTCCATCGTCAATGTGGGCTCCAACGCCACGCGGGGCATTTACCGAGTGCCTTATTCCGCCGCCAAGGGAGGCATTCATGCGGCGACTGTGTGCATGGCCTTGGAACTGGCGGACAGCGGCGTGCGCGTGAACTGTGTGTCCCCCGGCGCGCTGGACAATGGCGTGCGCGCCATCCCACGCAATACGGAAACGGTTTCCGAGCAAGAACAGCTATGGATGAAGGATGTGTATGCCGACTGTCTGAGTACGACGCCGCTGCAAAGGCTGGGTACGGTCGACGAGGTGGGCGCCGCCATCTGTTTCCTGGCCTCCCGTGAGGCCTCCTACATCACGGGGCAGATCATGTTTGTAGCAGGCGGGCAAGTCGGTTGACATGGCGGGGAAGCGGCGAGCCCGGAATGCGGCAACCACGCCTTGATCAAGAAAGACGGCTGCGAGTTCTGCACCGCCTGCGGCCACGTGGGCGCAGGCGGCTGAGCCTGGTTTGACCGTTTGGGCCGAATGCCCCGCGACCCTTGGGGTCGCGGGGCATTTTCTATGCGGCGCCGCGGCCGGCGGGTGTCCAATTGCTGAACACCGCCGTCGGGGGAGTGTTCAGAATCTGAACAGGGGTGCGCCGCAAAGCGGCGGTTTCAGGGCTGGCACGCCTTGTGCTCAGGGGGGGACGCGCGATGGCGCGTTCGCGCCGGAGAAAGACACAAGGAGGAGGCCAGCATGAATCGGATGTCGTCGTTATTGCCTGAGGCAATTTGGAAGGAGCGTTTGTTCAGCGGCGCTTGGGAGTGCGGGCCGCTGCCGGCCGTCGCGGTGATGGAGCCGGCCACCGGCGAGACGCTGGGCAGAGTCGGCATGGCCGACGCGGCAAGCATTGCGGACTCCTGCCGGCGGGCTGGCGAGGCGCAGCCCGGATGGGCGGCGCTGCCGTACGAGGCGCGCGCATCGGTATTGCGGCGGGCGGCGCAACTGGCGGAAAGCCATATCGATGAAATCCGGGATTGGATCATGCGCGAGAGCGGCTCCACCCGCACCAAGGCGGCCTTCGAAGCTGAGCTGGCGATCAAGACGCTGCACGAAAGCGCTGCTTTGCCCTCGCAGAGCCAGGGCGAGGTGTTGCCCTCGACGCCCGGCCGCTTCAGCTTGGCGCGGCGCCGACCCTTGGGGGTGATCGGCGTCATTTCCCCATTCAACTTTCCGTTCTATCTGGCCATGCGCGCACTGGCGCCGGCGCTGGCGCTGGGCAATAGCGTGGTGCTCAAGCCCGACCCGCGAACCGCGGTGTGCGGCGGCGTCGTCATCGCGCGACTGTTCGAACTGGCCGGCCTGCCGCGCGGCGCGCTGCATGTGCTGCCGGGCGGGGCCGACGCCGGCGCGGCGCTGGTGGCGGATCCCAGGGTCGCGATGATCCAGTTCACCGGTTCCAGCGCCGCCGGTCGCAAAGTGGGGGAGACGGCGGGGCGGCACTTGAAGAAGGTATCGCTGGAGCTGGGCGGCAAGAACGCCTTGATTGTGCTGGATGATGCCGATTTGGATGTGGCGGTGGCCAACGCCGCCTGGAGCGCCTACCTGCATCAAGGACAAATCTGCATGGCCGCCGGCCGTGTGTTGGTGCAGCGCGGAATCTATCCGGCCTTCCTTGATAAGCTCATCGCCAAGGCCAGGAGCTTGACCGTTGGCGATCCGGCCCGCGGCGATGTCGCCTTGGGGCCGATGATAGACGCGGTGCAACGCGACCATGTCGTCGGCGTGATCGCGGCGGCCAAGGCCGCCGGCGCCAAGGTGGAAACCGGCGGCGGCTATCGGGATCTGTTCTTCGAGCCGACGGTGCTGAGCGGAGTCGCTCCGTCAAACCCGGCTTTTCATGAGGAGGTGTTTGGGCCGGTGGCCATCGTCCTGCCTTTCGATGACGACGAGGAGGCCGTCCGGCTGGCCAACGACACTGAGTACGGATTGTCCGCGGCGGTGATTTCCCGGGATCTTGGCAGGGCCTTGAAATTGGGCGAACAGCTGTGTACCGGCTCGCTGCATATCAACGACCAGACGGTCAACGACGACGTCATCAACCCCTTTGGCGGCAGCGGCGCTTCTGGCAACGGCGCCAGCATTGGTGGCGTGGCCAATTGGGAGGCCTTCACCCAGTGGCAGTGGCTGACGCTGAAGGGCGAGGCGCCGGCCTATTCGCTGTCAGGCCAGCTTGAGCACGACAAGGAGGAAACCGCATGAACCATGCCGCCTATCGCGACATCCAGGCCGCGGTGACCCGCGCTACCGGAGCCCCGTTCACGATCGAAGCCGCGCGCCTTCGTCCGCCGCGCAAGGACGAGGTGCTGGTGCGCATCGTCGCAACCGGCATGTGCCACACCGATATGATTGTCCGCGACCAGCACTATCCGGTGCCGCTGCCCGCGGTGTTGGGACATGAAGGCGCCGGCGTGGTGGAGGAGATCGGCCCGCAAGTCCAGGGCTTGGCGGTGGGCGATCACGTGGTGTTGAGCTATGGCCATTGCGGGCATTGCCAGCCTTGCATCGGCGGCCGGACGGCCTATTGCCGCGAGTTCTTCGCCCGCAACTTCGGCGGGGTGGATCAGGATGGGACGTGCGCGCTGGCTGATGCCAACGGCCAGCCCTTGCATAGCCATTTCTTTGCCCAGTCCTCTTTCGCCAGCCATGCGCTTTGCCGGGAGAACAATGCAGTCAAGGTGCCCAAGGAGGCGCCGCTGGGCTTGCTGGGGCCGCTGGGCTGCGGCGTGCAGACCGGGGCCGGCGCGGTGATCCATTCTCTGGGGGTGGCGGCGGGTAGCCGTTTCGCCGTCTTCGGCGCCGGGGCGGTGGGTTTGTCCGCGGTGCTGGCCGCGCGGCTGGTCGGCGCGTCGCTCATCATCGCCGTGGATGTGCTGCCGGCGCGTCTCGAACTGGCGCTGGAATTGGGGGCGACGCATGTCGTCGACAGCGGGAAGTCCAATCCGGCGGCGGCGATCCGCGAGATTGCCGGCGATGGCGTCGATTTCGCGCTGGAGTCGACGGGGCGGCCGCAGGTGTTGCGGCAAGCGGTGGACGCGCTCGCCGGCATGGGTTGCCTGGGCGTGGCGGGCGCGCCGCCCTTGGGCGTCACGGCGGAGTTCGACGTCAATGATTTACTGCAGGGAGGGAAAACCATACGCGGTGTCGTCGAGGGCGACAGCGTGCCCAAGCAGTTCATTCCGCAATTGGTCGACCTGTTCATGCAGGGGCGTTTCGCCTTCGACAAACTGGTGAAATTCTATCCTTTCGAGCAGATCAACCAGGCCGCGGCGGACAGCGAGAAGGGGCTGACGCTGAAGCCGGTGCTGCGAATGGGCGGCTAAGAACGTGTTTACGATCTCGCGAGCTAAGGCGAGACAAGGCGAAAACGGCTGAGAAAGCGGAATGTACGGTTGGTACATGAGCATTTCGAAGGCGTTTTCAACGCCGTATCGCCAACGCGCAGCAGATCGTAAACAGGTTCTAAGAGCCTGTTTGCGGATTTTCCGCTGGACTTGAGCCCGCCAAGAAGGGCGGACCAGCGCGGCTTGCTTCGGCCGCCCGGAGATGGAAAGCTGGGCGCAGGCGTCATGCGGCGACGTGCGCATGATGCGCCCGGACGCCGGCCGTTTCCGGCCGGCCGGATTGGCCATGTCGAAATGAGGTGCCGCAATGGATTATCCCCCGCCGGCCGATCCCGGCCGTCTCGATCTCGCGCGTCGGCGTTTTCTGGACGGCGAACCCTTGCCCGCCGGCCTGCTGCCGCGCTCCATCGCCCTGTCTTGGGAACGCTCGCGCGCTGTCGGGGTGCGGCCCTGGGACCGGCGTTTCGTCAGCGAGCTCATTCCTCGGGTGGGCTTGAGCGAGGCTGACCGCCGCCTGTCCTCTTGCGCCAAACCGGAGATCGAGCGTCTGTGGCGGGTCTTTGGCGGGCAGGCGTGGACTTTGTTCTGCGTCAACACGGCGGGGGTGATCGTGCACGCGCAGCACGCGGCGGAGCCGAGCCCGCTGCAGGTGTTGCAGGCGGGGCGGCGCGTCCACGAGGCGGAGATCGGCACGACCGCGCCGAGCTGCACGCTGGCCGAGGGGCAGCCCGCCGTCGTTTGGGGCGCTCAGCATTATCTGAGCGAGTTCGAGCGCTTCTTCTGCGTCTCGGTTCCGGTGCATGGCGTGGACGGCGCTTTGATTGGAGCGCTGGACATCACCGGCATCGGCGAACGCAATCACCGGGCGGTGCTGGAGCAACTGTGCATGGCGGCGATGGCGACGGAGAACCGTCTCTACGCCAGCCTCGCCGACTGCCGCATCCTCGGCCTGCAACACGATCCGCGGCTGATAGGCACGCCCTTGCAAGGCTTGCTGGCGCTGGACGACGACGGGCGCATCCGGGCTGTCAACCGGACCGCCCGCCGTTTGCTGGGGCTGGAAAACGCCAGCGGCCTGGGCCGGCATTGGACGGGCTGCTTCGAGCGGGACCCGCTGTCCGACGCTTGCCGTCAGGCGCCGGCGCTGACGCGCTTGACGGACGGTTCTTGCCTGTACGTTCACCTGCTTGCCCCGACGGCCGCGCGCGCCCACGCGCTCGGGGTCTCGAGTCCGGCGGCGCCATTGGGCGACGACGACGCCTTGAACCGGCAGTTCGACGCGGCTCGCAAGGCATTCGCTGCCGGCCTGCCGCTATTGCTGTTGGGGGAGACCGGCACCGGCAAGGAGGTGTTCGCGCGCGCCTTGCATGAGGCGTGGAAACCGGACGCGCCCTTCGTGGCGATCAATTGTTCCGCGATTCCGGAAAGCCTGATCGAGGCGGAGTTGTTCGGCTATAGCGACGGCGCCTTCACCGGCGCGCGCAAGGGCGGCGCCAAGGGACGCATCGAGGAGGCCGACGGCGGCACGCTCTTGCTGGATGAGATCGGCGACATGCCGGCCGCTTTGCAGACCCGTCTGCTGCGCGTCTTGCAGGAGCGTCGCGTCAGCCGGCTGGGCAGTTCGGACAGCGTCCCCTTGGATGTCCGCATCGTCAGCGCGACGCATTGCGATCTGCCGGCGCTGATGGCCGAGCGCAGGTTTCGCGAGGATCTTTATTACCGTCTGAACGGCATGCAGCTGCGGCTGCCGGCTTTGCGCGACAGGCAGGACTTCGACCATCTGGTGGCCGCGCTGCTGCGGCGCCACGGCGGCGGACGTCTGAGTCCGGAGAGCCGGCAACTGCTGCGGGCGCAAGCTTGGCCCGGCAATATCCGTCAGCTGGAGCAAACGCTGCGTCTGGCGGTGGTGCTGTCCGGTCAGGGGGAGGAGATCGGGCCGGAACACTTGCCGGAGCTGCGGCTTGGCGAGGCGCCGCCGTCATCGCTCAAGGAAGTGGAACGGCAGGCGATACAGGCCGAACTGCGCGCCCGCCGCGGCAATATCGCCGCCACGGCGAGCGCGCTGGGCATCTCCCGCACCACCTTGTACAAGCGCTTGAAGCAAGGCCTGGGCTGAAGCTGGCCAAGCCCCGGCGTTCAATAGACGCCGTACTGCACCGCCTTGCCCCGGCACTGGACGTAGGGCAGGCCGTTGGGCTTGCCCGGGAAGGGATAGCTTTCCCCCACCTTGCTCAACATCGCCGCGCTGCTGCTCTTGCGTTGGGTTTTCTTGATCGCGGTCTTGATGGCGGCGGCGTCGCCGTCGACGAACAGCGCCAGGAAACCGCCGTCCACTTCGGACAGCTGCACCGAGCGAATCGGCAGGCCGCCGTAGTCATAACCTCCCGGCAAGGCCAGCTCATGCTCCCATACCTGGGCGGGCGTGGCGCCGGCGGCGGCGGCCAGCAGTTTGGCTACGCCGTTTTCACTCAGATTCAGGTTGTGGCAGTTCAGCTGCGCCGCCAGGGCCTTGTTCTTGCCGGCGCCGGACTGGGCGCCGCCGGCGGTTTTGGCCAGGCGGTAATTGCCGTCGAAGGGCACGTCGCCGAAGGTGCTGGCGCAGCGGTCCATCTGCACTTGCACCGAGGCGGTTTGGGGCAGCACGCTCATGGTGCAGATGCCTTCGCTATAGCGCCACTGCCCGCCGTTGGCTTGCAGCTGTCCGCTGCCGGAGCCGGAGCGCAGCTGGCCGGGTTTGCCTTTTTGCATGACCTCCAGCGCGAACTTGCCGTTGGGACGGATGGTCAGCGTGCGCTCGAACTGCTTGTCGGAACCATCGTAGACGCCAGGGGCTAGCGGGACGGCGGCGTTGTCCGCGGCGGGGTCTTTTTGCAGCGCCTTCTTGATGCCGTCCTTGAGAATTGCGCCCAGGTCGAAGGTTTCGGCGTGGGCCGCCAGCGGCAGCGCCGCGGCCAGCGTCAGCGCGGCGGCGAAGCGTTTACGATTTGAATGGGTCATGAAAGAGGCCGTTTAAGTGGCGTTGCGATGAGAAGGTGCCGGCGTATGCCTTGATTTTTTTAAATTTATCAGGACATTAGCATGCCGAACCGACGAAAACAACTTGGCGGCGGCGTGATAAAAACCAAGAAGCGGACAAACTGGCCTAAGGGCCTGTGCACCGCCGTGCAAAAAGAATGGGGATGGTGAAAGGCTAGCGGAGCATGCGGCGCGCGCCCGGCAAGCTCCTATCCTAGGCACGGGCTTGGCGGGCGCGGTTTGCGACGGCGCGCGAAGGCGCGCCGGAAAGGGAGACGGCGCTTAGGCCAGGTCGGAGATCACCAGCATGGCGATGTTGAAGTAAATCACCAGACCGGTGCCGTCGATGAAGGTGGCGATGAAAGGCGCGGACACCACGGCCGGGTCGATGCGCATCTTCTTCAAGAGCATCGGGATGATGGAGGACACGATGGCGCTCCAGATGGTGATGGCGATCAGCGTCAAGCACACCACCAAGGCCACTTCGTCACCCACCCCAAGCATCCAGGCCCGTATCCAGGCCACCACGCCGATGGCCAGCGCAATCATGAAGGAGGTGGTCACCTCTTTGCGCAGCACGGTGCCGACATTGCGCAGGCTGACTTCGCCCATCGCCATCGCGCGCACCAGGGTGGAGGTGATCTGGGTGCCGCTATTGCCGCCGGTGCCGATCAGCAGCGGAATGAAGAAGGCCAGCGCGATGGCGGCTTCCAGCTGCTCTTCGAACACTTGCAGAATGGTGCTGGTGTAGGCTTCTGCGAAGAACAGCAGCAGCAGCCAGGGCAGACGCTTTTTCCACAAGCTCCACGGGGAGCTTTCCAGGTAGGACGTTTCCAGCGGCAGGCTGGCGCCCTGGCGTTGAGCGTCGTCGGTGCCCTCGTCGCGGATCAGCGCGGCGATTTCCTTTTCATACAAGGCGCCCAACAGTTTGCCGCCGCTGACCACAGGGGCGAGATCCACGCCCTTGTCTATCAGTTCCGGCACGATGTCGCGGCGTTGCTGATTGGGTTCGACCACAAAGGAGGTGGGGCCCATCAGCGCGGAAACAGGCAGCGTCGGGTCCGTTTCGGTCAGCAGGCGCTTGACCGAGAGCTGGCCGTGCAGGAAGCGGCTGCCGTCGATGACGAAAATCTGGGCGGGAATGTCTTCGTCGCGCAGTTGCTTGAGCATGTGCTCGCGCGCCTCGCTGACTTTCATGTCGCGGCTGAGGGTGATCAGCGAATCGCTCATGTAGGAAGCGACGGTTTCTTTCAGATTGACTTCGTTTGCCTGAGCGGTAGGCAGGGTGATGCTTGCAAAAGACATTTTGAGGTATTCCCCGTAAGCTGTTTTATAACCACAAACAGTTGTCACAATGGGGGCGTAAACCAGAAGAGAGAGTGCAGAAAAGCTATCTCCGCGTCTAAGTTTTGGCACTATGCAACGTATCCCGACTGCATGCGGGAAGTCACTTTGGGCTATACCTTAATCCGATAAAGCCTGTCCTAACCTTGGGCGTCTCTCGACGTCGTCAGATCAGTGACCTGTGTTTGCATAGGAGCCTCGCCGAACGAGACACTGCATCTTAGAACCTGTTCAATGTCTGCTGCGCTTCAGCGATACGGCGTTGAAAACGTCTTCAGAATGCTCATGCACCATCTGTACATTCCGCTTCTTCAGCCGTTTTCGCCTTGTCTCGCCCTTGCTCGCGATACTTTGAACAGGCTCTTAGAACCGTTGATCCGTGCCTAGTGACCGCGTTGCGGTTTGGGCGGGATCATGTTCACGATTCTGAATGGAAGGCCGGGCGCATGGCCTGGCTTCCGGCGCCGGACTCGACGCCGCTCTACGGCGGTGCGTCGCGCTGGGCGCGGTTTGATAGAACGGTCACCTCCTTCGCTGTGTTTGGGACTGCGGTTTCGGGAGCGCGGGCGGGCGGCGTGCGCCGCCTGCCTGCGCCGTCTTCGTCGCGGCGGTGTCATGGTGCAGTGCAGTAGAGCCGCGACGAATAACAGTTATGAAAGAGGGGGTATCAAGTAGTTCCGTAATTTTTCACACTTTGTGTAATAAAACTCGTTTGCATGAATATTTTCTTTAAACATGCCATACGCCAGCCGCTTTAATGCCGATCACATATGTTTTTCGAATTGGCTGACCAGGCGGCGCAGATCGCTGGCGGTGGTGTGCAGCTTTTGCGCCACTTGCAGCGTGGCGGCGATGCTGTGGCTGTTCTGCTCGGTGAGGGTGCTCATGGTCTCCATGCTCTGAGCCACCTCGGTGGAGGCGGACGACTGCTGCTGCAGCATATTGGCCACGCTGGAGGAGGACTCCGCCACTTTTTCGTTGGCGTTGCGGATCGCTTCCAGACCCTGGGCCGCGGCCTGTATCGTTTCTTCGGCGGTATGGACCTTGTTCACCGCCGCCTTCACTTCCTCCAGCGCTTCCTGCGAGCGTTCGCGCAGAAAGCTCACCGATTGTTCGATCTCCAGCGTGTTGCCGGCGGTGCGTTCCGCCAGCTTGCGCACCTCGTCGGCCACCACGGCGAAGCCGCGGCCTTGCTCGCCGGCGCGCGCCGCTTCTATCGCCGCGTTCAAGGCCAGTAGATTGGTCTGGTTGGCGATGTCCTTGATCACGCCGGTGACGGTGTTGATCGAATCCACCGACTGTTCCAGCTTGATGATGATGTCGCGAGTGCAGGATACCTCGCTGACCACCGCCTGGGCCGCCTGGCGGGTGTCGCTCATCTGCGCCTCGCCCTGGCTGGCCAGTTCGGTGGCCTGGTCGGCGAACTCGGCGCCGGTGCGGGTAGATTGCGAGATCTCGTTGACCGACACCGACAGTTGCTGCAAGGCGGCCGCCACCCGGGTGATGCCTTCCAGCGTGGATTCGCCGCGGGCGTTCAGCGATTCGGCCTCGGCGTGGGTGGCGGTGGCGGCCTCGCTGACATCCTCGGCGCCGGCGACGACGTCGGCGAGAATGGCGCGCAGATGGATGCGCAGGGTTTCCATCTCTTCCAGCACCGCGCGCGGCTCGCGCGCGCCGGCCGGCGGAATCGGCGCGCTGAAGTCGCCCTCGGCCAGCCGCATCAGCGCTCGCCGCGCCGCGTCTATCGGCCGCGCCAGCCTGCGCCCGGCAAGATAGGAGGCGGCCAGCGCCCACGCCGCGGCCAGCGCCAGCAGCGTCAGCCGCAACGGGCCGTCGGCGGCCGCGCCGGCCAGGATCAGCGCCGCGGCGGGCAGTTGCGCGCACAGCAGCAGCCAGGCGGTCGTCGGCGGGGCCGCGTGGCGGGTTTCCGGAAACGCCTGGCGCCGCTCGCGGACGCGGGCGTAAAGCTGCTCCGCCTCGGCGGTTTGCTGCTTGGACGGCGCGCTGCGCACCGACATGTATCCCACCGGCCGGCCGCCCTCGCAGATCGGCGTGACATAGGCCTCCACCCAGTAGAAATGCCCTTGCTTGGTGCGGTTCTTGACCAGCCCCTTCCAGGGGCGGCCCGTCTTGATGGTGCTCCAGAGGTCGTCGAAGGCGGCCTGCGGCATGTCCGGGTGGCGCACGACATTGTGCGGCTGCCCGATCAGTTCTTCTTCGCTGAAGCCGCTGATGTCGATGAAGGCGCGGTTGGCGTAAGTGATCTGGCCTTTCAGATCGGTCTTGGTGACGATGGGGCGGTGGGGCAGCAAGAACACCTCGGTGCCATCCACGGGAAGATTGCTTCGCATTGCCGGACCTCCTGCTTGACGTTGCCGGGAAACGACGCCGGCGGCGGATCGGCGCGGCCGTTCGCCGGCGGCGTCGAAGGCGATCATTCAATTTGGGTCAATCCAGGCGAAACCCGTCGTTTGCAATGCTATTTGCTTGATTGGGATGGAATTTCGTCTTGGCGGCCTCCAATGCAGATATAGAACAAAAGCGCGGTCGCATGCGGCAAAGTTTGATGCGCGCTTGATAAAAGCGCGGCGGCAAGGTTTGGAAATTTCCCGGCAAATTCAGCATCTTCCTATTTATTTAGCCGGGCTCGGCTGAGGAGAATAGCGCTCCGACTGGGACAGGAAACAGGACATGGAACCGATAATCTCCAAACCCGGCCCGGCGCCGATGCGGGTTTTGATCGTGGACGATCACGACGTGCAGCGTTGCGCCTTGAGCCAGGCTCTGCGTCAAGTGGGCATCGATCATATCGACGAAGCGTGCGACGGCGTCGACGCGCTTGAGCGGCTCAAGCGCCGCCGCTACGACTTGATGATCAGCGATCTCAATATGCCGGGCATGGACGGCATCCTGCTGCTGCGCCACCTGGCCGGCTTGCAGGCGGTGCCCCCCATCGTGTTCAACAGCTCTATGTCCAAGGACATGCTGATGGGGGCCTACCGCGTGGCCGCGTTTCACAATCTGCCGGTGATCGGCAGCCTGAACACGCCTTTGTCCATGGAGCAGCTATGCAGGTTGTGGCAGGCGGTCGCGCGCCGGCCTGGGTGGAACGAGGCGTCGCCGGGCTTTGGCCGCCAGGACTTGGAGCGCGCGCTGCGGCGCGGCGAGATCCTGCCCTGGTATCAGCCGCAGGCGGACCCCAGGCTGTTGCGGGTGATGGGGATGGAGGCGTTGGCGCGCTGGCGGCATCCGGAGCTGGGCGTGCTGGAGCCTTCGGCTTTTTTGCCCAGCCTGGAACGCTATGGCCTGGACGAGGCCTTGTTCTTCACCATCTTCCACGCCGTGGCGGAGGATTATCGCCGCTGGAGCGAACAGGCGACGCTGTCCGGGCTCAGGGTGTCGATCAACCTGACCGCCAAGCAGTTCTGCAGCCCGGAACTGCCGTCCAGCCTGGCCGCCGCCGCGGAGGAGCAGGGCATGGCGCCGGCCTTGATCACGCTGGAGCTGACGGAAACCCAGCGGCTCAAAAACATCTATCAGGCGCTGGAAAACGTGATGAGGCTGCGCATGGCGGGCTTTCGCGTGTCTTTGGACGATGTGGGCTGTGGCTACAACGGCGTGCAACATCTGCGCGAGCTGCCGGTGAACACGATCAAGATAGACCGTTCGCTGGTGGCCGGCGCCGCCGGCGACAGCGTGGCGCGGGAGATTCTCGAGTCCACCGTCCAGCTGGCCCAGGACCGCAATATCCAGGTGGTAGCCGAAGGCGTCAGCGAAGAGGCGGACTTGCAATTGATGCTGAAGCTGGGGGTGGATTACGTGCAGGGCTATCTGCTGGGCAAGCCGATGCCGGCCGACGAGGTGCTTGCGTATCTGCGTCGGCGCGGGCAAGGCTGAGAAGGCTTAGCCCGGTTTGCCGTCGGAGCGCGGCCTCCAGTAGCTGGGCAGAAAGGCGCGGCCCCAGGCCGCCAGCGTCAGCAGCCAGCCTATCGCCGCCGCGCCGTACAGCCAGCCGGACCAGACGCCGGGCAGCATCTCGGTGGCCACCCGGGTCAGCGCCAGCCAGTGAGCGGCCAGATAGAGCCGCCACAAGCCGGGGCCGGCCTGCAGCGCTTGGCCGGAATGGCCCAGCGTTACCCGCGACACGAAGGCGATCATCATGGTCAGGAAGAAGCCGACGGTGAGCGCGTGCAAGGCCGCCAGCGCCAGCCGCGGCGACGCCAGCCAGCCGTTGAGCGCGTACAGTCCGAAACCGACAGGCAACCAGGCGAAAGCCAGGTGCAGCATGCCCAGCAGCCTCACCCGCAACGTCGCCGCAAGCCGCCAGCGCCAGCTGACGTAAGTCAGCAAAACGGCCATCGCCGCGTCCAGCGGCCAGCTGGGCAGGCCGAAGCCGTCCAACAGGCCGTGGCCCAGCGAGCCGGCCAGCAGGGCGGCCAGCAGCCAGCCCGGCCGCCACGGCTGGTACTGAGGCAGCGCGTTGGCGGAGAAGAAGGGCAGCATGCGGTGGCTGACGCTCAGGAACACCGGCAGCAGAAAACCCCACAGCGCCAGATTGCGCATCCACAGCCAGGCTTGGCCGTCCTGAAATATCAGCCAGTAAGCGCCGGCCAGCAGCGCCAGCGCGCCGCAAAACAGCGCGGCCAGCACCGCGCAGGCGTGGCGGCGGTCCGGCTGCGGGCTGGCCAGCAGCAGGCAGGCGAAAGTCAGCGCCAGGCCGCTGAAGCCCAGCGTGTACATAATGTGGCCGGCCAGCGTCCAGGCCAGGCCCAGCCACAGTCCGGTGAGCCACAGCAGCAGGCCGACGACCATCAACGCCGGCACGCCGACGAAGATGAGGCGGCCGGGCGGCTCCACGCCCAGCCAGCGCGGACCGGCGGTGAACAGAAAGCCGGTCATGAACAGCGGGAAGAAGCCGAACAGCATCAGGAAGCCGTGGGCCAGCGAGGAGGGCACGGCCAGCGCGGCGTGGACGCCGAGCAGGCGGCTGGCCAGTTCGGCGCTCCAGGCGGCCAGCAGCAGGATGGCGAACAGCATGCCGGGCAGAAAGGCGGCGCGATGCGGCGCCTGGGCCAGCATCGCCGCGGGGCGGAGGTGTTTCATCGCGGACTCGGGGGTGTGGGCGCCTCAGTATGTCCGCGCCGGGGCCGGCGCGGACATGATTTGGATCAAGGCTTTCCGAGCGCGTCGGCGCGGCTCAGGCGCGCTGCTGCAGCAGTTCCGACACGTCGCGCACCACTTGCACCACTTCCTTGGCGCCGGCGCGAATCTCGGCAATGGAGTCGCGCGCCTGCTCGGACAGCTGCAGGCTGGTGTCGGCCAGGCCGCGCACCTGCTGCATCGAGGTGATGGCGGACTTGGAGTCTTCCTGGATGCTGCGCACGATGCCGGAGATCTCGCCGGTGGATTGACTGGTGCGCTCCGCCAGCTTGCGCACCTCGTCGGCCACCACGGCGAAGCCGCGCCCCATCTCGCCGGCGCGCGCCGCTTCGATCGCCGCATTGAGCGCCAGCAGATTGGTCTGGTCGGCGATTTCGCTGATGGTGCTGATGATGGTGCCGATCTGGCCGGAGCTGTCGCCCAGCTTGGTGATGATGACGGAGGAGCTTTCCACGCTGGACGCCACCTTGGTGATTTCGCTGGCGGCCTGTTCCAGCACCGCGCTGCCCTTGACCGACAGTTGTTCGGTGTTGACCGAGACTTCCACCGCCGATTGGGCGTTCTCCGCCTGGGCTTGCAATTGCTGCACCCGGCGGCTGATGTCCTGGGCGAACTTGACCACCCGCACCGGCTTGCCGTTGAGGTCGTAGACCGGATTGTAAGTGGCTTCCAGCCAGATGGTCTGCCCGTTCTTGCTCAGGCGCTTGAACTGGCCCTGGAAAAACTTGCCCTGGCGCAGCTGGCGCCAGAACTCCGCGTAGTCCGGGCTGGCGGCGTAGTCGGCGTCGCAGAGCATACGGTGATGCTTGCCGCGGATTTCGGCCAGCGTATAGCCGAAGGTGTTGAGGAAGTTCTCGTTGGCGTCCTGGATATTTCCGTCCAGATCAAACTCGATCTGGGCCATGGAGCGGCTGATCGCCAGGCGGATGGCCTGGTCGTTCTGCTCCCGGTGCACTTGTTCCGAGATGTCGGACGCCACTTTGACCACGCCGCACACCTGGCCGTCGCTGGACAGCACCGGGGTGTAGCTGGCTTCCAGCCAGATTTCCTCGCCGTTTTTCGCATAGCGGCTGAAGCGGCCGTTGACCGGCTCGCCGCGTTTCAGCTTTTGCCAGAACTCGGCGTAGGCGGCGCTGGAAACATGGTTTTTATCGCAGAAGATGCGGTGATGCTTGCCGATGACTTCTTCGCGCCGGTAGCCCATGGTGCGCAGGAAGTTTTCATTGACGTTGGTGACAATGCCGTCGGGGGTGAACTGTATCATCGCCATGGAACGGTCGATGGCGGACAGCATGCCGCGCAGGCCGTCCAGTTGGCCGGTCAGCTCGTTGAGCTGCTCCTTGAGTTTTCCGGAAAAAAAGGGCATGGCTGCCTCCATTGTAATTGCCATCCAGGAGTGCCATTGGAGCACGCCAACCTCATTTCAAACTAATACATTCCACATGATTTAGAAGGGAAATTTATTTTTGAATGAATTGCTTATTGGTGGGCGGCGTTGACCATAGGCACGGATTAATAGTGTATCCAGCTATTGCGTCAATAACATCTCGCCATTGACGAGCTGCTGATTTAAGACAAATGCAAAAGCCGGGCTTATCATGGGCGCGCAACCCACCCGTCCAAACTCAATGGAGCGCGTATGAGCGATTTATCCGCCTTTCCCATCACTCGCAAATGGCCGGCGCAATATCCGGATCGCATCCAGTTGTATTCGCTGACCACGCCCAATGGAGTCAAGGCGTCCATCATGCTGGAAGAAACCAGCCTGCCTTACGAGGCGCATCTGGTCAGCTTCGACAGCAACGATCAGTTGTCGCCGGAATTCCTGTCCTTGAATCCCAATAACAAAATCCCGGCCATTCTCGATCCGGCCGGGCCGGGCGGCAAGCCGCTGGCCTTGTTCGAGTCCGGCGCCATCCTGCTGTACCTGGCGGAGAAGAGCGGCCAATTGCTGCCCGCCGATCCCGCCGCGCGCTACGAGGCCATACAGTGGCTGATGTTCCAGATGGGCGGCATCGGCCCGATGTTCGGCCAGCTGGGGTTTTTCCATAAATTCGCCGGTAAGGACTACGAGGACAAACGTCCGCGCGATCGTTATGTGAACGAATCGCGCCGCCTGCTGGCGGTGCTGGAGCAAAGACTGACTGGCCGCCAATGGGTGATGGGCGACGACTACGGCATCGCCGACATCGCCATCTTCCCCTGGGTGCGCAATCTGATCGGTTTTTACGAGGCCGGCGAGTTGGTGTCGATTGCGGACTTCCCGCAGGTGACGCGGGCCTTGGACGCCTTCCTGGCGCGGCCGGCGGTGCAGCGCGGGCTGACGATTCCGTCGAGATCGTAAACCGCTTGTTCCTGGCGGTTTTGCCCGCGCAAGCAAAAGCCCCCAAACGGGGGCTTTTCATTTGCTTGGAGCCTGTTCACAGTCTCGCGAGCCAGGGCGAGACAAGGCGAAAACCGCTGAGAAAGCGG
>NZ_LDUR01000044.1:0-50375 GCF_001043705.1 Chromobacterium sp. LK11
CTAAGAACCTGTTTCAGGCTTGCGCGGCCGGTCGTCGAGCGATTGAACGGGCGCAATGGCCGGCGGCCCCGTACAATGGTTTCTTTTTTCGCAAAACCGGTTTCCGCATGGCCCTGTCCGCCACCATTTACAAAGCCAATCTCGCCGTGTCCGACATGGATCGCGGCTATTACGCCAGTCATCAGCTGACGCTGGCCCAGCACCCGTCCGAAACCGTGGAACGCATGATGCTGCGCCTGGCCGCTTTCGCGCTCAACGCCAGCGAGACTCTGCAATTCAGCCGCGGTCTGAGCGCGGACGACGAGCCGGAGGTGTGGCAGAAGAGCTATGCCGACGATATCGAGCTGTGGGTGGAGCTGGGCGAGCCGGATGAAAAGCGGCTGAAGAAAGCGTGCAGCCGCGCCGAGAAAGTGGTGTTGTACAGCTACGGCGGCCGCGCCAGCGAAGTGTGGTGGCCGCAGCTGGAGAACAAGCTGGCCCGGCTGGACAAGCTCAGCGTGTTCCGCGTTGAGCCGGCCACGCTGGCGGAGCTGGTCGCCATCTGCCAGCGCAGCATGCAGCTGAGCGCCACCATTCAGGACGGCCAAATGTGGCTGGCCGACGAATCCAGCAATGTGTTGGTGGAGCCGCTGCGGCTCAAATAAGGCGTTCAGCCGCATAGCCAGGCGCGCAGACGCGCCAGCCAGCCAGCCTGGACCGCGCGCGGCAGCCGCGCCTTGCGCTTGAGCCAGGGCATGCGTTGATGGCGGGTCTGGGCGTAGGCGCTCAATAGCCGGCGGTGGCGCAGGGTGTGGACGCAGCGGCTCATCGCGATGCGCTCACCAGCCGCCACCAGGCGCGCAGGGACGCGCGCCAGCCGAATGTCGCTTCGGCCTGGCCCGGCCTTGCCGGGAACCGTGATTCGAGTATGTAGCGGCGCAGCGCCAGCGGCGCCGCGTCCTCGTCCGGCAGATAATCGGGAATGCCGCGCGCCGGCAAGGCGCGGCGGACGGGTTTGCTTGCGCTCATAAGCAAGGGCCTCCAGATGGGACATGGTGCATGCTAGGCCCCTGCGCGTAAAAAGCGGCTAAAGAAAGCCCGGGCGCGGATAAAAAGGCACTAGTCGCGCCGCGTGGCGGCCCGGTTTCACGTGAAACAGCGCGATAGCGCGGACCTCAGCTTGACGCGTCCATGGTCCATTCATAGCTGCGTTCGATGCGCGCCACCTCCACCCGGTATTGCCGATACCAGCGCTCTCGCCCCAGTTGCTGCGCCAAAACATGGTCGGCGTGCGCCTTCCAGGCGCGGATGCTGTCGGCGTCCGGCCAGTAGGATAGGGCGATTTCCTGACCGTCCTCACAGGCGGAAACAAAGGCGAGGCAGCCGAAGTTCTCCATGGCCAGCTGACGCATTTGCTGGGCGACCGCGGAGTATTCCGCGTCCAGTTGCCGCGCGGCGGCGCGAAAAATCACGACATGCATGGGAAGTCTTCCTCGGTTAAGGTAAGCGGTATCGGGATTGTCCCGATTGCCGGCGGTCTTGGCCAGAGCCAGTTCGGCCGCCGGCGCGGAACCATCGCGGATGAGAGGAGAAACAATGGCTCAGCCCTTGCGTTTGCGGGCCGCCACGGCCTTGGACGCCGAGCGGATCGCGGCGCTGCATGTCGCCAGCTGGCAACAGCATTATCGCGGCATCCTGCCTGACGACTACCTGGACCAAGGCGCCGCGGCGGAACGCCTGGCGATGTGGCGAAGGCGCTTCGCCGCGCCGGAAACGCTTTGGGTGCGGCTGGCGCTGTGGCGGGGAGAGCCGGTGGGCTTTGTCTGCCTGTTGCCGGACGAGGCGCCGGAGCGGGGCGTTTACTTGGACAATCTGCATGTGCTGGCCGGGCAGCAGGGGCGCGGCATCGGTCGCGCCTTGATGGCCGCGGCGGCGGCGGAAGCCTTGCGCGTCGCGCCGGGCCGGCCCTTGTTCCTGTGGGCGTACCAGGCCAACCGGGACGCCTGCGGCTTTTATCGGGCGCTGGGCGGCGCGGAGTCCGCGCCTTGCGAGGTGGACACCGCCGGCGGCCGGCGCGCGCTGGCGCTCAGCTATCAGTGGGATGATCCGTCCTGTTTGCTGTAGCGCCGGTTTGCGCCGCGGCAACACCGGAACGCGTCCTCGTTCTACAATAGCGGGATGGCAAGCCTCAATTATTTGCAGCACTATTCCGCCGCCCTGCTCAGTCAGGTGCAGGCGCTGCTGGACTCCGGCCAGCTGGGCGCCTGGCTGGCGCGCAAGTACCCGGAAACCCACGATGTGCAGACCGACAAGGCGCTGTACCAGTACGTGTCGGAGATCAAGCAGCGTTATCTGAAGAACGCGGCGCTGCCGGCCAAGGTGAGCTACGACAGCCAGCAGCATCCGGTCAAGGGCACGCTGGGCACCAATACCTTCGTGTCGCGGGTGCAGGGCGGCAAGTTGAAGACCAAGAACGAAATCCGCGTCGCCGCCTTGTTTCGCGACGCGCCGCTGCCCTTTCTGCGCATGATTGTGGTGCATGAACTGGCCCACTTGAAGGAAAAGGACCACAACAAGGCTTTCTACCAACTGTGCTGCCATATGGAGCCGGATTATCACCAGCTGGAGTTCGACATGCGGGTGTGGCTGACCTGGCGCGAACGGCGGCAAGCCTGACACGAATGAGCAACAGCCCGGCATAGCCGGGCTGTGTTCTGGAAGATGGCGGCTTTACTTTTTGGCGATCAACTGGTCAAACACGCCGCCGTCGGCGAAGTGCTTGCGCTGAGCGCTGCGCCAGTCGCCGAAAGTGTCTTTCAGCGTGAACAGTTTGACCTTGGGAAACTGGGCGGCGTATTGCGCGGCGATCTTGGCGTCGCGCGGCCGGTAGTAGTTCTGCGCCGCGATGGTCTGGCCTTGCGGGGTGTACAGAAACTTCAGATAGGCCTCGGCCAGCTTGCGGTTGCCTTTCTTGTCGGCCACCTTGTCCACCACCGCCACCGGCGGCTCCGCCAGGATGGACAGCGAGGGGGTGACGATGTCGAACTTGTCCGGCCCCAGTTCCTTCACCGCCAGCACCGCCTCGTTTTCCCAGGCCAGCAGCACGTCGCCCAGCCCGCGCTGGGCGAAGGTCAGCGTCGCGCCGCGCGCGCCGGTGTCTAGCACCGGCACGTGCTTGTACAACTCTCCGACGTAGGCGCGGGCCTTGGCCTCGTTGCCGCCGGGCTGTTTCAGCGCGTAGCCCCAGGCCGCCAGATAGTTCCAGCGCGCGCCGCCTGAGGTTTTGGGGTTGGGGGTGATCACCTGGATGCCGGGCTTGATCAGGTCGCCCCAATCGCGGATGCCCTTGGGATTACCCTTGCGCACCAGGAACACGATGGTGGAGGTGTAGGGCGAGCTATTGTCCGGCAGCCGGCTTTGCCAGTTCTTGGGCAGCAGGCCCTGGTCCGCCAGCACGTCGATGTCGTAGGCCAGCGCCAGCGTGGCCACATCGGCTTCCAGGCCGTGCTGGATGGCCAGCGACTGTTTGCCGGAGCCGCCGTGCGACTGCTTGATGGCGACGTCGCCGCCCTGTTTCTTCCATTGTTCGGCGAAAGCCTTATTGACGTCCTGGTACAGCTCGCGGGTGGGGTCGTAGGAGACGTTGAGCAGTTCGGCGGCCAGCAGCGGCGCGGCGCCGCTGAACAAGGCGAGGGACAGCAGGGCGTGGCGGACGGAGAAGCGTGGCATGGCGGTTTCCTGAAGGAGGCAAGCGATGAATGCATCTAATCAGAAATGTTTTATCGCCAGAAGTGATTGTTTTTTATCTTCAAATTCCAAATAAATCTATGTGACGACAAGGTCTTTTAGAGAAATAGGGAATAAGTTTCTCGTTCAATATCATTTCCAAGAATATTAAAGCCGTTCTACAGTGCGAGCTCAACCTTCGAGGAGCTGAGCGATGGAACCTTCGCTGGCGGATTTCGACCTGATCATCCAACCCGGCTGGCGCAACTCCGGCCCGCGGCATTGGCAAAGTCATTGGCAGCGGCGACTGGGCGCGACGCGAGTGGAAGCCGACGATTGGGACGCGCCGCAGCTGGACGACTGGCTGAGGGGCCTGGACCAGGCGCTGGACCGGACGCGCAAGCCGGTCATCGTCATCGCCCACAGTCTGGGCTGCGTGGCGGTGGCGCATTACGCGCAGCGTCAGCCGCGGCGAATCGCCGGCGCTTTGCTGGTGGCGCCGGCGGACGTGGAGCGCCCCTTCGTGCCGCGGGAGCTGATGGGCTTCGCGCCGACGCCGCGCCAGCCCTTGCCGTTTCCGGCCCGGATGGTGGCGAGCAGTAACGACCCCTTCTGCAAGACGCCGCGCGCGGCGCGGCTGGCCGGTTACTGGCGCACGCCCATCGCCTGGCTGCGCCAGGCCGGCCACATCAATGTGGAGTCCGGCCACGGGCAGTGGGAGGAGGGCTGGCTGCAGCTGGATTTGCTGGCGCAAAGGGTGAGGGCCAGCTTGAACCAGGCGGCTTGAGAAGCGGTTGACTGTCTGCCGCCTTGCGGCGGGCGATAGTGGGCTCGCCTATCCGCGGCTTCGGCCGCAGGGCCTTGCCTCGCCCTGGCTCGGCGGCGCCGAGTCCGGTTTCGTAGCGGGGTCGGCGTGATCTAAACTGGGATGACACGTATTTCAATCATCACAGAGTGGGCATGATGCCGAGCCGATTTCTTGCCTGTTGCTGGCTGTCCCTGGCCGGAGCCGTTTACGCGGCGCCCTTGAGCCGCATCGGCGTGTCCGTGGGCGCGCTGGACAATCCCTTTTACCAGATCGTCGCGCGCGGCGCGCTGAACGAAGCGCGCGCGGCCAATCCCAATGCGCAAGTCACCACCTTGTCCGCCAATTTCAGCCTGGAGCGGCAGGAGGAGCAGGTGCGGCAATTGCTGCGCCAGCAGGTGGAGTTGATCCTGCTGGTGGCCGCGGACAGCAAGGCGGTGGCGCCGCTGGTGCGCCTGGCGCACCAGGCCGGGGCGAGGGTGGTGGCGGTGGACGTGGACGCGCCCGGCGCCGACGGTACGGTCAAATCGGACAATGTCCAGGCCGGGGCGCTGGCTTGCCGCTATCTGGCGGAGCAGATGCGCGGCCGCGGCACGGTGGTGATTCAGAGCGGCCCGCCGGTGTCCTCGGTCTGGGACCGGGTGGCCGGCTGTCGCCGCAGCCTGGCCGCTTTTCCCAAGATTCGCCTGCTCAGCTACAAGGAGAGCGGGCTGGCGTCCAGCTGGGGCGGCAAGCGGCTGATGGAGCGGCATCTGCGGCGCTACCCCGCGATCAACGGCGTGTTCGCCTGCAACGACCGTCAGGCGCTGGGGGCGGAGCAGGCGGCGCGGGAAGCCGGCCGCGGGGAAGTGATGATAGCCGGGGTGGACGGCTCGCCGGACATCGAGAAGGCGTTGCGGGCGCAGAATCAGATCGTGGCCTCCGCCAGCCAGGCGCCGTACGCCATCGGCGTGGAGGCGGTGAGGCTGGGCCGCCAATTGCTGGACAATCCCAAATCCAAGCCGCGCACGGTGGTGGTGCCGGTGCAGCTGATCACCCGCGCCAATATCGGAGCCTATCAGGGCTGGCAAAGTCAGCTGCCGCCATTGCCCGACGCGGCGCGCTAGGCGGCGGCCCCCCGTCTTTTTTGACCTGCGGCGGCGGCGGTGTCACACTGCCGGTGTTTCCGCGTCGGCCTGGCCGACGCCAGCTGTTTCCAACTCAAGCCAAAGGATTCCACATGTTCGCATCACGCCCGCTCAAAGCCGGCCTGGCCGCCCTGGCGCTGACTTTGCCGCTGCTGGCGCACGCCGACGCCGCCCAGGACGCCGCCGTCAAAGAGTTGTCCGCCACGCTGAGCCTGAACAATATGCTGCCGGAACTGGCGCAGCGCACCACCGCCAGCGCGATGCCGCTGCTGCAGGAATACTTCGTCAAGAACAAGATCAAGCTGAGCGAAGCCCAGCAGAAAAAAGCGCAGGAAGGCTTCAAGACCTACGGCGAGAACGTGCACAAGCTGGCCAGCGACTACTTTGGCTCCAGCGCCGCCAAGCAGCAGTTCGAACAGACCGTGGCCAAGGCCTACAGCGCTCAGTTCAGCGCCGACGAACTCAAGCAGATCAACGCTTTCTACAAGACCGCCGCAGGTCAGAAACTGCTGAAGCAGCAGCCGCAGATCATCAACACCATCGCCGGCGACACGCTGAAGGCCGCCGAGCCGGTGCTGTTGCCCAAGATGCGCGCCGCCGCGGAAAGCTTCGGCAAGAGCGTCGCCAAGAAATAAGCGCGTTTGCGCTTCGCCATCAAAGCCGCCCAAGGGCGGCTTTTTTGCGTACCGCGCGCCAGCTTGGCGCCGCGTCGCACCATTCCGGTTCAGTTCAGCATCAGGCTGAGCCGGCGCGCGGTGTCCACCGCGGCTTCCGCCTGGCTGGACTCCTCTTGCCATACCCAGACATTGTGGGTCGGGTCCAGCGCCTCGACCAGCCACAGCCGGCCGCCGCCGCCCAGCGCCACCTGGCGCGCGCGCACCGGCCGGCGGTAATTGAACATCACCACCTCGCTGGTGGCGGCGGGCGTGTTGCGCGAGAACAGTTTCATGGCGGGCCTCGGCGGCGGGAGTGGACGATGTCCGCGACGCTGCAAGACTCGTGCCAACGGCTTGGCGGCGCAGCGGCTATAACGTGTTTATCGACACGGATTATGTCATTCAAATGATGAGACCGGGCTTATTGCTCTTGCTGTTGGCCGGGCTGGCGGCGGGCGTCGCGGCCGCGCCGCCGCGCCAGGTGGTGGTGCTGGTGGACAACGGCTATCCGCCGTATTCCTACGAGAAGGACGGCAGGGCCGAGGGCGTGTACAACGAGGTGTTGCGCGCGGCGTCGCAGCGCTTGAGCGACTACCGCATCGATCTGCGGCCGGTGCCGTGGAAGCGCGGCCTGTCCGAGCTGGAGGCCGGCCGCGCGCCGGCGCTGTCGCCGCCGTATTACCGCCCGGAGCGGGACTACATGGGCTATTCGGCGCCGTTCTGGCAGGAGCAGCTGGCGGTGTATTGCCGCGCGGAGGTCATGCGCGCGCCGCGGCAGCACTGGCCGGCGGATTTCCTGGGACTGCGCTTCGGCAACAACGCCGGTTTCCGTCCCGGCGGCAAGGCGTTCTGGCTGGCGGTGCAGCGCGGCGAGATCCAGCTGGACGAGGCGCCGGACACCCAGGGCAATCTGCTGAAGCTGATCAACGGCCGCACCGACTGCTATTTGAACGATAAGCTGTCCATTCTCTATGTGCTGGAACGGTTGCAGCGGCGCGGAGCGATCAGCGCGGAGCAGCGCGGCGAATTGGTGGCGGCGGCCAATCTGAACGGCGAGCAGGCCTATGTCGGCTTCACCAAGCACGGCCGGCAGCGCTTTCCCTATCTGGACGATTTCATCCGGCAGCTGAACGCCGTCTTGGAGCAGATGAAGCGCGAGGGGAGGATTGCCGCCATCGTGGAGCAGACGCTGCGCGACGCGCCGCCGTAGAACCGGCTCATCGCCGCGTCCGGCCGCCGGTTTTGACAGCCGCGGCGGCCGGTTTTAGCATGACTCGATAGCCTTACGGAAACCAAGCATGGAAAACCGCAAACTGGCGGTATTGATAGACGCGGACAACGCGCAGTCGGCGCTGATCGCCGAGTTGCTGGCCGAGGTGGCCAAATACGGCACCGCCGTGGTCAAGCGCGCCTACGGCGACTGGACCACCAGCCAGCTGAAGGGCTGGAAGGAAGTGCTGCATCAGTACGCGATTTCGCCGATTCAGCAGTTCGCCTACACCAAGGGCAAGAACTCCACCGACTCCGCGTTGATCATCGACGCGATGGATCTGCTCTACACCGGCAATTTCGACGGTTTCTGCCTGGTGTCCTCGGACAGCGACTTCACCCGCCTGGCCACCCGGTTGCGCGAGTCCGGGCTGATGGTGATCGGCCTGGGCGAGCAGTCCAAGACGCCGCGGCCCTTCATCGCCGCCTGCGACAAATTCGTGTTCACCGAGATTCTGCGGCCGGAGCCGGCGGCGGCCAAGCACGCGGCCGACAAGCCCAAGACGCGCAGTACGCGCAGCCGCGCCAAGCCGCAGCCTGAGAAGGAGCGCCATCCGCTGCAGGACATGTTCACCAATGCGATCGAGGCGGTGTCGCGCGACAGCGGCTGGGCGGAGTTGTCGGTGGTGGGTACTTATCTGGCCAAGAACGATCCCTCGTTCGACCCGCGGGTCTATGGTCATTCCCGGCTGTCGCAGATGGTGAAAAAGCTGGACTTCCTGACGGTGCAGGAAAGCCGCAACGGCTCCAAACTGCATTGCGAAATCCGGCTCAAGCAGGACGGCGAATCGCTGCCCGCAGCGCCTGCGGCCGCGCCGCCCGCGGCGGAGCCGCCGCCGGAAGCTCCGGCGCGCAAGAAGCGCAGCCCGCGCAAAAAGCCGGCGGCTGCCGGCTGAACCGGCTGCTGGTACACTGTTTGCATTCCTAAAGAACGTGTTTACGATCTCGCGAGCTAAGGCGAGGCAAGGCGAAAACAGCTGAGAAAGCGCAATGTACAGGTGGTACATGAGCATTTCGAAGTTGGTTTCAACGCGGTATCGCCGACGCGTAGCAGATCGTAAATAGGTTCTAAGGATCTGCGTCGGCGTCCGTGCCCGCGATCCAAACAACAAGCCACATCAGCAAGGGACAGAACATGATTATCCGCGACGCCACGCTGGAAGACCTGGCGGCGATACTCGATATCTACAACGAGGTCATCGCCACCACCACCGCCATCTACAACGACGATCCGCTGTCCGCCGGCGAATTCGCCGTCTGGTTCCAGGACCGCACCGCCGCCGGCTATCCGGTGTTGCTGGCCGAAGAGGGCGGCAAGATACTGGGCTTTTCCAGCTTCGGCGATTTCCGCGTCAAACCGGGCTACCGCTTCACCGTGGAGCACAGCGTGCACTTGTCCGCCGACGCGCGCGGCAAGGGCATAGGCACCGCCTTGGTGCAGGCCTTGTTCCCGCGCGCCAAGGCGCTGGGCAAGCACACCATGATAGGCGCGGTGGACGCCGCCAACGCGGGCTCCATCCGCTTCCATGAGAAATTGGGCTTCCAGCAGGTGGGCACGCTGCCGCAGGTGGGGTTCAAGTTCGGCCGCTGGCTGGATCTGGTGTTTCTGCAGCGCTTCATCGACGGCGCCAGCGAGGGTCCGGCGGCGTCCTGATCCGGAAATGAGAAGCGCCGCAGGGGTCTGCGGCGCTTGCTCGTGCTTTTTACCACTGTCGAACGCAGTGTTTTCTTGATATTTCTCTATTCACCCTTGTACGACTTAGCGCACCTCTGCAACGATATCCCTACTGAACACCTTTTCGCAATACTTGCATTTCATTTTTGTGTCGCGCGCCTGGGGTTTGACGTAGAAAAAGCTGGTCACCGGCTCGTTGTGCGAGATGCAGTTGGAGTTGGGGCAGGAAAAAATCCCCTCGATGGTGTCCGGCAGCGCCAGCTTGTGCTTCTTCACCACTTCGAAATTGTCGATTACGTTGACGGTGGCTTGCGGCGCGAACAGCGCCAGTTCGTTGGCCTGTTCTTCCGACAGCGCGATGTTCTCCACCTTGATGATGTCCTTGGCGCCCATGTGGCGGCTGGACAGGTTCAATCCCACGGTGACGCGCTCGCCGGTTTCGCTGAGTTTGAACAGGCGCAGGATGACCAGGCCCTGGCCGGCCGGAATGTGGTCGATGACGGTGCCTTGTTTCAGTGCTTCTACGGTGCGGGTGTATTGCATGATGGTTTCCTTTTCCTGAATCAGACGGTCTCGTTCAACACCAGCGACAACAGCGCCTGGCGTGCGTAGACCCCGTTCTTGGCCTGTTCGAAGTAATAAGCGTGCGGCGTGGCGTCCACGCTGGTTTCAATCTCGTCGACGCGCGGCAGCGGGTGCAGAATCTTCATATTGGTGCGGGCGCTGTGCAGCATGTCGGCGCGCAGCACGAACTTGCCCTGGATCTTCTTGAACTCGGCCTCGTCGAAGCGCTCGCGCTGCACCCGGGTCATGTAGAGCACGTCCACTTGCGGAATCACGTCGTCCAGGCTGCCGACCACGGTGTACTGAATCCCTTTTTCGTCCAGTTCCTCGCAGATGTAGTCCGGCATCGCCAACTGTTCCGGCGCGACGAAGTAGAAGCGCGCGCCGAACAGCGACAGCGCCTGGGTCAGCGAGTGCACGGTGCGGCCGTACTTGAGATCGCCGACGAAGGCCACGGTCAGGTTTTCCAGCGTGCCCTGGGTCTCGCGGATGGTGAACAGGTCCAGCAGGGTCTGGGTCGGGTGCTGGTTGGAGCCGTCGCCGCCGTTGATGATGGGCACGTCGGAGAATTCGCTGGCCAGCCGCGCCGCGCCCTCCTTGGGATGGCGCATCACCACCGCGTCGGTGTAGGAGGCGATGATCTTGATCGAGTCCGCCAGGGTTTCGCCCTTCTTGGCGCTGGTGTTGCCGCCGTCGGCGAAGCCGATGACGCTGCCGCCCAGCCGCTGCACCGCGGTCTCGAAGGACAGCCGGGTGCGGGTGGAGGGCTCGAAGAAACAGCTGCCCACCAGCTTGTCCTTCAGCAGGTCGTTGCGCGGCTGTTGTTTCAGGCGGGCTGCCGTGGCCACCACCAGCTCCAGTTCCTCGCGGCTGAAGTCCGGTATGGAAATGATGTGTTTGCGGTAGAGGGGGTTGGCCATGGTCGCGTCCTTTCAATATTGGCTTTATGAGTCGCGGGTAAAAAAAAAGCCCCTGGAATCAGGAGCTTGTTTTCTTACTGCATCGGGGTCCGGGAACGGCAAGGCCTCGCGCCAACGGCAGGTCGCCGCCGTGGCGGGCGGTGCGTCGTGCGGGAAGCGTTGTTGCGTGGGTCATTGCCTGTGGTCCGAACAAAACTGCGGGATTGTAATCCCAATTCCGGCGCGGCGGTAAGATCCATGTCGCATTTATCGAAATTGATGGCAGAAAAGGGACACTTGCGCGTCTGCTGCGAGCCCTGGACGGCTATTGGCGCCTGTTCAACGCCGCATCGCTGAAGCGCAGCGGACATCGAACAGGCTCTCAGCGCAGCGCGTATTTGATTCCCAGGCCCAGGAAGCAGACGCCCAGCAGGCGGTTGAGCAGCAGGCGGCCGCCGGGGGCGAACGCGCGGCGGCGCAAATGGCCGGCCAGCCACACCAGCAGCGCCAGGTAGAGCATATTGATCAGGCAGAACACCGCGGCCAGCAGCGCGAAGCCGGCCGGGCCGGCGCGGCCGGCGTCCAGGAATTGCGGGAAGAAAGCCATGAAGAACAGAATGGCCTTGGGGTTGGCCAGGGTGATCAACAGCGAGCGGCGGAAGCAGGCGCCGGCGCTGCGCGGCGTCGGCGCGGCCACGGCGGCGGCTCCGCCGCCGCGGCGGAACAACAGTTTCGCGCCCAGCCAGGCCAGATAGAGCGCGCCGGCGTAGCGCAGCAGCTCGAACCAGCCGGGATGGGCGGCCAGCAGCGCCGCCACGCCGCCTCCGGCCAGCGCGATCAGGATCAGATCGCCGGCCAGCAGCCCGGCCTGGGCCGCGTAGCCGGCGCGCAGTCCGCCGCCGCCGAGCGCGCCGAGGATGGACAGGGTGCCGGCTCCCGGCGTGACCACCAGCAGCAGCGAGGCGGCGACAAACGGCCACCAGTCGATTTCAATCATCGGGCTTTTCCTTTCGTCGTCCGGCGGCTCAGGTGCGGAAATCGCCCACCAGCGCTTCCAGCCGCGCCGACAGTTCGCGCAGATGGCCGACCGAGGCGGCCACCTGGCGCACCACGTCGCTATTGCTTTGCGCCATGCTGCTGATGCGCTCCACGTTCTGGGCGATCTCCAGGCTGGCCGCGGATTGCTCGCGGGTGGAGGAGGCGATGTCGACGATGCTGCCCACCAGGCCGTGGCTGCGGTCCAGCACGGTCTGCATCGCCTGGTTGGCGTCTTCGGCGATGGAGACGCTGTTGCCCACCAACTGGCTGCTCTTTTGCACATCGCTGACCGCGTCGCGGGTTTCCTGGCCGATGGCGTTGACGATGCGGCTGATCTCCACCGTGGCCTCGGCGGTGCGGCCGGCCAGATTGCGCACTTCGTCCGCCACCACGGCGAAGCCGCGGCCCATCTCGCCGGCGCGCGCGGCTTCGATCGCCGCGTTCAGCGCCAACAGATTGGTCTGGTCGGCGATGTCCTTGATCACGTTGACGATGGTGCTGACTTCGGCCGAACGCGCGCCCAGGCCGTTCACCCGTTCCGCCAGCGCGTGCATATTGTCGGTCATGCGGCGGATTTCGGCGGTGACCTGGTTGACGGTGGCGACGCTCTGTTCGGTCAGGCTGCCGGTTTCCCGCGCGGTGCTTTCCGCCAGCTGCGCGGTGTTGGCGATGTGCTGCACGCTGACGGTCACTTCCTCCACGCCGGCCGCGGTGGCGCTGGCCGCGTCCGATTGCGAGGCGGAGGCGCTTTCCACCTGGCGCGCGGACTCCTGCAAGGACACCGCGGCGGCGGTGACCGCCTGGCTCTGCTCGCGCACTTCCACGAACATGTCGCGCAGGCTGGCGATGAAGCGGTTGAAGGCGTCGGCGGTGCGGCCGATTTCGTCGCGGTTGCGGATCGGGATGCGGATGGTCAGGTCGCCCTTGCCGGAGGCCAGTTGTTCCATGGTGGCGGCCAGGTGGTTCAGCGGCCGGGTCAGCGCGCGCACCACGCCGGCCAGCACCAGCAGGATCAGCGCCAGCGCCACCGCGCCTATCAGCACCGCGGTCAGGCTTTGCCGGCGCGCGTCGGCGGTGATGGCTGCGGTGGGGATGCTGACGCCCAGCGTCCAGAACTGGCCGGTATTGGCCACTTTCACCGGGTGGAAGAAGTGGGTGAAGCCGCCGGCCTCGTAGACGAAGTCCTCGCCCTGCTTGATCTTGCCCAGATAGGGCGTCAGCGGGCTGTCCTTGGGCGCCGGCTTGCCCAGCAGGCCGGCTTCCGGATTCACCACGTAGAGGCCGCCTTCGGACAGCATGCTGACGTAGCCGGTTTCATACAGCCGGATCTGGCCGAATTTCTTTTGCAGGTCGTCCAGCGCGATGTCGGTGGCCGACACGCCCAGCATTTTGCCGGCGGCGTCCTTGATCACCACGGCCAGCGAGCTTTCCAGGATCTTGCGGTTCTGCACTTCGTAGGGGTAGGGCTCGGTGATGGTGTCGCGGCCGCGCTGCTTGGGCACGTAGTAGAAATCGCCCCAGCCCGGTTTTTCGTAGTCGGGCTGATAGCTTTCCGGGTGCTCCTTGAACTTGGGGAATTCCTTGACCCGGTCCGCCGACATCATCACGTCCATCTGCGCCTTGCCCTTGTCGTTCTTGGTGACGTAGGGCTGGTAGCGGCCGGTGGGGTCGTGGCGCGGCCAGTCCATGCGGAAGCCGTTGTCGTTGCCGTCGAAGGCGTTGGGCTCCCACAGCATCCACAGGCCCACCGATTGCGGCGCGTTGTCCAGCATCTGCTGTATCGTGTTGTCGGTGTGCTTGCGGTCCGGGTGGGCGACGCGCTGTATGCCCTGCACCGCGTCGGCCAGGTGGCGCGGCAGGGTGAAGTTGCGCGCGAAGTCGCTTTCCGCGTCCTTGGCGTAGCTGCTGGCCTGTTCCGAGGCCAGCTTGTAGCCCTGGTCCACCGCCGAGCTGTAGCTCTGCCAGGCGATCAGGCCGATCATGACGGCGAAGCCGACGGCGATGGCGGCGGCGGCCACCAGGATGATGCGGGTGCTCAGGCGGCCCCATTTCTGCTGTTCCATTCTTCTTTCCCCAATACCTTGCGAAGCTTGTTATAGGGCGGTCTGCCGCGGCAGCGCGCGAGCGGAGGCGAAGCCCGGCGTCTTGCCCTTATTTATAGACATTAAAGCCAGAGGCTCGCGCCGGTCCATGCCGACGCGTTAAAAGCGGGCCGCCGCGCGGCGGAACGTGGGGAGCGCGCCACAAGGGCCGCGGCGGCAATATTTACAGCCGCGTGACAAGCGACGGCGCGCCGCGTTATCTAGCAGGCTTTGCGCGAGCTTGACGGTGAATTCGCATGTCATGCGAGGCCGCTAATTTGGCCGCCGGGCTAATGGAATACCTTGCAAATGCCGATAGCGGAGTTGATGCTGAAGAAAGGCGCGCCCGGGCGGCATCGGGCGGGCCGGTCCATTTGCGCCGGCGATATCGGCCGGCGAGGTCCCGGTGACAGGGTGGCGGAGACGCATGCGCGCGGCCGGCGGCACAGGCGCGCGGCGGGATAAAGAGCACAGAATGATCAAGTGCATAGAAGTGGCCGATCTCAAGGTGGGCATGTACATCCACGATCTGAACTGCGATTGGATGTCGCACCCCTTTTTGCTTAAGCGTTTTCTGGTCAAGGACGAGGAAGAGATCCGCAAGATTGCCGACTCCGGCATTCACGAGGTGTACATAGACACGCGCAAGGGGATGGACTTGCCCTCCGCGCCCACCGCCACCGAGGTGAAGAAGCAGCTGGAGGAGCAGATCCGCGAGTTCGGCAGCAACGAGACCATTCTGGAGCGGCAGGTGGAGGCCGGCGCCGAGTTCGGTCGCGCCCAGCTGATCCACAGCGAAGCCAACCAGATCATCCAGGGCATTCTCAAGGACGTGCGGCTGGGCAAGCAGGTGGAGCTGGAGATGGTGGAGCCGTCGGTGACCAAGATGACCTCGTCCATCCTGCGCAACGGCGGCGCGCTGCTGTCGCTGTGCCGGATCAAGGACAAGGACAACTACACCTTCCAGCATTCGGTCAGCGTAGGCGCGTTGATGGTCAGCTTCTGCAACGCGATGGGCATGAGCAAGGAAGTGATCCATCACGCCGGCATCGGCGGCATGCTGCACGATATCGGCAAGATGAAGATTCCGGACCGCATCCTCAACAAGCCGGGCAAATTGACCGAGCAGGAGTTCACGGTGATGAAGTGCCATGTGGTGGAGAGCAAGCAGATCCTGCTGCAAACCACCGGCATTTCCGAAACCGCGGTGCTGGTGGCGGCGCAGCACCACGAGCGTCACGACGGCAGCGGCTATCCGGCCGGGCTCAAGGGCGAGGAGATCTCGCAGCTGGGGCAGATGGCGGCCATCGTCGACGTCTACGACGCGCTGACTTCGGACCGTTGCTACCACAAGGGCATGGCGCCTACCGACGCCTTGCGCAAGATCTACGAGTGGTCCAAGTTCCACTTCAATCCGCAGTTGGTGCAGGCTTTCATGCGCAGCATAGGCATTTATCCGATCGGCACCCTGGTGCGCCTGGAGAGCGGCCGGCTGGGCGTGGTGGTGGAGCAGAACGAGAGCAATCTGATCTCGCCCAAGGTGAAGGTGTTCTTCAGCACCAAGAGCAATGTCTACATCCCGCCGGAGATGGTGGACTTGTCGCGAGGCATGGGCTTCGGCGGCGGCGACCGCATCGTCAAGCATGAGTCGCCGGACAAGTGGAAGATAGATCCGCTGCGTTTCCTATAGCGGGGCGGAGCGCCCCGCGCCGCTCAAGCTAGCGGTAATCCCCCCACACGGTCTGCATCGCCGCCACCGCGGCCAGCGCCGCGGTTTCGGTGCGCAGGATGCGCGGCCCCAGCTTCAGCGGTGTCCAGCCGGCGTCCAGCGCCGCGGCCTCTTCGCGGGCTGAGTAGCCGCCCTCCGGCCCGGCCATCAGCCAGGCGCGCGCGGGCGCGGCGGCGATGTCGGCCAGGCGCTGGGTGCCCGCCGGCGACAAAATCAGCCGCGCGTCGGCGGCCGGCGGCTGTTTCAGCCATTGCTCCAGCGACAGGATGGGCAATACTTGAGGAATGGCGTTGCGGCCGCTTTGCTCGCAGGCGGAAATCACGATCTCCTGCCAGCGCGCCACGCGCTTGTCGGCGCGCTCGCCGGACAGCTTGACGATGGAGCGTTCCGCGGCGATGGGCTGAAACGCGGACACGCCCATCTCCACGCCTTTTTGCAGGGTGAACTCCATTTTGTCGCCGCCGGAGATGGCCTGGGCCAGGCCCAGCCAGATCGGCGTTTCACGTGAAACCTCGTCGAAGCCTTCGATGCGGCAGTGGGCGTCGCGTTTCATCACCGCGTCCAGCGTGGCGGAATACTCGCCGCCGCGGCCGTTGAACAGGGTGACGGCGTCGCCGGCATTGAGCCTCAGCACCTGGACATGGCGCACCACGGTGTCCGGCAAGGCCAGCGTTTGGCCGACGCTAAGGTCGGCGTCAATGTAAAACCTGGGCATGACGTATTGAAAGTCGCTGTTGATACCGGTATTTTGCTTTGTTTGCTGCGATTGCAGCAAATGGGATTGCAGCGGCCTTGGGGGAAAACGAATGCAGGTGCTGGAACAGGTGATGCAGGTGCTCAGGGAAGTGGCGCGCGACGAGGTGATGCCGCGCTTTTTGCGCGTGGGCAAAAGCCGCAAGGACGACGGCACGCTGTTCACCGAGGCCGACATGGCTTGTCAGCAGGCGCTGCAGGCCGCCTTGCCGCGCATTCTGCCTCACCCGGTGCTGGGCGAGGAGATGGAATTGGCCGAGCAAGACCGGCTGTGGGCGGAAAACCAGGACGGCCTGTGGGTGGTGGACCCGATAGACGGCACCACCAACTTCGTCAACGGCCTGCCGTATTTCGCCATCTCCGTCGGCCTGATGGTGGGCGGCAAGAGCCGCTTGGGCGTGATCTACAACCCGGTGTCCCAAGAAATGTTCTACGCCAGCCGCGGCGAGGGCGCTTATCTGAACGGCCAGCGCCTGCCCTTGAAAACCGTGGTCAACACCATGTGCGACGCCATCGCCAGCGTGGAGGTCAAATACTTGCGCTCCGGCAAGCTGGCCGCGCGCATCGGCAGCACCTGCCCCTGCGGCAGCCTGCGCAATTTGGGCTCCAGCACGCTGGACTGGTGTTATCTGGCGGCCGGCCGCTACGATCTTTATCTGCACGGCGGCCAGCGGCTGTGGGATTACGCCGCCGGCGCGGTGATCCTGGAAGAGGCCGGGGGTCAGATCGCCAGCCTCAACAGCGACGACTACTGGAGCGACGTGATCTGGAAGCGCTCCGCCATCGCCGCGCTGAATCCGGAGCTGTTCTCCCAATGGCACCGCTGGGTGCGCGCCAACCAATAGCCCGGCTTCAGCCGCGGAACATGAAATAGACCGCGCCCACCAGGCACAGCCCGGCCCAGACGTAATCCCAGCGGAAGGGCTGGTTCATGTAAAACACCGCGAACGGTATGAATACCGACAGCGATATCACTTCCTGAATGATCTTCAGCTGCGACAAGCTCATCGCGCCGTAGCCTATGCGGTTGGCCGGCACCTGCAGCAAATACTCGAACAAGGCGATGCCCCAGCTGGCCAGCGCGGCCAGCCACCAGGGCTTGGACGACATGTCCTTCAGGTGGGCGTACCAGGCGAAGGTCATGAACACATTGGACAACACCAGCAACAGCGGCGTCAGCAGATAGGGCGAGAGATTCATGATGCGCGCTCAGCGGCCGGCGTTCCAGTTGGCGACGGCTTCTTTCTTGTTGTCGGCCTGAGCGCCGATGGCGCCGCAGTTGCCGTTGTCCGGATAGCGGCTGCATTGCACCCAGAAGCGGCGGGAGCCGGCCTTGACCAGCAGGGCGGGCGCGCCGCATTTGGGGCAGGGTTTGAGGACGGTTTGCGGGGCTTGGTTCATGGCGGGATGTCCGGCTGAAACCGGCATCTTACCCCAAGCCGCCGCGTGATGGCGGCGGCATGGGGTCAGCGCTTAGCGGCGCGCTTTCAGCGCCGCCGCGGCCGAAACCGCCGGATCCGCGGCCTTGACGAAGTTGGCGACGTAGCCGCCCAGCAGCTTATGGGTGTGGGTGGTGGGGTGCAGCACGTCCCAGAACACGAAGGCGTCCGGATTGCCGCATTCCGCGCGCGGTTTCTGCTCCCAGATATAGGGCAGGCTGGCGTTGCCGGCGATGTCCAGGCAGGACTGGGTGGCGTTGCTGACCTGGTACTTGGCCGGGTTGTCGAGCAAGTCGTCGAACAGGGTGTTGCTGTCGAACAGGTTCAGCTTCAGCGTGCTGCCGTACTTCTGTTGCAATTGCGTCATCAGCAGCGCCAGTTTGGCGTTGTAATCGCGCACCTGCGGCGCCAGCGCGGCGGCCTTGCCGCTGGCCTGGGCCGCCGGAGTGCGGGCCAGATTGGGCAGGTTCAGCACCACGATGTGGCGCGCGCCGGCGGTGATGACGCGTTCCAGCGCCTTGCCCTGGTCGCCGATCACCTGGTCCACGGTGCGGCCGTAGTTGAGCAGGTCGTTGCCGCCTATCAGCATGGTGAACAGGGTGTTTTCCGGCCGATAGTTGGCGGCCTTCTGCATGTATTGCGACCACGATTCCACCTGCTGCAGCAAGCCCGGCACCACCAGGTGCTGATCGCCGGCGGAGCCGCCTATCGCCCAGTTGTAGATCGGCAGCTTCAACTGCTCGGCCAGATACTCCACCCACACCCGGTCATTGCTGAAGCGGCCGATGAACCAGCTCTTGGCGTTGGGCAGCCGCCATTGCGAGGCGCCGTACATGTTCTGAGTGTCGGACAGGCTGTCGCCGAACACGATCAGCTTGTTGACGCGCGCCGGCTGGCTGGCGCTGTCCTGGCTCCAGATGGTGTGGTTGTAGGACATCTGGTTATTGGCGGCGGCGTACAGCGCCACCGGGCGGTTGACGCCCTTGGCCGCCAGCGTTTTCTGGCAGACCCCGGCCAGGGTGTCCTGGGCCACGTCGCTGTAGAACATATTCTTCAGCGCGACGATGCTGCCGGACCACCAATAGCCGTTGACGCGGTAGTAGTCGCCGCTGCTGGGGTCCAGCGCCCAGTGGTAGCTGGTTTGCGGCTTGCCGGCGTTCATGTCCAGCCGGTAATAGCAGCGCAGATAGGTGTAGGTGGCGGCTCCCATCGCCACGGCCGGCTTGGCCGCCGCGGCCTTGACCTGGGCTTCGCTGAGCGGCCCGCCCGGGGACAGATAGTCCAATTGCGGGTCCAGCTGGGCATGGGCCTGGCTGGCGGCGAACAGGCCGGCGGCGGCCAGCAGGCCGCGTAGCAGTTGAGGTTTCATAGCGACTTTCCCGATACGTGATTTGAGTCAAGCTGTCTGTTGTATGCCGTCTAGCGCGGCCGTTGCGGCGTGGTGCCGTATCGGGATATTTAAGTATTTACAGGTGAAAATAAACGGTAATTTTAAGTTATGCGTAAAAATGCCATATGGCTTAAACGCTGTGGTTTTTCATGCGAAAACGCCCGCGCAAGGCGGGCGTTCACTGAGATTGGATGTGACGGCGGCAGCTAGGGCGGGGGCCTAAGCCGTCAAGAGCACAGATCAGACGCTGAGCGCGACGATCTTCAAGGGATGCTTGCCGTCCGGGCTGGGGAAGTCCGCGTCCGGGGCGATCCATTCCGCCGCGCGCACTTCGCGGCCGGCCTTGGCCGCGCTGCGCTTGAGCGCTTCCAGCCAGTCGTCGCCGTCCACCTGCGCGACGTTGTTGCAGCAGATCAGCGTACCGCCGGGCGCGGTGGCCAGCAGTGCCGGCTTGAACAGCGCCTGGTAGTCGTTGATCAGGTCCACCACGCCGAAGGGGCTCTTGGAGTAGCGTGGCGGGTCCAGGAACACCAGGTCGAACTGGCGAGCTTCCAGTTTGGGGAAGGGCGGCATTTTCTTGCCGCGCACGCGCTCCGGCTGGCCGATGCCGGACAGCTGGCGGATGGCGGCGAACACATCGCTCTGCACGCAGCGCGGCCGAGTGGCCAGCAGGTTGAGCTTGGCGTTGGCGCGGCCCACGCTGAGGCTGGATTCGGCGAAGTCCACGTTCATCACGAAGCTGGCGCCGGCCTTGGCCGCGGCCACGCCGACGCCGCAGGTGTAGGCGAACAGATTGAGCACGCTCTTGCCGGCGGCCAGCTGCATCACGTGGCGGCGCGCGGCGCGCAAATCCAGGAACAGCCACGGGTCCTGGCCCTTGTGGCGGGCGCGGTAGTGGTAGTTGACGCCCAGTTCGCGGATGGTGTGGTCGGCTTCGGCCTCGGCCTGTTGTTCCAGCGTCAGCGCGTTGCCGATGCGGGAGTTGCCGGCGCTGCGGTCGTTGTAGAGCAGCGGCAGGCCGGGATGGCTGGCCTGGTAGTGGGCGCGGATCGCCGCCAGTTCGTCCTCGCTCAGCGGCTGGTGGAAGGTCTGGGCCAGCAGCTGCTCGCCGTAGCGGTCCACGGTCAGGCCGGGCGCGCCTTCCACGCTGCCGTGGAACAGGCGGTAACAATTGGTGTCTTCGGCTTGCAGCCGGGCGATCAGTTCTGCGCGCGCGGCTTCGGCGCTCTGCAGCAATGGGGTCAGGGAGGACATCGGGGGCCTTCGCTTGCGGTTCCGGGCCGGCTCGCTGCTTGGGGGCGGGCGCGCCGGAAAATCCTTCATTGTATGCCTTGCCGCAGCCGCGCTCAAATGCGCGTCCGGAAAAGCCCTTGCAAAACAACAGGCCGCCGGTGGGCGGCCTGTCGGGGAAGGGCTGGGTCGCTTGCTTGATTCAATCGATTTTAGAACCGGTCCTCAGCGTCGCGGCAGGGCGGCCAGGCCGGCGGAGCCGTTCAGGAAGCCGTACACCTCGTCCGCCAGCACTTTGTGGGTGCGGGTGGTGGGGTGCAAGGTGTCCCAGAACACGAAGCTGTCCGGATTCACGCAGTTGGCGCGCGGGCTCTGGGCGCTCAGGTAGTTGGTGCTGGAGTCCGCGTTGATGTTGAGGCAGGACTGAGTGACGTTGTTGAACTGGTAGGCGGCGGGGTTGCCCAGCACCTTGTTGAACAGCGCGTAGCTGTCGAACACGTTCAGCTTGAGGCCGCTGCCGTATTTGAGGCGCAGCTGGGCGGCCAGCGCGTTCAGGCGCTGGTTGTAGTCGCGCACCTGGACGGCCACCTGGGCCGCGCCGGACTTGAACTGGAACACCGGCGCCCGCGACACGTCGGGCAGATTGAGCACCAGGATGTTGCGCGCGCCGGCGTCTATTAGGCTGGTCAGCGCCTGGCTCTGGCCGCTGATCACCTTGTCCACCGAGTTGTTGTAGTTCACGAAATCGTTGCCGCCGATCAGCATGGTGAACAGCGTGGTGGCCGGATCGTAGTCGCGGGCCTGCTTCATGTAGTCCTTCCACGACTGCACCTGTTGCAGCACGCCGGGGATCACCAGCTTTTGCGTGTCCACGCCGGCGCCGCCTATCGCCCAGTTGTACACCGGCAACTGCAGGCGGCCGGCCAGGTACTCCACCCACACCTGGCCGTTGCTGAAGTGGCCGAGGAACCAGCTGTTGCGGTTGGGCAGCGTCCACATCGAGGCGTTGTAGACGTTCTGGTTGTCCGACAGGCTGTCGCCGAAGGCGACGATCTTGTTGACGGCGGAGCCTTGGCCGGCCTTGTCGTTGGTCCACACCGTGTAGTTGAACGACAGCTGGTTGTCGGCGGCGAACACCATCGCCGGGTTCTGCTGGATGCCCTTCTTCTGCAAGGTGCCGCGGCACACCGATTGCAGCGTGCTTTGCGCCACGTCGGTGTAATACATGTTCTTCCAGTCCAAGGCGCTGCTGGACCACCAATAGCCGTTCAGGCGGTAGTAGTCGCCGCTGCTGGGGTCCAGGCCCCACACGTAGTCGGTGGTGGGCTTGGCGGCGTCGCCGCCGGTGCGGTAATAGCAGCGCAGATAGGTGTAAGTGGCCGGGCCGGGCACCGACATCAGCTCGACATTGGCGTCGCCGCGCGCGGCGCGGCTCTGCGGCGCCGGCGGAACCGTCTTCAGCAGCTGCTCGCGGCTCAGCGGGCCGGACGAGGACAGCACATGGCTGTAGCGCGGGTCGGGCTGGATGGGTTCGGCGGCGGCGGCGTGGGCCAGGGGGCTCAGGGCAAAGCCCAGCAATAGCAGCGATTTCATTGTTGTCTCCTCGTGTGGAGCGCCGTCAGGCGACGGCGCGAACGCATGGACCGGCGCCGCTGGCGGCGCGCAATCCGCGTGCCGCCTAGGCTAGCCAAGAAAAATGAAAATTTCATGCAAATGGAATGATTGCTCTATTTCCAAGCGTTTGACTGTCGTATTGCTGCCAGCGCAGCAAAGCCGCATTGATATGCCATATTAAAATCATTCGGCCTGAGTCGCCGCCGGAGCGCTTGCAGATATCGCTCTCGCGGCCGGGCTTCATCGGCATGCGGGGACGGAAATGCGACAAGCGCGGGAGCTGCTGAAAACGCTGTATACGATGGCGATGATGGTGGAGGCGCGCGATGCCTATACCGGCGGGCATTTATGGCGGGTATCGCGCTTGAGCTACGCGTTGGCCGATGATCTTGGCCTGCCGCAGTCCGAGGTGGAGCGCATCGCGCTGGGCGGCTTTTTGCATGATCTGGGCAAGGTGGGCGTGCCGGACGCGGTGTTGAACAAGCCGGACAAACTCAGCGACGCCGAGTACGAGGTGATCAAGACCCATCCCCGGGTGGGGGCGGACCTGCTCAGCGATCACCCGCTGGCGGAGCTGGCGCTGGACGCGGTGCTGCGCCACCACGAAACGCCGGACGGCCGCGGCTATCCACAGGGGCTGAAGGACAAGGAGATACCGCTGGCGGCGCGCATCGTCGGCATCGCCGACGCCTTCGACGCGATGACCAGCACCCGGCCGTATCGGCGGGGCATGCCCAAGGAGCGCGCGCTGGCCATCGTACGGGAGAATCTGGGCACCCAGTTCGACCGCGAACTGGGCGAGCGCTTCATCCTGCTGGGCGAGGCCGGCCGGTTCGATCACGTGATCGGCCACAGCGAGCCGGGCATTCCGCTGCAATGCTGTCAGGGCTGCGGTCCCATCATCGCGGTGCCGCGCGGCATGGCCGACGGCGAGGAGATCTTCTGTCCCAGCTGCGCCGGCGGCTATAGGCTGACGCGACGCGGGCCGCATCTGGAGCTGGCGCCGTCCGGCCGCTCCAATCCGGCGCTGGCGCGCCAGCCGCGGGCCGACTCGGGGCTGATCGACGATCTGCTGTTGGGCGCCGAGCAATTGTTGCAAACGCGCAAACCCAGCCTGCTCGAGCGCCTGTTTGGTTGAAGGACGACGGGAATAACAGCGAGGCCATGCGCGCTTGTACGCTTGCGTGGCAATACCAATGGTATAAGCTGGCTGAGAGCCTGTTCCAAGCCCGTAGGGGCAAAACCGTTTTCCCGGCGGTTTTCGCTTGGCCTCGCTGCTGCTCGCTGGGCTTTGAACCGGTTTAAGTCCGCAACGGACCGCTCGCCGTGCGCTTGGCGCCGCGGCGGCCCGCGCCCGGCAGTCCCCTTTCTCTCGCTGCGCCCGCGCGCCGTCCGTCACGCCTGGGCCGATAGGAGCTTGCATGCATCAGCTCGATCCCGCTCTGGCCGTCTGGCTGGAAGAATACAACCGCGAACTGGCCGAGTTGGTGGCCAAAGGCTACAAGGCGACGTCGATAGGCGCGCGCGAAGCGCTGGCCAATCTGACCCGACAGCTGGTGACGCCGGGACCGGACATCGCCTGGGTCAACGACGACCTGGTGCCCGGCCGCGATTTCACCGTGCCGGTGCGCGTCTACCACCCGGATCCGAAGCGAGCGCTGCCGGTGCTGGCGTTCTTCCACGGCGGCGGGCACATGGTGGGCAGCGTCAGCGTTTACGATCCGATCTGCCGGCGCTTGGCCGCCGCCAGCCAGCACGTGGTGGTGGCCGCCGACTACCGCTTGGCGCCGGAAAGCCCGTACCCGGCCGGCTTGCAGGACGCCGCCGTCGTGGCCAAGGGCTTGTGGCAGGCGCTGGACGCGCGCGGGCTGCCCTATCTGCGCCAGCTGTCGCTGGCCGGGGATTCCGCCGGCGGCGCGCTGACGTCCAGCCTCAGCGCTTTGGGGCAGTACGACGCTTCGCTGCGGATCAAGCGCCAGGTGCTGATCTATCCCAGCGTCGACTACACCTTGAGCCAGCCGTCGGTGGACGAGAACGGCGAAGGCTATCTGCTGACCAAGGCGCGGGTGGCCTGGTATTTCGATAACTACTTCCAGCACGCGGAGAACCGCCTGCAGGCCTCGCCGCTGCATGGCGGATTCAGCCGCAAGCTGCCGCCGACCATGCTGGTGTCGGCCGGCTTCGATCCGCTGCGCGACGAGGCCTTTCTTTACGCCGACAAGCTGCGCGCGGCGGAGGTGGAGGCGGAGCATTTGCATCTGGACGGCATGGTGCACGCCTTCCTCAATCTGGAGGCCATCGTGCCGGACATCTGCCGCATGGTGTATCAGCGCATCGCTGCCTTCCTCAATCGCTAGCGCGCGCCGCCGGAAAGCAGAACCGCCGCCGGGTAGACCGGGCGGCGGTTTTTTTGCGTCGCATTAATGCCGTTGTACTGACGGACGTCGCTTATGGCGCGGCGCGCGTCTTCAGCACAATGGCAAGCGTGACCAAGCGGGAAAACTCAATAGTTTTCCGGGCAGAAGTGGCGTTCCACCAGTTCGATCAGGATGTGCAGCACCTTGATGTGCAACTCCTGCACCCGGTCCGCGAACTGACCGCCGGGCGTGTTGACGTAGACGTCGGCCAGCGGCTCCAGCCGAGTGCCGGCGCGGCCGGTGAGGATAATCACCTTGACGCCCATTTCACGGGCCACTTGCGCGGCGTTGACTATGGTCTGGCTATTGCCGCTGGTGCTGATGCCGATCAGCACGTCGCCGGCGCGGGCGTGGCTTTCCAGATAACGCGAAAACACGAACTCGTAACCGTAGTCGTTGGCCACGCAAGTCATGTGGCTGGGATCGGAAATGGCGACGGCGGCCATGCCGCGGCGGTTTTTGCGGTAGCGGCCGGTCAGCTCTTCGGCGAAATGCATGGCGTCGCACATCGAACCGCCGTTGCCGCAGGAAAAGACGCGCCCACCGTTTGTCAGGCTGGCGATCAGGGTTTGCGCCGCCGCGTCGATGCTGGCCAGCGCTTCCGGGTTGGCCAGCAGATTGGCCAAGGCGGTTTGCGCCTCGTTCAGGCTGGCTTCGATGTGTTGAATCATGGTGGTGTCTCGTTTCATGCGGTGCGGCAAAACAACAGTCTACACCCGCGTCGGGTCCGGGTCAGCCGATCTGGCGGCCAAACCAGACCACGCGGCCGATGACTTCGAATTCGCCTGTATTGCGTTGCAGGTCCACGGTAAAGGTTTCGTACAAGGGATTGGCGCTGCGCACCTGCACCGCGCCGCCGGGCAAACGCTGCAACTGCTTGACGAAGATGTCCTCGCCCATGCGGATCACGTACAGGCCCTCGCCGGGGGAGTGTTCCGCGGTGTTGACCAGGATGGTGTCGCGGTCCTCCAGCACGCCGCTCATGCTGTCGCCCTTGACGCTGATCACCGCCAGGTCCCGGGCGGACGCGTTCAGATGGTTCTTGATCCAGTATTTTCGGAACGCCATATAGAACATCGGCGCTTCATCGCTGGCATTGGAACCGAAGCCGGCCGAGGCCTTCAGGTTATAGCGCGGGATGAAACAGAACTCTTCATGGACGTTGTCGGGTACAAAACAGTCCGAATCGCGTTCTAGTCTGATCGACGCGCCCAGCGGCGGCGCCGACTCGTACTGCGGCCCGCTGCCGTGCAGCAGCCATTCCAGCCTGCAGCCGCTGGCCTCCGCGATCTTGCTGGCTGTGGCCGCGCGCGGCACCCCGCCGTGATACCACATATTGGTGAACGAACCTTTGTTGATTCCAATGCGGGTGGCCCAGGCGTAGGGCTTTTCCGCGCCTATCAGCAACTCCAGCCGTTGCTTGAAGTCACTTTGTTCCAAGTTTTTTTCCATATAGAACTCCATTTGGCGTGCGAGGCCGGCGCCACGGCTCGGTCAAATGACCTGCACTAAAGGACAGGTAGTGACATCGTACTAATTGATCGGTTTTACATTTTGAACTAAAATAGCACTTATGAATCTGAGGCAAGTTCAAAACAAGTCGGCGCAAGGCAAGGTCCTTGTGTGAGCCAGCACATGAATGGCTGTATTCGATAGAATTCATGGGCTTGCCAGTGTTTAGAACGACAGTTCTAAATGCAAACTGCGTACATGGCCTTGATTAATTATAACTCATTTAGAACTTATCGTCTTTGTTCCGTGATTACAAGGAGATTTCCGCGATGACCGTAGCCAATATCGCCCCGGCCCTGCCCGAAACCATGCGCCTGGTGGCGGAACTGATCGGTTTGCCGCGCACCTTGCAATTGGTGCAGGCGCTGGGCGGCACTACCTTGCCCATCTCCAAAAACCAAAGCAAGGCGGGGCAACTGCGCTTCGCCGCGCTGGTGGAGGTGATAGGCGAAGACGCCGCAGCCAGCCTGACTCATCATTTTGGCGGCGACATCCTGTACGTGCCGCGCTGCAGCCAGGCCTTGCGCTTGGCGCGCAATCAACAATTGCTGAGCGACTTCGACCAACTGCTGGACCAGGGACTGGGCGCCAACGAGGCGGTCAGCGTGCTGGCCATCCGTTTCCAACTGAGCGACCGCATGGTGTGGCGCGTGCTGAAAACGCCCAGCCAAGATCTGCACTAAGGCGATACGCCGCTTCCCCCTCTCTTCCGATTTCTCCTGTTTGTTTCAAGCCGGTTCCGTCCGCCTGGCAGGGCTGCGCGCGCGCCGCGCATGACGGCCGGCCAATGAGCCACGTTTCGTCAACAAAAGGAGTCTTCATGGCCAGCAGAGCTATTTCCGACCTGCACCCGCAGTTGCAACCCCTGGCCGAAGCGTTTGTGCGGCGCTGCCGCGACGCCGGCGTGGAGGCCTTGATCACCTGCACCTGGCGTTCCGGAGCGGAACAAGACGCCTTGTACGCGCAGGGCCGCAGCCGGCCCGGGCTCAAGGTGACCAACGCCCGCGCGGGCCAGTCTGCGCACAACGCCATGCTGCACGGCAGCCCGGCGGCGCGCGCCTTCGACGTGGTGCCGCTGATCGGCGGCAAGCCGGTCTGGGACGCCCACCATCCGCACTGGCAGCTGATGGGCGAGATCGGCGCCGCGCTGGGGCTGAACTGGTATGGCCGGGCGGACGCGCCTTTCCGCGAGTTTCCCCATTTTGAGTTGAATCCGACCGACCTCGACAAGGAGAAGAAATGATGCGTCTGTCCGACTTGCTGACCCGGCCCGGCGGCCGCCGGCTGAGCCATTCCCGGCTGTGGGCCAACATCGCCTGCGCCGCGGCCACGCTGCTGTTCGTGGTGGAGGGGCTGCGCGGCGCCCTGGGCGCGGAGATCTGGCTGATTTATCTCGGCATCGTCGGCGGCTACTCCGCCGGCTTGCGCCTGATCGCCGCCTGGCGCGACCGAGGCGGCCGCTGATGGGCCCGGGGCCCGCATGGCTGAAGCTGGGGGGCTGGCTGTTGCCGCCCTTGCTGGCGGCTGGCTTGGCGTATCCGCTTGGGCTGCGCCACGGCGCGGAGAACTGGCGCGCGCGTTTGGCCGAACAACGAGCGGCGGATCAAGGCCGTCTGACCGCCGAAGCGGAACGCGCCCAGCGGCAATTGGAGGCCGCCTTGCAGCAGCAGCAACGCTTGCGCGAGCTGCTGGGCCGACAGGAGGCGCGCTTGCTGAGTCAACAACAGGACCTGCAGCGGCGGCTGCAAGACCAGAAACAAAGGATCGAATATGTCGTGCAACAGGATGGCGGCCGTTACGGCGGCCTTGGCCCTGACAGCCTGCGCCTCTACCGGCAAGTCCTCGGCTATCCCGCCGCCGCAATGCCCGCAACCGACTCCGTATCTATTGCAAATCCCCATCAAGCCGCCGCCGCCGGCGCCGGGTTACCGGCAGCAGACCTCCTGGCTCACGCCGCCGACTACGGCGCCTGGTGCCAGCAACTGGAACAAAGGCTGACGGCGCTCGGCGGGCTGTTCACATCCGAAGGACCACAACCATGAGCGACTTTTTCGATCGGGCCAGCGAACTGGAGACCGAGTTTCGCGAGCAAGCGATTGCCCGCCATTACCAACAGTTCGATCAGACCGGCTACAGCCACTGCGAGGATTGCGGCGATCCCATCCCGTCCGCGCGCCGGGCGATCATGCCCAGCTGCACCCGCTGCGTGATCTGCCAACAACTGGCCGAAGGCTGAAAGGCGGGTTTCACGTGGAACATGACAATTTGATGGCCCTGGGCCGCATAGAAGGCAAGCTCGACATGATCGTGGCGCACCTCGCCAAACAAGACAAAAAACTGGAAGAGCTGGACGGCCGCCTACGCGACGTCGAAGTCCAGGCCGCGCGCAGCGGCGCCATGTCCGGCGCCTTGTCCGCGCTGGCGGTGACGCTGCTGGGCGAATTCCTCAAGCGTTTGATTCACTGAGCGGCGGTACGCCGTTTCATCCGCCGCCTCCGGCGCGGCGTCGAATTTCCGTCTTCTCAAACCTTGTGAAAGGAATCCAGATGTCGCAAACGACGATCTGTATCAAACCGCAGCTGCAGTTCAATTTAATTGGCCATGAAGACGCTGCAATGGCCGCGGATGGCAAGGGCGCGCAGTTCCAGATGAATGCGACTTGTTGCGGCCAAGAAGGAGGCAAGGGACAAGGCGTGCCCAGCGGCGCCGTCATGCATTTTGCCGCGGAGAAAGCCCCGGAAGGCTGGCTGAAGGCTGATGGCAAGGCCTATGCCAAAAGCGCGTATCCCACCTTGTTCAGCGTGATCGGCGACAGCTTCCGCGATGCGAAGAACAGCGACGAAGCCATGTTCAATGTCCCTGACCTGCGCGGCGAATTCATTCGCGGCTGGGACGACGGGCGCGGCGTAGATCCGGCTCGCAAGCTCGGCAGCGCGCAGAAAGGCACGCTGGTCGCCGCCAACGAGTATTTCAGCGACAACGAGCTGTACAACATCAGCACCAATGTCGGCGCAGGACAGGCAGCCGCCGGCACCGCCGCCTTCGGCGCGGATATTCCTGACTTGGCCGGCTATCCCGGCCTGGAAATGCACTACGTGACCGGCGTCAAGGGCGCTTTGGGCAACTATGTCAGCTCGGTCGGCGCAGCCCGCCCGCGCAACATCGCCCTCTTGGCCTGCATCAAGGTCTGATCCTCCCCGGCCGCGCCCGCGGCCGCAAGCTCCACTGACATCGCTCAGCTAAGCCCAAAACCGCGGGCGCGAGACAATAGCCTTATCGATAAACCGATGAATCCTTGAGGAAATCATGTCCCAGCTGATCCAACTGCAAGACGCCATCGCCGACCGCCTGCGCCAGGGCCTGGGCCGCATGGTGCGCGAAGTGGCGGCCGACCTGGACGAAACCGGCCTCTGCGGGCTGGATCTGGCGCAAGGTCGTCACCAAAGCCGGCTGACGCCGGCGGCGGGCAGCCCGGGCCTGAATCCGCAGGCGCTCGCGCGTTTGCCGGCCTTGTGGACCGTGGCCGGCGGCGTGACCGCCTGCCAGCCTTCGGCCAGCCAACGCCAGCGCTACAAGGCGCAGGCCCGCTTCACCGTCATCGTCGGAGACCGCCTGCAGGCGGATCGCGGCTACGCCGGCGCCGGCGTCTGGCAGCTGGTTTACGCGGTGCGCCGTTTGCTGGCGGCTCAGGATTTCAGCCTGGCGGTGTCGCCGCTGATTCCCGAGCAAGTGCGCCCGCTGGGCCAGGCCCAGCGGGACGGCGAGCCGTGGAGCCTGGTGGCCTGCGATTTCTCCACCCACTGGCTGGACGAGGCGCTGGACAACGGCCACTGGCCGTCGCCGCAGGGCGAGGCCGATCCGGACCAGGTGTTCGCCCGCTTCGGCGGCCGGCTGGAAGGCCCCGCCACCGAATGGCGCAGCACCCGGCTGGACTACAGCCTGGACGGCAAGCCGGGCGTCAAGGCCCAGGATGTCGTGCTGCAGCCCAAGCCGCCCCGCATTTGATTTTTCGCAGTATCCCGCCGCGCCGTCCGGCGCGACGAATTTCCCCCAACCGCATCAATCAGGAGCCCATACTCTATGGCCAGCCCCAACATCAGCTTCGACCAGATTCCGGCGTCCATCCGCAAGCCGGGCAAATACTTCGAGTTCAACACCAAGCTGGCGGTGCGCACCCTGCCGGGCAATCCGCAGCGCGTGCTGGTGATCGGCCAGCGCTTTGCCGACGCCGCTCAGCCGGCGCTGGCCGCGCTGGACGTGTTCAGCGACGAGCAGGCCGCCCAGGCTTTCGGCCGCGGCTCCTACGCTCATCTGCTGGCCCGCGCCGCCATCAACGCCAATCCCTACCTGCAGCTCAGCGTGATCGCGGTTGACGACGCGGACAGCGCCGCCGCCGCCGTCGGCACCTTCACCTTCACCGGCCCGGCCACCGGCGCCGGCGTGGCCAGCCTGTTCATCGGCGGCCGCCGCATCGACGTGGCCGTGGCCGCCGGCGACGACGCCGCCAAGATCGCCGCCGCCGCCAAGGCCGCCGTCGACAAGCTGGCTGACCTGCCGGTGACCGCCGCCGTCGCCAAGGAAGTGCTGACCCTGACCGCCCGCCACAAGGGCGCGGCAGGCAACGCCGTCGCGCTGAAGGCGCAGGAGCAGATCGCCGGCCTCGGCATCACCGTGGCCGCGATGAAAGGCGGCGCAGCCGATCCGGACATCGCTCCGGCGCTGGCGGCCGTGGTCAGCGGCGGCCACCACATCGTGGTCAGCCCGTTCAACAACGACGCCGCCTTCACCGCGCTGCGCACCCATCTGGACTTCGTGTCCGGCCCGATGGAGCAACGCGGCGCCATCGGCGTGGTCGGCGCCGTCGGCGCGCTGGCGGAAGTCAGCGCCATCGCCTCCAAGCTGGCCAGCGGCCGCGTCAGCGCCGCCTGGTATCGCGGTTCCGCCAAACTGCCGGGCGAACTGGCCGCCGCCTACGCCGCGGTGATCGCCAGCGAGGAAGATCCGGCCCGTCCGCTGAACACCTTGGAACTCAAGGGTCTGGACGTGGTGGAACTGGCCGCCCGCACCAGCCGCACCGAGCAGGAAAACGCCCTCTACAACGGCGTGACCCCTCTGGAAGTGGGCCCGGGCGAGCGCGTGCAGATCGTGCGCTCCATCAGCACCTACACCAAGGACGCCCAGGGTGTGGACGACGTGTCGCTGCTGGATCTGACCACCATCCGCACCCTGGACTACGTGCGCCGCGCCTGCCGCGAACGCGTGGCGCTGCGCTTCCCGCGCGAGAAGCTGTCCGACCGCACCCCGTCCAAGGTCCGTTCTGAACTGCTGGACGTGCTCTACAAGCTGGAAGAGTTGGAAATCATCGAGGCGGTGGAAGCCAACAAGGACGGCCTGATCGTCGAGCGCGACGCGCAAGACGTGAACCGTCTGGACGCCAAGATCCCGGTGGACGTGGTCAACGGCCTGCATGTGTTCGCCGGCCGCATCGATCTGCTGCTGTAAGCGGCGCGGGGTAAACACGCGGGGTGCCGCGGCGCGCCGTCTTGCCCCTGCGTGCTTACCCGAGCGGACCTAGTTTTCCCCGTTAACGCTTGACCCGGCGGCCCGCCGCCAAACCGGCAGGGCCGTCCACATGAAACCGAAAAGGACATTCACATGGCTTTGAAAGAATACGCAGGTTCGATCGTACTGGAAGTCAACGGCCAGGAAATCGACGTCATCGATCTGAACGTCAGCAGCAAGACCGGCCGTAAGCTGGTGAAAACCATGAACAGCAGCGGCCGCGCCCGCGGCTTCGCGCGCGGCATCTCGGAATACGAGCTGTCCGTCACCGTCTCCATCCCGCTGTCCGGCGAGTTGGACTGGGAGGCGATCGAAGGCGCCAAGCTCACCGAATTCCCGGTGGCGCCGGGTGGCAAGCGCACCAGCTACCTGGATTGCTTCACTCTGGAAGTGGGCGAGAAATACGGAGTGGAAAGCGAAGCGCGCCGCGATATCAAGCTGCTGTCGCTGCGTAAAATCGTTGAGTAATTAAATGAAGTAACTGTTTAGCTTGGCCGGTGGAATTTTTTCCACCGAGCCAGCTCATTTTAAACACTTCAATACTTCTAAATATCAAGTCCAAACATGGGCTTGTCATGGCTATGCTTGGAGGTTAAATGACTTCATCTGTTAGAAACGATGCATTGCTCGGAGAATTTTCTAAACTGGCCTACAAGGATGAAGAAATCATTGTTAAAGCGCTAGCAAGTGATCCGAAGTTTGAAAACTGGGAGATAAATCTTGGGCCTAAAGTAGAAGGTTCCTTCGCCGCTGTCTCGTTTCGTAATAAAAAAGATGATCGAATAGTGATTGCATACCGTGGGACAGATGATTTAGGAGATGTGTCAGGAGCTGATTTAAACATTGCGCGTGGACGTTATGATGAACAATTTCGCCAAGGGATGGATTTTGCGCAGCAGGTAAAAAAAGAGGCTGGGGAAAATGCAAAAATTCTAGTAACAGGGCACTCTTTGGGTGGTGCAATTGCACAAGCAGTATCCCAATCTTTTGGCTTTGATGGAGCAACGATAGATCCTGCCGCTGCAGGTGGGGTGATTAAAACACAGCAATATAAAGAAAAGAATAAAAGCATGGGCTTGCCTGCAGCAGGGAAAGGCATGCCGAAGACGTTTAAAAATTATGTGGTTGATGGTAGCGCTGTTTCTGGTTTGACTGGGCCGCATTTAGGGTCAAAAACTACGTTGCCGAAAGCCGAGATGACGTGGAAGCAAAGAATACCAGGAGCTATTGTCGGGGGGCTAACAGGTCAATTGGTAAGTGCTGCTATTGACCAAGTTGAGAACAGGCACTCTTCGGATCATGTGTCAGAGCAGCTCAATATTTTGGCTGAAAAAGAAAAAACTCCTATTGTTGCAATAAAAAAAGAAGTTGGCGCATCACCTAAAACTGGTGTGATAGGAGGGGGGGGTAGTCGTGACTCTCAAACTATTGCCGGTTTGCTTTCCAGCGTAGGCAAGACGCGCACTTATCAAATGAAAGATGGTTCAGTACAAACTAGACGTGATGGCACTGTATCATGGCGCAATAATAATCCCGGCAATCTGAAGTTTGGTTATGCCGGAAGTGCTGATAAAACAGATAAAAGTAAGCGCAGTAAAAAACAAGCACTAGCTGATGCAAGGAAACGTTACCACGGCGTGGTAGATCTTGATCAATGGGGTAATGCCGTTTTTGAAACGGAGGAAGCTGGCCGAGCGGCAAAGTCGCAACTGTTGACTAAATTGCATGGCAACAAAACAATTGAGCAGATGTTGCCGAAATATGCGATTTCTGATTATTCTGGAACGGCAAATGTAGCTGCCTATGCAAATAATATCCATAAACTAGCCGCAGGTCGTAAACTGGATTTGCATGGGAAAAAAATCAAAGATTTAAAATCGGAAGAGTTTGAGGCTTTGCTGGATGGCATGAAAAAAGTGGAGGGCTTTAAACCAGGTAAGGTTGAAGTCACCTCTGGTGGTCATAAATCAATAGGAGAAAAGCTGTTAAACCAGCAAGCTACAGAGACTAAATCCCCGGATTCAGTTGGCCGGTCGGCTAAGGGTACGACATTCAAGTCAGTAGCAAAAAAACCGGTGGCTGATAAACCCAGTGTAACTAAAAAAGGGACGCTTCCAAGTCCAAGAGAGGTAAATGCTGGGAAGGAGGTTAGTGCTGCTGCGATGGCGGCAGAGATCGATCAAGGTGTCCCTGCAATACAAGCTGTTCTCAGCCAACTCCAAGCCACTCTGTCTCAACTCAGCAGCGTGCTGTCCCAACCAATCCAAGTCACCGTCGACGTCCAAAACGGCAATATCGTCGCCGCCGTCAACGCCGCCAATAGCCAACAACAAAGGAGAAGCTGATGTTCAATCTCAGTCTGTTTGCCGGCTCCGCCGCCGGCGCGCTGGTGGACGCCAGTTTCCGCGGGGTGCGCTTTGAATGCCTGCGCAGCGTGGATAGCGCCCAGCGCGACCAGGCGATGCACGAATACCCCTATCTGGACGGCGCAGACGTCGAGGACCTGGGCCGCAAGGCGCGCAAGGTGTCGCTCAGCGTCTTCTTCTGGGGTCGCGATTATCAGCAGCGGCTGCGCGACTTCGTCGCCGCGCTGGACCAGGCAGGGCCGGGCGAACTGATCCACCCGGTATTCGGCAGCATGCCCAAGGCGCAGCTGCTGGATTACCAGATCAGCCACGAAGCCGACGCGCCGGACTCCTGCACCGTGGAAGTGAACTGGGTGGAGGCCACGCCGGGCAATCCCTTTTTCGCCAGTCAGCAGCCTTTGCAGCAGGTGGAGGCCATCAGCGCCTTGGCGGCCAAGGCGCGCAGCCTGGGCGGCGAGGCCTTCGCCAAGGCTCAGGGCCTGCTGCAAAACGCCAATACCGCGCTGACCCGGCTGGGCGCGCTGCGCGTGCGCTTGAGCGACACCGTGCGGCAGCTCGCCGGCATGGCGCAGCAAGGTATTGCCCAGGTGGTGGACTTGCTGGCCTATCCGCAGGCCTTCATCGGCCAGGTGACGTCCCTGGTGGACGAGGTCGCCAACTGGCGCTTCGGCGTCAAGCTGGAAATCTGGCCGGGCCTGAAGTGGGAGGCGGAGGCCAAGCTGCCGCAGGCCACTCTGGCTGACTGGAACGCGATGAAGGACCGGCTCAACGGCGTGTCCAAGAAAATCGGCCGCGCGTCGGACAGCTTGAGCCAGGCCGGCAAGGCGCTGGAGGTCTGGACCGAGGACGAGCTCCGCATCGACGCGCTGCTCAAGCTGACCGTGTCCACCTCGATGGCGAACGCCGCCGCCGATCTGTTCCGCTCGGAAGCCGCGCAGCCCACGTTGACGCCGCCGGCGCTGGAGCAAGTGGCCGGCGACGTGCGCGCCACCTTGCAGCAGACCATAGAGCAATGGCGCAAGGCGCTGCCGGGCGAGGACGCGCGCCAGGTGATTGAAAGTCTGCGCGATCTGGGCCTGCAGGTGCAACGCAGCGCCGCTGGCCTGGTGGCCGCCAAGCCGCCCTTGATCACCCGCAAGGTGGAATCCGCCGCCAATCTGCGTCAACTGGCCCACCTGTGGTACGGCGACAGCGGCCGCGCCGCCGAGCTGCTGCGGCTGAACCCGCAGCTGGTGCACCCCAACCATCTGCAAGCAGGAGAGCTGATCCATGGCTACGCCCGCTAGGACCGTTTCGGCCAATAACGAAGTCAGCCTGGAGATCGCCGGCAAGGCGCATCGCTACTGGACCCAGTACAGCATCGACTCCGATCTGACCGTGGCCGCCGACGCCTGGCAGGTGTCGTTGGGCCTGCCCGGCGGCGAGGTGCCGCCGGCGGTGGAGCCGGGCGCCGAGGTCAAAGTGCTGGTGGGCGCGGACGTGGTGCTGCAGGGGCGGGTGGACGACATCAGCCACAGCATAGGCGCCGGCAGTCACCAGCTGACGCTGTCGGGCCGGGATCTGGCCGGCATGTTGCTCGATTGCAGCGCGCCGCTGCTCACCGGCAAGGGCATGACGCTGAGCGATGTGTTGGAGAACGTGATCAAGCCCTTGGGCGTCAGCCGTCTGCGCGTGGACGCCAAGGGCAAGGGCCAGATCGAGAAAATCAGCGTGGACCCGGGCAACAGCGCCTGGGACGTGCTGACCCGCGCCGCGGCGGCCAACGGCCTCGCCGCCTGGTTCGATCCGGACGGCACCCTGGTGGTGGGCGGCCCGGATTACAGCGCCCCGGCCAAGGCCAAGCTGATCCTGCGCCGCGACGGCAAGGGCAACAATGTGCTCAGCCTGGCGGAAACCCGCTCCCACGCGCCGCGCTACTCGCAACTGACCCTGCTGGGCCAAGGCCACCGTCAGGCCTTGACCCCGGGCAGGCACGATCTCAAGCATCAGTCCGCGGACCCGGACGTCCGGTATCACAAACCGCGCATCGTGGTGGAGCCGGACGCCGCCAATCCGGCGGAACTGGCGGCGCGCGCGGACAAGATGCTGGCCGACGCCCGGCTGGCCGGCTACACCCTCAGCGCCACCGTGGCCGGCCATCGCAACAGCGCCGGAGAACTGTGGACCCCCGGCCAGCGCATCCAGGTGGAAAGCGAGCCGCACGGCATCAAAGGCGGCACTTATTTCCTGATGGCGCGCACCTTCAGCGGCGGACGCGGGCAGGGCAGCACTACCCGGCTGACGCTGAAAGAGGACGGCCGCTGGCTGCCGGCGATGCGCAAACGCTGAGACAAAGAAAGGTTGAAACGATGTGGAATGACGTAGACCAGAGAATTCGCCGCGCCTTCAGCAATGTGCGGCAGGGCTTCCGCGCGGTGCTGACCCGCGTGGACAGCGCCGGCGACGTGCAAACCGTGCAGGCCGACGCGCTGGCCGGCGAGCAGCTGCAGGACGCCGAACTGTTCCAGCACTACGGTTACAGCGCCAATCCGCCGCCGGGCAGCATGGCGGTGGTGTTGCCCCTGGGCGGGCGCAGCAGCCACGGCGTGGTGATCGCCACCGAACACGGCAGCTACCGGCTGAAACAGCTCAAACCCGGCGAAGTGGCGCTGTACAGCGACGAAGGCAGCAAGATCGTGCTCAAGCGCGGCCGCTTGATCGAGGTGGAGTGCGACACCTTCAGCCTGCGCTGCAAGAACTGGCAGGTCAACGCCAGCGAACAAGCCAGCTTCACCACGCCCACGCTCAGCACCAGCGCGCAGCTGGTGGCGCAAGGTCAGATCAAAGGCAATGGCGGCATGGCCATCCAGGGCAGCGTCACCGTCAGCGGCGATGTGGTGGCCGGCGGCAAGAGCCTGGTGGGTCACCAGCATAACGGCGTGCACGGTACGACCAGCCCGCCGTTGTAACGCGACGTTTTCGCCGCCAGGAGTGCCGTTGATCTTGCCCTGGCGCACGCCTGCCGGCACTGACCCGCTTCCCTTATCCCCAACCCTTTCAAACCCGGAAAATAACGCCATGGACCCTCTATTGGACCCCATTACCGGCGATTACGCCGGCTCCACCACTGACACTCTGGCCAACGCCGTCTACCTGAGGCTGATGACCCCGCTGGGCGGCTGGTGGGCCGATCCCGAACTCGGCTCCCGCCTGCATCTGTTGTCGCGCAGCAAGGACAGCAGCCAGATCGATCTGCTGGCCTGCCAGTACGCCGAACAAGCCCTGCAACCGCTATTGCGCGACGGCCGCGCCCGCCGCGTCGGCGTAGAGGCGCAACGCCCCGGCAGCGGCCGTTTGCTGCTGCTGGTCGAAGTGGAAGAGGCCGGCGGCCAGACCCGACATTTCCAACACCATGTGAGGATAGCCTGATGCCTTTGTCCACCCCGGATTTTGAAACCATACGCGGCGCGCTGCTGCGCGATCTGCAAAACCTGCGCGCCGACGCCGACGTCGGCCCCGACAGCGACTTCTACGTGCGCGCCAGCTCGGTCGCCAGCGCGGTGGAAGGCTTGTACCAGCATCAAAGCTGGATTGCCCGCCAGATCTTTCCCGACAGCGCCGACCGCGACTATCTGGAACAGCACGCCCGGGTGCGCGGCCTCAGCCGCAAGCCGCCGGTGGCGGCCAAGGGCCTGCTGCAATTGGGCGGCAACCCCGGCGCCGGTTTCGTCGCCGGCCTGAAAGTGCGGCTGGGCGAACAACTCTACACCACCCAGGCCGGCGGCCAGCTGGACGTGGACGGCCGGGCCCGCGTGGCGGTGGCCGCCGATCTGCCCGGCCTGGCCGGCAATGTGGCGGCCGGCACGGTGGCCGAACTGATGGCCGCGCCTAGCGGTCTGGCCAGCCGCGTCAGCTTCGCCAGCATGGACGGCGGCGTGGACGAAGAGGACGACGCCGCCTTGCTGGCGCGGCTGCTGGAACTGATCCGTCGCCCGCCTGCCGGCGGCAACCGTCACGATTACCGGCGCTGGGCGCTGGAAGTGCCGGGCGTGTCCGCCGCCTACGTCTACCCGCTGCGCCGCGGCCTGGGCACCGTGGACGTGGTGATCACTGCTCAGGACAGCCTGCCTTCGGCCGACACCCTGGCCGCGGTGCAAGCCCATATCGAAGACCTGCGCCCGGTCACCGCCAAGAACTGCCTGGTGCTGGCGCCCACGCCGCGGCCGGTGGACATCGAAGTGGCGCTGATGGTGGACGGCACCACCGTGCAAGCCGTCACCGAACCGCTGCGCCAAGTGCTGGCCGCCCATTTCTCCAGCCTCGCCCCCGGCAGCAAACTGTACAAGAGCCGGCTGGAAGCGTTGATCTCCGACCTGCCCGGCGTGGTGGACCGCCAACTGCTGTCGCCCGCCGACAATATCGCGCCGGTGGTGAATGAGAAAACCGTGGAATGGCTGCGTCTGGGCAAACTCACGGTGAGGGGGATGCAATGAGCCCGCAAACCCCGCATAGCGAACTGCTGACGCGTTTGCTGCCGCCGGTCAGCTACAGTCCGGACGGGCCGCGACTGCAGGCCGAGCTGGGCAGCGAAGGCGCGGCGCTGGACCGGGTGCAGAACAGCGCCCGGCAGCTGGTGGGCGCCACCACGCCGCTGCTGGCCGAAGGCCTGCTGCCGGACTGGGAGCGCGTCTGCGGGCTGACCCCGCCGACGGATGCGCCCTACCAGCAGCGCCAACAGGCGGTGCTGGCCAAGCTGGCGGAAACCGGCGGCCTGTCCATCCCGTATTTCACCCGGCTGGCGGCCGGCATGGGCTACCGCATCACCGTCAGCGAGCCGCAGCCCTTCCGCGCCGGCCTCAACCGCGCCGGCCAACAACTGTGGACGGCGGACATTCCCTGGGTGTGGCAAGTTACCGTGTTCGGCGCCAAGACCCGGCCGTATTTCTTCCGCGCCGGCCAATCGCTGGCCGGGGAACGTCTGACCACCTTCGGCGACCCGCGTTTGGAAGATCTGTTCAAGGATTTGAAGCCGGCCCACACCTACGTCTACTTCGCCTACCAGCCTTAAACCGCGCCTCGCGCGGACCTTCCCTTCCGTTCTCCCTTCCCCTCACAGCCCCGCCCTGGCGGGCGGGAGCCTGTGCTCTTTCCCCTTCCTTGAGGAGCGCTCCATGCAAGACCCCCAATCCACGGCAAACCCCGATCAAGACAAAGACCCTGCAGCCGACCTTGCGCCGGTTCCGGCGTCTTCGACCTTCGATACGCAACAGGAGGTTTGGGCGCGCCTAGGCAGCCAATCCCAGCAAATCCCGACCCTGTCCTGATTCATTCACCGTTTTTGGAGAGACTGATGAAAGAAGTCATCAAGCCGGTTCCCACGCCGGACACCCTGTTTCACGACGGCAACCCCAGCAGCGGAGAACTGGGCACCATCGTCGGCGCCGATTGGCTGAACAATGTTCAGTCCGCGGTCATCGCCAGCCAGGAGGAGCTGCTGACCGTGGTCAAAAGCAGCGGCCAGAGCGCGGACCCGGCGCGCAAGGATCAGTTGCTGCAGGCGGTGAAGCAGATCGCCTGGGGCGGCGCCAGCAAGCCGACCACGCTGGCCGGTTACGGCATCACCGACGCGATGAAAATCGACGATTGGGGGATAAACGGCTACAAGGAGCTGCAGGTGGGCCCCGGCCGCGAGTTCGCCGACATCGCCAGCGCCTGGAACAGCCTCAACGGCAAAACCCTGAAGACCGACGTGCTGATCAAGGTGGACGACGGCCAATACACCGCGACAGGCATCTGGTTGGGCAACCAGCCCTTCGCCAGCCGCATTCGCATCCGCGGCAATATCGCCAACCCCTCGGCCTGCCAGATCCGCTTTGTGGCGGGTGCGGATAAGAATAGCCATGGCGTGGTGTTTACCAATGCCCGTGGTGTCGAGTTCTCCGGCTTTCACCTGATCGGAGAGGCCACCGAAGGCAATTGGACTCACCGCTGCCTGCATATCGGCGAAGGTTCATGGGTGTGGGGGGCGGAAAATTCTTTGATCCTGGAGGGGGCGGGCAGTGGTCTGCAAGTGGAACAGAACTCCCGCTTCAGCAACAGCAAGTTGAGGGTCAACAAGGTTAAGGAATGGGGCGTTGTCGTTGGCGGAGGGTCTCACTGCGAGCTGCATTACGTGAACATCGTCGGCGAGGGCAAAAACTTTCTTACCAAAGTACCTGTTCGACTCGATGCCAATGATCGCAGCGCCTACCCGCATGGGATGCTGTGTGCGGATACCAGCCGTGCGTGGGTCACCGAGGGGCGAGTGATGGGAGTACGAACCGGCTTCCACGCCGCACGCAACTCCTATCTCTGGTGCGATGGCAGCGTGGTGGAGCAATCCGCAGTGGGCTTCGAGGCGCATTCTGGCGCGGTGATATGGAATCACGGTTCCGGACCCGTGCCGGCTTTGCCGCAGGGACGACGCGGCAAGGCGCTCACTTGCGATACCGGCTTTCAAGCGGTTTGGGCTGGGGTGATTTACGCGCCGATGGCCATTGCGGAAAACTGCAACAATGGGTTCAGAGCGCTTTGCGGAACTACCATGGTAATTAATGGCGGTTGGGCAAAGAACTGCCAGGTGGGGTTTGAGACTTACAGCACCAGCTATTTGGAGGCCTACGACACCAAGGCCGCATCGACCGGTTGCCCGACGGTATATTCTCCGGCTACCAGCGGCGTGGCGGGCAATGCCAACAGCGTGCTCAGCTTCAGTTAAGTCGGCCAAGCGCCCGCCAGCCGCATCCTTTCCGGATGCGGCTTTTTTACGGTCAGCACCGGTGCTGCCAAATGCCGGCTTTTGCGCTAATCTCCGCCCCCCGGTCCGCCGCCGCCTTGACGCTCCAGCCATCCCCCCTTACTCTCGCCCTTGCGCTGTGACAATCCACAGCCGCGGGACTGGGAGGTCCTACTTTAGTGTGGTAGCAACCGCTGGCCAGCGGTTCGCTACGTCCATGCGTCTGCCGCAAACAGGGCAGGCCATGGCACTGAGTCCCCGCAAGGGGGCTGCCGTGCGCACTGCGGTCCTCCCACTTTGTCATGAGCCTGCCCACGCCTTCCGCGCGTGCCGCGCAGGCATTCTTAAGCAGATGTTTGTGGAGGCCATAATGAATATATTGAGTTTCTGCCAGCCGCACCCTTGCCATACCCGGCCCGAGACACCGGAGGGCCAGCCATGAACGCCCCCGTCGCCAAGCCGGAGTTGTCACCGTTGCAGCGCCTGCATGAGCAGATCAAGCAGCTGCGCATCGTCACCGCCGGTCAGGATGAGATTTACGCTCTGGTCAAGCTCATGGAGCAGCGCTATCTGCAGGCCGATGAAGGCCTGACCCAGGGCATTGTCCACGTCCACGCCGCCAACCAGAGTCTGCATGCATTGATGGCGTTGCTGCAGGACAGCCAGGAGGACAAGCACGTCAACTGCCAGCAAATGGCGGCGCTGCTGGAGCCCATCCGCCAGGAGTTGCAAGCCGGCTTCGAGCAGATTTCCGATGTGATATAAGGCGCCGCGCCGCGGCGACAAGCGCGGCGCTTCGCCTCCGGCGCACTGACATCCGTCCGCTGCCGCCCCGCGCGCGTTTCCCGCAAAATCGTCCCCAGTCTTTTCAGCAGCGACAGCTGTCATCGGCCTCCGGCCGATTTTCTTTTCGCATTTTCTTATCCGCGGGAGGCGATTCCATGCAAGAAGCACTCAAGCCCATCAACACGCCGGACACCTTGTTTCACGACGGCAACCCCACCACCGGCGAACTGGGCACCATAGTCAGCGCCGACTGGTTGAACAACCTGCAACTGGCGACGCGCTCAGCCCAGGAGGAGTTGATCTCGCTGATCAAGGACAGCGGCCAGACGCTGGACGCCGGCCGCAAGGACCAATTGCTGCAGGCGGTGAAAAAAATGGCCTGGGGCGGCGACAGCAAACCGACCACGCTGGCGGGCTACGGCATTAGCGACGGCGCCACCAAGGCCGAAGTGGCGGTCAAGGCCAACAAGGCCAGCACCCTGGCGGGCTACGGCATTCAGGACGGCATCACCGTGGGCATGTTGCCGCGGCGGAATCTGTTGGCGGACGGTGGTCGCTTTTTCGATCCGTTCACGCCCGAGGGCATTGTGCAGGCGAGAACCAATCAGATCACCGCGCCGTTTGCCACGCCCATGCATAATGTTTCATATAGCCAAAGCGCCAGCTCGGTGGGGCGTTTCATTCATGATAATGGCTCGTATGAGGGCCCAGGTCCGAAACTGACGCAACCGGTGTTGGATTTGTTGGACAGCTTGGTGCGTGAGCGAGAACAAAAGCGCTATGGTTTTGAGTTTCACATCGCGGAGTTGCGTTGTGCTGCATTGACTTATTCGCCAGGAGTGTTTGATGGCAAGAATATGGCGATGGCGATGGCGTATGGGGTTGGAACCGAAGGACCGATTACGTTTATGAACTGGCTGCGTTGCATCAGCGGCTCTATTTACTTCGACTGCGGCCAGTATCGCAATGGCAAGCCCATGGAGAATAAGCGCATCACGCCAAGCGATGGTTGGGTGCATATGGCCGGGGTGACTGAATGGGGGCGTGGTTACAGCATCAGCCATATTTATGCTGAGAATAACTCGATCTTCCAGCTGGCCTTGCCTGCGGCCTTGTCCGGTAATCATCTCGGTTACGTACACAAAGCGCCGATCGCACCGTAAACAATCTTGGTTTCCAAGCATGGCAATCCTGCGGGGTTGCCTTTTTTTTGCCTGCTTGCCACTGACATCCGTCCGCTGCTGACGCGCGTCGCTCCCCGGCACAATGAGGGTATCGATTTACTAGCGAAGCGGGTCAACTGGCGGTCTGATGACGGCTGGTATGGCCCGTGCCCCGCCTATGTCGCCGGCCCGGCTCATGGGCAGACTCACATTAAGGAGCGAGAGCGCGATGCAAAACACCTTGAAGCCGATCAACAGCCCGGACGGCCTGTTTCATGACGGCAACCCCACCACTGGCGAGCTGGGCACTATTGTCAGCGCCGATTGGCTGAACAGCCTGCAGCAAGCGACTGCCGCCACGCAGGACGAGTTGATCGCTTTGATCAAGGACAGCGGCCAGGAATTGGACGCCAGCCGCAAGGATCAATTGCTGCAAGCAGTGAAGAAAATGGCCTGGGGCGGAAATAGCAAGCCGACTACCTTGGCGGGGTACGGAATTACCGATGGGGCTAGCATGAGCCAGGTTAAGGCTGCGGCCCCGGCGGGGGAAGTCGCGTACTTTGCCATGCCGATAGCGCCCGAAGGCTGGTTGCGGGCCAACGGCACCCAGGTTTGGCAAAGTACTTATCCAGAGCTCTTCAACTCCATTGGGCATCGTTTCGCCCCGATCAAGGGCGATGTGCAGGCGATGTTGCGTCTGGACGAGGCTGAGAAGTTGGCGGATTGCGCCTGGGGCTCTGTGGTATCGACATTTGGCGGGGCAGGGATGTCGACGGAGCAGGCCAAGTTTGGAACGCAAAGCCTAAAGACACAGGAAATCGGCGGCTACGCCAGCATGCCGCTGGCGGAGGCGTTCAATCCCAATGAGTTCACCATCGAGGGATGGCATTTCCCAAACTTCACCGGCACTGGCACTAGCAACGGTTATCAGGTGGCATGGATTGCCTCCATGAATCAATCCAAAACCTGGGGGGAGATAACGATTGGCTTGGATAAGGCGAGCAAGGCCCCGGTGATATGGTTGGCTGGCGTTGAACCTGGGTTTATTGTCGAGGCATCCGCTGGGACTCCTGGCATTTTTTCCACTGCGCGCTGGTATCACATCGCTTTTTGCTATGACGGACAAAATTACCGCCTGTTTGTCGATGGCGTTTTGACCTGGAGCTTATCCAGTACTCGGCGGGTTTTCATCGCGGATAACACCCTCTTGTTTGGCGTAGACGGCTGCGCTCCTGGGCTGTCCGGTTCTTCTTCCGGCTATTACCAGGACTGGAAAGTCAGCAAAAAAAATCTTTACGCATCGGTATTCTCGCCGCCTAGCGCACCTGCGGGATATAGAACGGATGCCAGTTCCGGCAAGTTTTATTTGCCGAACTTAAATGGTCAATTCTTGCGGGGGTGGGGCGAAGAGCGTGGTGTTGATGGCGGGCGTTCATTTGGGGGCGCGCAATTAGGGAGTGTAGAGGCCCATAGACACCCTAGCCTGGAATGGAGTGGGATGAGCTTTTTGGTGAATGACGTAGGCCAAGGAGACTTAATTCAAGGCACTCACTTCACCGGATATAGCCCGACCAAGTATGCCGGTAGGGTTAACGTAACCGGTGTGACGGGAGGCTCTGAAACCCGCCCTCGCAACCTAGCCCTGCTCGCCTGCATCAAATACTAAGGAGGCCGTTATGCAAGAACACAAACAGAAAACCGTCTACGCCTACCATTCGGAAACCGGCGAGTATTTGGGCACCACCATGGCGGACCTGTCGCCGCTGGATATTGAGGAAACCTGGCTGATTCCGGCCAACGCCACCGAGCAGCAACCGCCGCAGGCGGAGAACAGGCAAGCGGCGGTCTATCGCGACGGCGGCTGGCTGCTGGCGGAGGATTTTCGCGCATTCAAGCTGTGGAGCAAGGCCAGCGCGCAGCCGGTGACGGCGCAAATCGGCGACACGCCGGACAGCCTACAGGCCACCGAGCTTGAGCCGCCGGTCTTCGCGGTGTGGAACAAGAAAGCCTGGAAAGTGGACGCCGACGCGCAGCGCGCGGCGCTGACAGCGCAGGCGCAGCAGGAGCTGCAGCAGCGCTTGGCGATTGCCTACGCTCAGCGCCGGCCTTTGGAGGATGCGCAGGAACTGGGGCTGGCTACGGCGCAGGAGCAGGGCTTGCTGACAGCGTGGAAGCGCTACTGCGTTGAACTGTCGCGGCTGCCGCAGTTGGCGGCGTGGCCGCAACTGGCTGAAACGGATTGGCCTGCGGCGCCGGTCTAAAACTGAGGGTTATGTGTCTGCAAAACGGCGGCTTCGGCTGCCGTTTTGCATTGGGGCAGGCCTCCAGGCTACTGACATCCGTCCACTGCTGACGCGCGTCGCTTCCCGGCAAAATCACTGTATTGATTCACTAGCGAAGCAGGTCAGAGGGTGGTTTCCGGACCACCCGCCCGGCCCGGAGTCCGCCCCACGCCGCCAGCTCGGCCAGCGGGCCCACCCTTGAATGGAGCGAGAGCGCGATGCAAAACACCATGAAGCCGATCAACAGCCCGGACGGTCTGTTCCACGACGGCAACCCTTACACCGGCGAGTTGGGCACGGTGGTGACCTCGGAGTGGCTGAACAATGTCCAGTCCGCCGCCCAGTCCAGCCAGGACGAGTTGCTGACGGTGATACGCGACAGCGGCCAGAGCGCCGACCCGGCGCGCAAAGACCAGTTGCTGCAGGCGTTGAAGAAGCTGGCCTGGGGCGGCAACAGCAAGCCGACCACGCTGGCCGGTTACGGCATCACCGACGCCTTGCCGCTGAGCGGCGGCAAGATGAACGGGAAGGTGGATTTTCAACCTAATTCCCGCTTCCTGGCCGAGGGCGGCAAGGAGGGTGGCCAGTTGCAACTGCAAGCGCCGCAGAGCGACAGCAAGCTCAGCGACGTGAATATCGATGTCTGGGGCAACCAGTTTCGCGTATTCAACAACGACGGCGTCAAGTCTCGTGGTTTTTACGTGGACCTGACCCAGTGCGAGGACGGCCCTATCACCAATCTGCTGACCATGTCCGGCGCACCAGGCATGGTAGGTCACTTCGCAACGCCTTACGCGCCGCCGGGTTGGCTGAAGTGTGATGGCTCGCTGGCTAGTCGCAGCACTTATCCCGGCTTGTTTGCCGTGATCGGAACCACTTATGGCGCTGGGGATGGCTCAACAACCTTCAAGCTGCCGGATTTACGCGGGGAGTTTGTGCGAGGGTGGGATGATGAGGGCCGTGTTGATCCGGGCCGTGTGCTGGGGAGTGCGCAGGCCGGGACTGTCGGGCCTCATGTCCACACAATCATACGCCCAAGCGATGGAGGTGCATTGGCGCTTACTCCTGGCTCGGGCGGTGGCGCCTGGGCATACGGCAGAGAGATGTTGTCATCTGATCAAATGACTCTCGTAACGGGCGCAAACAGTGGCATTGGCGTTGAAACCCGTCCCCGCAACGTAGCCCTGCTCGCCTGCATCAAATACTAAGGAGACCGTCATGCAAGAACGCAAACAGAAAACCGTCTACGCCTATCATCCGGAATCCGGCGAGTATCTGGGCACCACCACGGCGGACCTGTCGCCGCTGGATATTGAGGAAACCTGGCTGGTTCCGGCCAACGCGACCGAGCAGCAACCGCCGCAGGCGGGGGACAGGCAAGCGGCGGTCTACCGCGACGGCGGCTGGCTGCTGGTGGTGGATTTCCGCGCGCTCAAGTTGTGGAGCAAGGCCAGTGCGCAGCTGGTGACGGCGCAAATCGGCGATACGCTGGACAGCTTGCAGGCCACCGAACTGGAACCGCCGCCCTTTGCGGTGTGGAACAAGAAAACTTGGAAAGTGGATGCCGACGCGCAGCGCGCGGCGTTGACGGCGCAGGCGCAGCAGGATTTGCAGCAGCGTTTGGCGATTGCCTACGCGCAGCGCCGGCCTTTGGAGGATGCGCAGGAACTGGGTCTGGCGACGGCGCAGGAGCAGGGCTTGCTGACAGCGTGGAAGCGTTACTGCGTTGAGCTGTCGCGCTTGCCGCAGCTGGCCGCGTGGCCGCAGTTGGCAGAGGCGGACTGGCCGAAGCAGCCTGCCTGAGCGTTTGCAGACCGCCGTTTCACGTGAAACCACCCGCGCCGGGCTATCCCGCGCGGGTTTTTCTTAGAGCCTGTTCAAAGTCTCGCGAGCAAGGGCGAGACAAGGCGAAAACGAGCGAAAAAGCGGAATGTACATGTGGTACATGAGCATTTTGAGCTTGTTTTCAACGCCGTATCGCCGAAGCGCAGCAGACTTTGAACAGGTTCTTATGGCCGCGCCAGTGTAATCTCCACCCTTTCCTTGCCCTGGCCCACGTTCTTGCGCTTGAGCCGCAGTTCTCCCACTTCGCCGCTGCGGCGCAAATGGGTGCCGCCGCAGGGCACGCGGTAGAGGCCGGGCAGCTCCCAGTAGCGGCGCTGGTTTGCTTCGTCGGAATAGGCGCTGACGATGGCGAGATCGGCGTCTATCAGCGCCTGCGCCTTGGCGGCGATGGCGGGTAGCAGCGGGGTGATGGGCCGGGCCAACGCAAAATCGATGCGCGCCTTATCCTCGGCGATGTGGGCGCCTATCTTTACCGCGTCGGGCAGTTCGCGGCAAATGGTTTCCAGCACCAGCTCCGCGGCGAAGTGCAAGCGCATCAGCCGGTAGCGGCGCGGCCAGTCTATCGCCACCGTCACCGCGTCGTCGGCGCTCAGGCCATGGCCGTCCGGCAGGGTGTAGGCGATGTCCAAGCCCTGTTTCTCCGCGCGCAGCACCGGAAGGCCGCCTATGCTGCCGGCGTCGCTTTCCTGGCCGCCGGAGAAGGCGTAGAAGATGGTGGCGTCCAGCCAGATCTGCGCGCCGTCCGCGCGTGTCACCGCAGCGAGCAGCTCGGTCTGGTAGGGATCGGCCCAGAACTGTTTATGTACGCTCATGCCGCGTTTCCGGCGTCCGTCGCCAGCCGCTGGTAGACTTCGGCGTCCAGCCGCTCCATCAGCCGTTCCGGCCGCGACAACGCGCCAAAGCCGAACTGCGCGTACAGGCCATGGGCGTCGGCGGTGGCCAGCAGCATGCGGCGCAGGTTCTGCAGGCCGGGGTGGGCGTCGATCGCCGCCATCATTTGCTTGGACACGCCTTGGCCGCGCCAGGCTTCGACCACGAACACGTCGGCCAGGTAGCCGAAGGTGGCGTAGTCGGTGATCACGCGGGCGAAGCCTATCTGTTCGCCGTCGGCGGCGTAGGCGCCGAAGCACAGCGAATGGGCGAGCGAGCGCTCGAAGATGTCGCGCGGCAATTGGCGCGCCCAGTAGGACTGCTCCGACAGGTAGCGGTAGACGCGTTCGCGGTCCAGCCGCGCGGGATCGGTGTCGATGTGGAGGGTCATGGCGCAGCCAGCCGGGCGAGGGGAATGTCATAAAGATAACACGCCCGGGCTGGCAGGAGCGGCCGGGCTTGCCGGTGCCGCTCCTGGCTGTTAGCACCTGTTTACGATCTGCTGCGTGTTGGCGATACGGCGTAAAAACTGCTTCGAAATGCTCATGTACCACTTGTACATTCCGCTTTCTCAGCCGTTTTCGCCTTGTCTCGCCTTAGCTCGCGAGATCGTAAACACGTTCTTAGACGCTTATAGGTTTTTGATTTTTTCCAGCTCCTCCGGGCTGTACTTCTTCTCGCTGGCCTTGGTCAGATCGGTCAACAGGCCGGCGTAAACGTCGCGGGCCGATTGCACCGCGCTCAGCATATTGCCGCCGCTCCACTGGCCGGCGAAGCCGATGGCGGTTTGCGGCTGGCTGGCGTAGAGGCTGGCCAGCATCGCGTCCACCGCCGGCTGCTGGCTCTGGAACTGCCGCTCCAGCCGCGCCTGCCATTGCGCCAGCACCGGCAGGTATTTCTCCGGCTTAGCTTGGGCCAGCGTGGCGTTGGCGCGGAAGGCCCAGTAGGCGGAGCCGTTCTCGTAAGCGGCCGCGCCGGCGCGCAGCGGCGCGGGGATGTCCTTCATCGCGTTTTCGTACATCGGCACCAGCACCGCGCCGGCCGGGCTGCCGAAGGATTGCCAGGTCAGCGCCGCCAATTCCTTGGGCAGGCCGGCGCGCAGCTGGATGACGTGGGTTTCTATGGTGCGGTCCACCCCCATCGGCCGGTCCGCGTCCTTCAACTTGGCCAGCGCGGTGCCGTGGAAGGTGGCGCGCAGCACCTTGGCCACATCGGCCACCGCGATCTTGCGCTCAGGCTTCAGCGTCAGCGGGTATTGCGCCTGCCGCGTGGCTTGGCGCAGCGCCGGGTTCAGCAGCTGCTGGCCCAGCCATTCGCGGTCCACATTGTATTTGTCGCCGACGACGCCGAAGGCCTGGGCGAAGTTGAAGCGCTTGGCGTCCACCTTGGGCAGCAGCTGGTGTTTGGCCGCGAACTCGGCCAGGCCGGGGCTGGCGATCACATTGGCGCGGTCGGCGAGGTCGATGTCGTGCAGGCGCAGTCCGTTGGCCACCATCAAATAGCTGTCCTGCGGCACGCGATAGGCCAGCCAGTGGTGGCCGGAACCGATTTCCATATACCAGGCTTCGTTCGGATCGGCGATCAGCACGCCGTTGCCTTCGCCGGCGCCGTATTGGCTCAGATAGCGCCCCAGCAGTTCTACGCCTTCGCGCGCGGTCTTGGCCTGCGGCAGGATCAGCGAGGGGATCACCGCCTCCACCACGCCGCTGTCCAGCAGCGGGTCCGCCTTTTTGGCGCGGGCGTTGATTTCCGCGCTATTGGTGGCGGATACCGCCACATTGAATTCATTGACGCCGCGTTCCTCGTACAACCCGTCGCCGCCTGCGCTGTCGCCGTTCCAGTCCATCAGGCCGCTGTAGCGGTAAAACTGCTTGGGCGCCGGCACTTTCAGGCCGTTCTTGAAGCTCAGCGTTTCATCCTTGGCCGCCGCGCGCGCCGGGTGCAGCACCAGGCGCTTGTTCCAGTTATTGATGTAATAATCCTCGTTGCGGGCGATGATGACGGAGCCATCGGCGGAGGCCTGTTTGCCGACGATCAGCGATGAGCAGGCGTCGGCGAGCGGGGCGGCCAGCGCAAGGGCGGTGGCCAGGGCAAGCAGGGTAGGGCGCGGCGTCATGATGCATTCCTCTTCTCTGAGCGGTCCGTCGCGGTTCGAGACGGCTCATGGTGGCCGCGCGCTAGGCGCGCGGCGGTTTGGCGGTGAGGGCAAGTAGATTGTAGGCAGATGGTTCGCATTAGTTGAAATGGGAATCCCATGCTTGCCTGATGCATATCAATCTTGCGCTGTTTGGTAAAAATGTGGCGCAAACTGTCTGATTTATGCAATTGCTTTTGCCATATTGGCGCAAGCCTGATTAAGCTTGGCATTTCATTGTGGCGGCATGTTCCGCCGCGGCGGGAACGGAAAAAAGATGAAAATACTGACGATGGCGCGCAAGCTGTTCTTCACGGTGCTGGCCGCGGCCTTGGCGCTGTGGGCATACGGCGCCTACAGCGGCGAGCCGCAATGGCAGCAATGGGCGATGTATCTGGGCAACGCGCTGGCCCTGGGCGGCGCCTATCTGGTGCCCACCTTGACCGCGGCGCTGGTGGGCAGCCCGCGGCTGAAGCTGGTGGCGGCGTTGAACATTCTGGGTGGTTGGCTGATCCTGCCGTGGATCGCGGCGATGATGCTGGCGCTGAAGCGCGACGATCTGGCGGCCAGGCCCTGAATCCGTCTGGCACAATAGCTTGTATCCACCGCCCCGTCAGAGGGCGGAGTTAAGAAGCTGTTTACGATCTGCTGCGCGTCGGCGGGATAGTTGGACAAGGGCGTTGAAACCCGCTTCGAAATGCTCATGTACC
>NZ_LDUR01000045.1:0-47064 GCF_001043705.1 Chromobacterium sp. LK11
TGCTTGCTGTCGGCTTGCTTGCTGCCGGCTGGGTAGCCACAGGCTTGTTGGCCGCGGGCTTCGGTGCCGGCGCTTGAGCCGCCCCTCTGCTGCGCCCCCTGGGCGCCGTCGGCAATGCGGCAGGTTTCACCTCTGCAGGCTTGGACTCGGCAGGTCGCCTCGAACCACCCTGTCTCGGGCCGGCGCTGCGCGCGGGCACCGGCCGGGCGATAGGCAGGTCGCCCTCTTTAACCAGGGCGAAGTCGACTTGGGCGCTCTCCAGATTTGCGCTCATCACCTTCACCGTCAGCGTACCGCCCAAGCGGTATTGCATGCCGCTCTTCTCGCCGACAATCGCCTGAACGTCCTTCTTGAAGTGGAAGTAGTCCTTGCCCAGCTCGGAGATGTGCACCAGACCCTCGACGTACACGTCGTCCAACAACACGAAGACGCCGAAGCTGGTCACCGCGCAAATCTTGCCCTTGAAGATCTCGCCGACCTTGTCCCTCATATAGTAGGTTTTCAGCCAGGACTCGACGTCGCGACTGGCATCGTCCGCGCGACGCTCGGTCATCGAGCAATGCACGCCCAGTTGCGCCCACTTGCCGGGTTTGTATTTGCCGCCTTTGAGCACCGCCTTGATCGAGCGATGCACCAGCAGGTCCGGGTAACGGCGGATCGGCGAGGTGAAGTGCGCATAAGCCTCGTAAGCCAGACCGAAGTGGCCGTTGTTGTCCGGCGTGTAAACCGCCTGCTGCATCGAACGCAATAGCATGGTCTGCAACACCGGCGCGTCCGGCCGGCCATGTATCTGTTCGGCCAGCTTGGCGTAGTCCTTGGCGGTGGGCTTTTCGCCGCCGCCCAGACTCAGGCCGACCAGGCGCAGGTAGTTGCGCAGATTTTCCAGTTTCTCTTCAGTCGGCCCTTCATGCACCCGATACAAGGCCTTGTGTCCGTTCTGCTCCAGGAAATCTGCCGCGCAGACGTTGGCCGCCAGCATGCACTCCTCAATCAGGCGGTGCGCGTCGTTGCGCACGACCGGCACGATGCGCTCGATCTTGCCCGCGTCGTTGAAGATCATCTGGGTTTCCACCGAGTCAAACTCGATCGCCCCGCGCTGACTGCGCGCGGCCAGCAGCACTTTGAACAAGGAGTACAGCGTCTGTATCTGCGGCAGCAGCGGGCTGTCGCTTCCCTTCTGGATCCAGTCCCAAACCTGGGTGTAGGTCAGCCTCGCCTTGGACAGCATCACCGCGGGATAGAACTGGTAGCGCTTGACCGCGCCCTTGGCGTTGATCTGCATATCGCAGACCATGCACATCCGCTCCACATCCGGATTCAGCGAGCAAATGCCGTTGGACAAGGCTTCCGGCAGCATGGGAATGACCCGGCGCGGGAAATAAACCGAAGTGCCGCGATTGAGCGCCTCCTGATCCAAGGCGTCGCCAGGCTCCACATAGAAGCTGACGTCGGCGATAGCCACCACCAGACGGAAACCCTTGCCCTGCTTCTCGGCGTACACGGCGTCGTCGAAGTCGCGCGCGGTTTCGCCGTCTATTGTCACCAAGGGCAGGTCGCGCAGATCGACGCGGTCCTTGGTCCAGTCTTTCTTGCGCACCTTCTTCGGCGTCGCCTTGGCCTGGGCCAGCACCGCCTCCGGGAATTGATGAGGCAGGTCATGCTTGCGCAGCGCGATCTCGATCTCCATGCCGGGATCGGCGTAATTGCCCAGCACTTCCACCACCTGGCCGACAGGCTGGCGGTAGGCGTCCGGGTGCTGCAAGATTTCCACCATCACCACCTGGCCGTCCTTGGCGCCCGCCTCGCCGCCCGGCTCAATCAGAATGTCGTGGTTGATGCGGCGGTCTTCCGCCGTCACCACCCACACACCCCGGACCCGGTTGATGCGGCCAACCAGCCGCGTTACCACATGGTCCAGCACCTCAACGATCTTGCCTTCCTGGCGGCCTCGACGATCGACGCCGGACGGACGGACCATTACTCGATCGCCATGCATCGCTTTCTTCATTTCCCGCTCGGGCAGGAAAATATCGCCGCCCTGGCCTTCGCCTTCGTCCGGAATGGCGAAACCGTAGCCGTCGCGATGACCGGACACTTTGCACTTGATCAGGTCCAGCTTTTGAGCGACGCAGACCGCGCCTTTGCGATTGATGATGATTTCGCCGTCACGTTCCATCGCCCGCAAGCGACGTTCGAAATAAATAGATTCGGCCCGCGCAATCGATAACATGCGCGCCAATTCGTCAGGAAACAGCGGCACCCCCTGCTCGGCCAAAATTTTTAAAACGAACTCTCGGCTCGGCAAGGGATTGGAATATTTAAGTTTTTCCCGTTCCAGGAAGGGGTCCTGTTCGCGGAGGGACAGGGTCTTTTGTTTTTTTTGTGTTCTAGCCATTGACACCCTCAAGAATATGTCTATAATTCGCATCTCGTTGCAGAGATGCAGCGAAATAATACAGCAAAGCGAAGCCCAGGTGGCGGAATTGGTAGACGCACTAGGTTCAGGTCCTAGCGCCCGCAAGGGTGTGGAAGTTCGAGTCTTCTCTTGGGCACCACTGATTTACTCTATTGTAATCGTGATGTTCGCTCTGTATAGTAACAATCTGGTTGGCCCAGGTGGCGGAATTGGTAGACGCACTAGGTTCAGGTCCTAGCGCCCGCAAGGGTGTGGAAGTTCGAGTCTTCTCTTGGGCACCAACAGTTTTAACGGCTTCGATGGTGTTTATATCGTAGTCTAGCGGTAAGACAATTTAAGTTTTATGCCCAGGTGGCGGAATTGGTAGACGCACTAGGTTCAGGTCCTAGCGCCCGCAAGGGTGTGGAAGTTCGAGTCTTCTCTTGGGCACCAATAAAACCCCGTTGATTTATGATCAACGGGGTTTTTGCATTCCTCCCCCGCCCGCATTAGCGCGAGGCCAACTCATCGCCGGCGCGAGGGTCCAAACTGGCGAACATCAGGCCGGACAGCATGGTCAAGACGCCCATGATGGCGAAAGCCCAGGCAAAGTCGACCACGGTCAAATGCGTGTGTCCGTGCAACAGGCTCACCCCCTGCACGACGAAAGCCCCCACCGTCACCCCGAACCCCGCAGCCAGCTGCTGCGCCACGCCGGAAAGGCTGGTGGCGTGGCTCATGCCGGCCGGCTCGACCTCGGCAAAAGAGATCGCGTTCAGACTGGTGAACTGCAAGGAGCGGAGACAGCCGCCCAACACAAAGACCAGCAACATCCAGACATAGCTCGGTGCTTCGTAGAACAAGGCGTACGCGGCGATGGAAATCCCTGCAAGCACGCTATTAGCCATCAATACCCGGCGGAAACCATAGCGTCGCAGTATGCGCATCACCAGCGTCTTCATGAAAATGGCGCCCACCGCGGTAGAACACGTCAGCAAGCCCGAGACAAAAGGATTGAGACCCAATCCCAGCTGCAGCATCAGCGGCAGCAAAAAAGGCGTGGAGCCGATGCCGACGCGGAACATGAAGCCCCCCACCACGCCGGCATGAAAGGTGGGCAAGCGCAGCAAGGACAAGTCCAGCAAGGGATGCGCCGCGCGGCGGTAATGCAGCAGGTAAAGCCACAACAAGCCGGCACCCACCGCGGCCAGCAGGACGGACCATTGCGCCGAGATCAAATGTTTGCCCTCGGAAGCCAGGCCCAGCATCAACAAGGACAGGCCGACGCCGCTCAGGGCAAAGCCCAGCCAGTCCAGCGGCGGCAGCTTCTCGTGCTTCAAGTCTTCGATGTGGCGCCTGGCCAGCACCCAACCCAACACGCCGATCGGGATATTGATCAAGAATATCCAGCGCCAATGCAGATAGGTGCTGATGAAACCGCCCAAGGGCGGTCCAATGACCGGCCCCAGCAAGGCGGGAACCGTCAGATAGCTGAGCGCCCGCACCAGGTCCGCTTTCGCGGTGGTGCGCAAAATCACCAAACGCCCCACCGGCACCATCATCGCGCCGCCAATGCCCTGCACAAAACGCGCCAGCACGAAACCGCCCAGCGTATTGCTGAGCGCGCACAACACGGACCCCAATACGAAGACGGCGATGGCGGCGCGGAAAATGCGCCGCGAACCGAAACGGTCCGCCATCCAGCCGCTGATGGGGATAAACACGGCCAAGCTAACCAAATAGGACGTCAACGCCAATTTCAAGCCGATCGGATCCACCAACAGGTCGCGCGCGATGGCCGGCAAGGAGGTGGATATCACGGTGGCGTCCATGTTCTCCATGAACAAGGCGGTGGCCACGATCAACGGGGTCACCATGCCGGCGGCGAGCTTGAGCTGCATGACGATCAAACTTCAGGGGACGGAAACGCCAGTGTAGCACCCGACCCCGCAAGAACGATGGCACCGGCGTCGCAAATGATGTCGAAACGTAAAGCGAGACGCGCGCCCTCGATCGCACTCAAGCAAGCGGGAGACAGAACAGACGCCGGCCTTCCCGGGCGCTCCTCTCCCCCAGCTCCAGCAAGGCCATCACCCGCCACGCCTCCCGCGCCGTCACTGGATTGGCTCCCAAGCCTCGCGCTGCGCGCGCCGCCGCGCGATAGTATTCGCGATAGTCGCCCAAGGGCGCCGGCCGGGATTCGCGGAGCTCCTCGTCGTCCCGCTGACGGTACAAAACGCCCGGCGCAAGGTCCACGCCCCATCCCTCTTCGCCGGGGCGGCCGCCACGCTTCAAATAGTCTTCCTGACCATCCAGGCCGAACTTGACGTAACTGGCGAGCGAGCCGTGCAGACTAAAGCGCGGAGCGCCGCCGCTGACCAGGCAGGAGGCGTGCAACACCGCCTGATGCCCCGCATAAGCCAACTGCACGTGAAAGTAATCCGCAGCCTGCGCGCCGACCCTCTGCTTGGACAAACTCGCATAAACCGTCTGCGGCCAACCCAACAACTGCAAGGCCTGATCGATCAGATGCGGCCCCAGGTCGTACCACAACCCGGCACCCGGCTGATCCAGCTCGCGCCAACGCGCGCGCACTTGCGGCCGATAGCGATCGAAATGAGACTCGAAGTGGCTGAGCGCCCCCAGCTCGCCGCTGCCCAGCAAGTCTTTAAGCGCCAGAAAGTCCGCATCCCAGCGCCGGTTATGGAACACAGACAGCAGCGGACTGCCCGGCCGCTCCGCCATCCGGCACAGCTCCCGCGCCTCCGCCTGCGTCACCGTGAACGGCTTGTCCACCACCACGTGCTTGCCGGCGAGCAAGCTCGCGCGCGCCTGCGGATAATGCAGCGAGTTGGGGCTGGCGATGACGACCATATCGATCGCCGGATCGGCCAAAGCCTGCTCCAGACCGGCCAGCACCGATGCTTGCGGCCAATCGGCCCGCACTGCGTCCGGACGGCTGCTGACGACGGCGGCCAGCCTCAACTCGGGCGTCGCGGCGATCAAGGGCGCATGAAAAGTCTTGCCGGCATAGCCGTAACCCACCAAGGCGACATTCAATGGCTGCATTTGTTTCGCTTTCGAAAACCAGACCCAGGCAGTCTACGCCGGCCGCGGACATGAAAAAACCCGCCTGGTAGGCGGGTTTCCGACTAAGGGTCGAATCGGACTTACAGACCGTAGGGATGACGCATCACGATGGTTTCTTCGCGATCCGGACCCGTGGAGATGATGTCCACCGGCGCGCCGCAAACTTCGGCGATGCGGGTCAGGTAGGCCTGGGCATTGGCCGGCAGGTCTTCCCAGCGCTTGGCGCCGAAGGTGCTTTCGCTCCAGCCGGGCATGGTTTCGTAAACCGGCACGCACTTGCTGACCGCGTCGGAACCAAACGGCAGAATGTCCACTTTCTCGCCGTCCAGGGTGTAACCCACGCACAGCTTGATCTCTTCCAGGCCGTCCATCACGTCCAGCTTGGTCACGCACAGGCCTGACACGCCGTTGATCTGGATGGAACGCTTGAGTGCGGCGGCGTCGAACCAGCCACAACGACGCGGACGACCGGTCACCGAGCCGAACTCGTTGCCGCGCTTGGCCAGGAACATGCCGATATCGTTTTCCTGTTCGGTCGGGAACGGACCGGAACCCACGCGGGTGGTGTAGCCCTTGACGATGCCCAGCACGTAGTTGAGCATCTGCGGAGCCACGCCGGCGCCCGGCGCGGCAGCGCCGGCCACGCAGTTGGACGAGGTCACGTACGGATAGGTGCCGTGGTCGATATCCAGCAGGGTGCCTTGCGCGCCTTCGAACAGCAGCGGAATGTCCGCCTGGTTCATGTCGTACAGGGTGCGGGACACGTCGGCCACCATCGGCTTGATGCGCTCGGCCAGCTTCAGGGTGTCGGCCAGGATGACGTCGAAACTCACCGGCTCTGCCTGGAACAGCTTGGTCAGCATGAAGTTGTAGTATTCGACGTTCTCTTTCAGCTTCTCGGCAAAACGGGCGGTATCGAACAGGTCGATCACCTTCAGCGCGCGGCGCGCCACCTTGTCTTCATAGCAGGGGCCGATGCCGCGGCCGGTGGTGCCGATCTTGCCGGCGCCCTTGGCGGCTTCGCGCGCCTGGTCCAAAGCGACGTGGTACGGCAGGATCAGCGGGCAGCCTTCGGAAATCTTCAGGCGCGCGGCGACGTTCACGCCGGCGGTTTCCAGTTCGTCGATCTCCTTGAGCAAGGCTTCCGGAGACAACACCACGCCATTGCCGATGAAGCACTCGACATCGTCGCGCAGAATGCCGGACGGAATCAGGCGCAGCACGGTTTTCTTGCCGCCCACCACCAGAGTGTGGCCCGCGTTGTGACCGCCCTGGAAGCGGACCACGGCGCGCGCGTGGTCGGTCAGCCAGTCAACGATCTTGCCCTTGCCCTCATCACCCCACTGGGTACCGATCACGACAACGTTCTTGGACATTGGAAAAAACCTCTTCTTCAGTCAGATTCAAAAATCAGTTAAATGAAACCACATGCCAATCCGAGCCGTCCTGAGTCAGCTCGCGATCGCAATTCAAGGCCTGGGCGGACTCGCCCAGATAATCAATCACCACCATTTCGCCCGCCGCGCGCAGGCGGGCCACTTCAGCCCGCGCCTGCGGCCAGTGCTTGGCGGCCAGGCGGATGCCCCGGACCGAGCCTTGCTCCGGCAGGATGCGGATCAGATCGCGCAAATCCAGGCTGAAGCCGGTGGCCGGACGGGCGCGGCCAAAACGGCGGCCGACATTGTCGTAACGTCCGCCGCGCGCCAGTTCCTCGGCCCAGCCCTCAGCATAGGCCGCGAACAGCAAGCCATTGTGATACTGGGTGCCGCGCAATTCGGTCAGGTCGAAACTCAAGGCCACCCGGCCCTCCAAGGCCTTGGCCACCGCGGACAGCTGCATCAGGCCAAGCTCCACCTCGGGCAAGGACGGCAGACGCGAACGCGCCCGGTCCAGCTCTTCGATAGGACCGTACAGCTCCGGCAAGGCCAGGAAGGCGCTGCGATACGGCTCGGCGACATCGCTGACCAATTCGCGAATGCTGGCCACGTCCTTGCTCTGCAGCTTGGCGAACAGCGCCCGGCTGGTTTCCGCCGACAAACCGGCGGCGGCGGCGATGCCGCGGTAAATCGCCATATGGCCGAAGTCCAGCCGCAGGCCGGACACGCCGGCGCGCTCCAAGGTGCCCAGCATCAATTCAATGATTTCCAGGTCGGCCTCGATGCCGGCGTAGCCGTACAGCTCCGCCCCCACCTGCAGCGGCTCGCGAGAGCCGGCCAGGCCGTCCGGCCGGGTATGCACCACGCTGCCGGCGTAACACAGCCGGGTCACGCCGGTGCGCTCGCCCAGCAGGTGCGCGTCGATGCGCGACACCTGCGGCGTGATGTCCGCGCGCAAGCCCATCTGCCGGCCGGACAACTGATCGTCCAGCTTGAAGGTCTTGAGCTCGAGCGAAGCATCTTCCTCGCCGATCAGCGAATCGATGTATTCGATCAGCGGCGGCAGCACCAACTCGTAGCCCGCCACGCGAAAGCCTTCCAGCATCGCCGCCTTGGCGGACTCCACCTGGCGCGCGGTGGCGGGCAGAATATCCGCGATGTATTCCGGTAACAGCCAATTACGCATGATTCTTTTCAACAGAATAAAAGGCGGGAAGCGTCCCGCCTTGTTATCAGCAAACTGGCCAGGTCGCCCCGGCCAGTGTTCCATACTCGATTGTTTTGCGCGGCGCAAACCGCCCGCCTTGGCCGCTTACTTGGCCTTGGCCGCTCCGGACTGCGGGTTCTTGAAGTACTTGAAGAACTCGCTGCTCGGTTCCAGCACCAAGACGTCGCTCTTGTTCTTGAATGACTCCTTGTACGCGTCCATGCTGCGCCAGAAGGCGTAGAAGTCCGGGTTCTTGCCGTAAGCCTCGGCATAGATCGCCGCCGCCTTGGCGTCGCCCTTGCCCTTCAAGTCCTGAGCCTGGCGATACGCTTCGGCCAGCACCACCTCGCGCTGCTTGTCCGCCTCGGCGCGGATGCGCTCGGCGTCCGCGGCGCCCTCGCTGCGCAACTGGCTGGCGACGGTGCGGCGCTCGGACTGCATGCGATCGAAGACCGAACTGCTTATTTTATCCGGAAAATCGACTCGTTTTAAGCGCACGTCGAGAATTTGTACGCCTATTTTACGCGCATCCGCGTCCGCGCGCTTGCGAACCGTGTCCATCACCTGGTCGCGCTTGCCGGAAATGACGTCGGCAACCATTTTTTGGCCGAATTCGGCTCGCAGGCCGTCGTTGATGGTCTGTTTCAATCGCGCCACAGCGGCGGCTTCGGAACCCACGCTCTTGTAGAACTGCTCAACGTCCACCACCCGCCATTTGACGAAACTGTCCACCAGCACGTTCTTTTTCTCGCGGGTGTTGAACAATTCCGGCGCTTCCGCGTCGATGGTCTGCACGCGGCGGTCGAAATAACGCACGTTCTGCAGCAGCGGCACCTTGAACTGGATGCCCGGCTCCTTGATGATGCGCACCACTTCGCCAAACTGGAAAACCAGCGCGTATTGGCGCTGATCCACGGTGAACAGCGACAGGCTGGCAACAAATAGCACACCGGCTATGGCAACTACAGTCGGAATCAGTCTATCCATTGCTTATCGCTCCGCCCCAAAAAAATCACGCCCGCGGGTCACGTCCCGCCCCCCTTTGGCATTGCCGGCCTGAGCGGCCGGCGGCGTCTGTTCCGCCGGCTGCGGCGCCGCGCTGGCGGCGGGCGCCGCCGCGCCGGAGGCGCCTGGGCTGCTCTGCTGGATCAGCTTGTCCAAGGGCAGGTACAACAGGTTGTTGCCGCCCTTCTGGTCCACCACCACCTTGGTGGTGCTGCTCATGATCTGCTGCATCATGTCCAGATACAGGCGATCGCGCATCACCTTGGGCGCTTTGTTGTATTCAGACAACACTTGCTTGAAGCGCGACGCGTCGCCCTCCGCGCGGGAGACGACTTTCTGCTCGTAGGCTTCGGCCTCCTGCTGCAGACGCGCGGCCAGGCCCTGGGCCTTGGGCAGCACCTCGTTGGCGTAGGCCAGGCCCTCGTTGCGCAATTTGTCCTTGTCCTGGCCGGCCTTCACCGCGTCGTCGAACGCCGCCAGCACCTGCTCGGGCGGCTGTACCGCGTTGATGTTGACCTTGGCGATGCGCACGCCCAGCGAATAACGATCCAGCACTTCCTGGATCAGTTTCTGGGTTTCGACCGCGATCTGGGTCCGCCCTTCGTTCAGCACGAAATCGACCTTGTTGCGGCCCACTACTTCGCGGATCGCGGTTTCGGTCGCCTGCTTGACGATGTCCTTGGCGTCGCGCTCGCGCGAGGCGTTGTTGAACAGGAAGGCGCGCGCGTCCTTGATGTCGTATTGCACCGACAACTGGACGTCGATGATGTTCTGGTCCGAAGTCAGCATCAGCGACTCTTCCGCCACCCGCGTTTGGGCGGTGTTGCGGTAGCCCACTTCCACGCTGCGCACTTCGGTCAGGTTGACGATTTCCACCTTCTCAATCGGGAACGGCGCGTGCCATTGCAGGCCCGGCTCGGTCACTCGGTTGAAGCTGCCCAGGCGCAGCACCACGCCTTGCTCGCGCGCGTCCACCACGTAGAAACCGCTGGCCAGCCACAGCGCGGCCAATACGCCGACCACGGCGATGGCGCCGCCCTTGAACGGCGGTTTGACGCCGGACGCGGGACTGCCGCCGGCGCCGCTGCCTTTGGCGCCCAGCAGCCGCGACAGCTTCTGATTTAGGTTGCGGAACACTTCATCGAGGTCCGGCGGCCCTTCATTGCCTCGGCGGCCTCGGTTAGGGTCATTCTGCGACATGCTCGTAATAGTCTTTATGGTTGTTTTGGGAAGGATGCACGCATTCGGCAACCGCCGCGCGCAAGAGTTCCAGGCCGGCTCCGGTCAGGGCAGAAACCCGCACCGAAACCGGACGGCCCGCCGCGTCGCGCTCGATCTCCGGCTCCATCTCGCGCAGATCGCATTTGTTCCAGACCAGCAATTGCGGAATGCCGTCCGCGCCGATCTCGGCCAACACCTTGTTGACCTCCTCGATCTGCACATCGCGCATATCGCTGGAGCAATCCACCACATGCAGCAGAAGATCCGCGCGCACGGTTTCCTCCAGGGTAGCGCGAAACGCGGCCACCAGGGTGTGCGGCAGATCGCGGATAAAGCCCACAGTATCGGAAATCACAATGGATGTCTGGTGATTGAGGAACAGCTTGCGGCTGGTGGTGTCCAGCGTGGCGAACAATTGGTCCGCCGCGTAGATGCGCGCCTTGGTCAAGGCGTTGAACAAGGTGGACTTGCCGGCGTTGGTGTAGCCGACGATGGACACCGAGGCGATGCCGGCGCGCCCGCGCCCCTTGCGCTGGGTGTTGCGTTGCTTTTGCACCTGGGCCAGCCGCTCTTTCAGCGCCTTGACGCGGATGCCGAGCAGACGGCGGTCGGTTTCTAGCTGGGTTTCGCCGGGGCCGCGCAAGCCTATGCCGCCCTTCTGCCGCTCCAAGTGGGTCCAGCCGCGCACTAGGCGGGTGGACATATGCGACAGTTGGGCCAGTTCGACTTGCAGCTTGCCCTCGTGGCTGCGCGCGCGCTGGGCGAAGATGTCCAGGATCAGGCTGTTGCGGTCGATGACTCGACACTGCAGCGCCCGCTCCAGATTGCGCTCTTGGCCAGGCGCCAAGGCGTGGTTGAATATCACTACATTGGCATCGGTGGCGCGCACCAGCAGGCCGATTTCCTCGACCTTGCCCTTGCCCGCGAACAGCGCGGCGTCCGGGCGCTGCCGCTTGCCCTGCACCACGCCCATCACCTCCACGCCGGCGCTCCTGACCAGCTCGGCGCACTCGGCGATGTTTTCCTGGTAATCGGCATCTCCAAAATCCAGGCAGACCAGAACCGCCTGGTCGCCTAAGTCGGGACGATCAAACACTATTCGGAAACCATAGTTGGGGCGCAAAAGACAAAAGGCCGACAAGCCGCGCCGGATCGGCGCGGCCCATCGGCCCGGTCACAAGCACAGCAACGCTTTAGGCGTCTTGCTGCTCCTGTTTTTGCACCGGGTGTTCATGGGGAAGATTAACCGGACGGGCGGGCACTACGGTGGAAATGGCGTGTTTGTACACCATTTGGGTCACCGTGTTTTTCAACAGCACCACGTACTGGTCAAAGGATTCTACCTGACCCTGAAGTTTAATGCCGTTCACCAGGTAGATGGACACCGGCACATGTTCCTTACGCAGGATGTTCAGGAACGGGTCTTGTAACATTTGCCCTTTAGAGCTCATTCGTTATTCTCCGAATCGTTGATTGTTGTATTAACTGAACCTTACAGCCCGGTTGTCTGCTTATTATTAGCAGAAAACATCCCGGCGTACTATTTTTTACTGCTGCTGCCCTTGCCGTTCTTGCCGTAACGCACTTCTTTTTCGCGTCCGCGCATCTTGGACATCGGCTTGGGCTTGGCTCGGGACTTCTCCTTGCCGTCGTCGGTGTCGAACGGATTGTCCGAAGATTTGTACTGCACGCGCAGCGGCGTGCCCTGCAGCTTGAACACTTTCCGGAAAGTATGTTCCAGATAGCGGGTATAACTGTTCGGCACCGCGTCCAAGGCATTGCCGTGCACCACGATGATGGGCGGGTTCTGCCCCCCCTGGTGCGCGTAGCGCATTTTCGGGCGGATCAGGCCGGAGCGCGGCGGCTGCTGGCGTTCCAGCGCCACTTGCAGCACCCGGGTCAGCTTGGGCGTGGCCAGCTTGGCCATCGCCGCCTTGTACGCCTCGTCGATGGACTTGAACAAGTCTGCCACGCCGCGGCCTTCAATGGCGGAGATGTAATGGAACTTTGCAAAATCCAGGAAGTTCAGTTTGCGCGCGATCTCGCGGCGCACCGTTTCCTTTTGCTCCCCGTCCAGGTTGTCCCATTTGTTCACCGCCACCACCAGCGCCCGACCCGCTTCCAGCGCGAAACCGGCGATGGTGGCGTCCTGCTCGGAAATGTCCAGTTGAGCGTCCAGCACCAGCACCGCCACGTTGGCGTCTTCGATCGCCTTCATGGTCTTGATCACCGAGAATTTCTCAAGCATCTCGCTGACCTTGGCCCGGCGACGCACGCCCGCGGTGTCGATGATGGTGTAGGTATGGCCATCTCGCTCAAAATCAATATATATGCTGTCGCGAGTAGTGCCGGCCTGGTCGAAGGCGATCACGCGCTCCTCGCCCAGAATGGCGTTCACCAGGGTGGACTTGCCGACATTGGGCCGGCCGATCACCGCGAACTTGGGATGGCGCGAGGCTTCTTCCTCGACTTCCTCCGGGAAGTCCGCCAGCACCAGTTCCATCAATTCGCGCACGCCGTCGCCATGGGCGGCGGAAATCACCAGCGGCTCGCCCAGCGCGAGTTCATGGAACTCGGCGCCGGCGATGGCGTGGCGCATGCCCTCGGCCTTGTTGACGGCGAGGAAGACCGGACGCTGCAGCTGGCGCAGGCGGTTGGCGATGATTTTGTCTTGCGGCGTCAGGCCGTTGCGGCCGTCCACCAGGAACACCACGGCATCGGCCTCGTCCACGGCCTGCAGCGTCTGCTTGGCCATTTCGAACAGAATGCCTTCGTCCACCACCGGCTCGAAGCCGCCGGTGTCCACGACCAGATACGGCTTTTCGCCCACGCGGCCATGGCCATAGTGGCGATCGCGCGTCAGGCCGGGCTGGTCGGCGACCAGGGCGTCGCGGCTGCGGGTCAGCCGGTTGAATAAGGTCGACTTGCCCACATTGGGGCGGCCGACCAGAGCTACGGTAGGTTTCATGAATACTGCTTTATTATCCCAAAGTCAGCATCGCCAGGCGGCCGTCCTTGCCTTGCATCAAGGCGGACGAACCCAGCGACACCGGTTGATTGGCCAGGGCGGACCCGACCTTGACTCGGCCCACGATGCTGCCGCTCTCATTGGATAGCAGATGGGCGTAACCTTCGCCATCGCCAACCAGCACGAAGCGGCCCAGCAGCGCGGGACCGGTGACGTCCCGATATTTCAGGTCGTCGGTTTTCCAGATATTGCGGCCGGTGCCGCGGTCGAACGCCCACACCGAGCCGTCTTCCGCGGTCACGTAGACATTGCGGCCATCCACGGCGAGGCCGCGGCTGGACGAGATTTCACGCGCCCACAACAGATTGCCGGAACGCGCCTCGAAGCAGGCCACCCGTCCCTGATAGGCCACCGCGCACACCTGGCCGGCGTCGAACACCGGCCGCGACGTCACGTCGGTCATCCGTTCCAGTTCGGTGGCGCCGCGCGGGTTGGCCACCGCGCCCTGCCACAAGGCGTTGCCGGTTTGCGGGTTGACGATGTCCAGGCGGCCGCCGGCCTGCCCCACCATCACCGCTTCCTTGCCCACCGCCTGCATCGAGCCGTTGTTGCGCACGGTCAGTTGCGGCAACACATTGCCGCTGGACCACAGCTGCTTGCCGCCGTCGGTCAGGGAGAAGCCGGTCAGGCGCGCGTCGTTGGTGCGCACCAACACCATGTCGCCGGCCACTTGCGGCGCCTCCAGCATCAGGCTGGTCAGCGGTTGCTGCCACAGCACTTTGCCGTTGGCGCGTTCCACCGCCAGCAGCTTGGCGTCCTGAGTGCCCACCAGCACCATGTCGCCGGCCATGGCCACGCCGGCGCTGAGCTTGCGCTTCAGATCCACGTCCGCGCTGACGCGGCCGCTGAGCGCGTCGATGCTGCGCACATGGCCGTCGGCGTCGGCGCTCACCACCAGGCCGTTGACGTAGACCGGCAGGAAGCCGGCGGCCGGCGCGGCCTGGCCCGCCGTCCATTTGACGTCCAGCCCCTGCAAGGGCTTGATCGCGGCCAGCGGGGTGGGCTTGAACTGGGTATTGCCTTCGAACCAGCTGGCGCAGCCGGCCAGCAGCGAAGAGGACAGCACAGCGGTCAGCAACAATTGGCGGCGCATGCGGTCAGCCTCCCAGCGCGTCGAGTTTGGTCTGGATGAACTGGCGGTTCGGCGAATCGCCCACCAATTTGGCCAAAGCGGATTTATAGGCGTCGCGCGCGGCGGCGGCGTCGCCCTTGGCGACCAGCACATCGCCCTTCAGATCCAGGAACAGCGCGTCGAAACCGGCCGGGTGTTCCTTGTTCAGTTCGGCGATCGCCGCGTCGTAAGTCTTCTGGTCCAGCAGCAAGGAGGCCAGGCGCAGGCGGGCGATGGCGCTTGCCGATTCGTCCTTGCTATTGGCCAGCACCCATTCCAGCTGGCTCTTGGCCAAGGCGAGATCGCTCTTGTCGAAAGCGGCCTTGGCCAGAATCAGCGAGCCGCGGGTAGCGTAGGCCGAAGAACCGAAATCGTTCTGCAGCAGCGTCACCGCGGACTTCAGCTTGGCGATGTCCTTGCCCGCCACCGCCGCGTCGATGTTCTCGTAAGCGGCCGCGGCCTTCTGCGCTTGCTGCTCCTGATAGTAGCGATAGCCCTTGAACCCCAGGTAGGCAATCGCGGACGCCGCCAGCACGCCGGCGATCAGCTTGCCCCACTGTTGCCAGAAGGCCTTGATCGAATCAATCTGTTCCTGTTCCTGCAAGTCGAACGCCATTGCGCCCCTCTCCCTTAAGCTTTCAGTGAGATCAGCGTGGCGGCCACCGCTTCCGCCGCCACGGTTTGCTGGTCCATCTCGGCGCGCAGCGCCTTGATCACCGCCTGACCCGTCTTGATTTCATCTTCGCCGACGATGACGGCGAACTGCGCGCCGCAGCCGTCGGCTTTTTTCATTTGCGACTTGAAGCTGCCTTCGCCCAAGTGCTGCACCACCGACAGGCCGGCGGCGCGCAGGCTCTGCGCCAGCTTCATCGCGTACAGCCCCGCGCCTTCGCCCTGGTTCACCAGGTAGACGTCGACGCTGCGTTGCGCCGGCAGCAATTGCTTGTCCTGCAGCAACAGCACCACGCGCTCCAGGCCCATGCCGAAGCCGATGCCGGCCGCCGGCTTGCCGCCCAGTTGTTCGATCAGGCCGTCGTAACGGCCGCCGGCGCAAACCGTGCCTTGCGCGCCCAGCTCATTGGTCACCCATTCGAACACCGACTGGTTGTAGTAGTCGAGTCCGCGCACCAGCCGCGGGTTTTCCACGAAGTCGACGCCCAGTTCGCGGATCATCGCCTTCCAGCCTTCGTAATGCGCGCGGGACGCTTCGCCCAGATAGTCGGACAGCTTGGGCGCCTCGTCGGCCATCTTCTGCAAGGCCGGGTTCTTGGTGTCCAGCACGCGCAGCGGATTGCTGTACATGCGGCGCTTGCCGTCTTCGTCCAGGATGTCCACGTGCCGTTCCAGATAGGCGATCAGCGCCTGACGGTGAGCGGCGCGCTCCTCCTGGTTGCCCAGCGAATTGATTTCCAGACGCACATACTGGGACAGGCCCAGCCGGCGCCACAGGTCCGCGGTCATCGCGATGATTTCGGCGTCGATGTCCGGGCCGCCAAAACCCAGCGCCTCCACCCCCATCTGGTGGAACTGGCGATAGCGGCCCTTTTGCGGGCGCTCGTGACGGAACATCGGCCCCATATACCACAGCTTCTGGGTGGCATTGTACAGAAGGTTGTGCTCGACCACCGCGCGCAGGGTGCCGGCGGTGCCTTCGGGGCGCAGCGTCAGGCTGTCGCCGTTCAGGCTGTCGATGAAGGTGTACATCTCCTTCTCCACCACGTCGGTGACTTCGCCGATGGCGCGAACGAACAGCGGCGTGGTTTCGACGATGGGGGTGCGGATGTTCTGGTAGCCGTAATCGGCCAGCAACTCGCGCAGCTTGCCTTCAAAGAACTCCCACTGGTAGGACTCGGCCGGCAGCACGTCATTCATGCCTTTGACCGCTTGATATTTTTGAGCCATTGCTTGTTTTCTTGTATATCGCTTGAATCAGTGCCCGGTCATTGCGCCAAACGCGCTCAAACGCCTACCGGACGAATCGGGATGGTGCGGCTGCCGCCCTCGCGGCGCTTGGCGCCGCCTTCGCCGTAACGGCTTTGCACATAGCGATCAACCAAGGCGGTGAACTCGGCGGCGATGTTGTCGCCCTTGAGGGTAACATCCTTTTGGCCATCGACGTAAACCGGCGCCACCGGCACTTCGCCGGTGCCGGGCAGCGAGATGCCGATATCGGCCAGTTTGCTCTCCCCCGGGCCGTTGACCACGCAGCCCATCACCGCCACCTTCATGTCCTCTACGCCCGGGTATTGCAAACGCCACACCGGCATTTGCGTGCGCAGATACGTCTGAATCTGGTCCGCCAGCTCCTGGAAAAAGGTGCTGGTGGTGCGGCCGCAGCCCGGACAAGCGGTCACCAGCGGGGTGAAGCTGCGCAGGCCCATGGTTTGCAGCAGCTCCTGCGCCACCACCACTTCCTTGGTGCGCGCCTCGCCCGGCTGCGGCGTCAGCGAAATGCGGATGGTGTCGCCTATGCCTTGCTGCAGCAGGATCGCCAGCGCCGCGCTGGACGCGACGATGCCCTTGGAGCCCATGCCGGCTTCGGTCAGACCCAGGTGCAGCGGGAAATTGCAGCGGCTGCCCAGGTCGCGGTACACGGTGATCAGGTCCTGCACATTGCTGACCTTGCAGGACAGCAGAATCTGCTCGGCCGGCAGGCCCAGCTCCATCGCCTTGTCGGCGGACTCCAGCGCGGAGACGATCAAGGCCTCGCGCATCAGCTGCTCCAAGGGCAGCGGCCGGGCGACGCGGTTGTTGGCGTCCATCATCCGCGCCAGCAAGGCCTGGTCCAGGCTGCCCCAGTTGACGCCGATGCGCACCGGCTTGCCGTGCTCGATGGCGGTGCGAATCATGAAGGCGAACTTGTCGTCGCCCTTGGCGCCCTTGCCCACATTGCCCGGATTGATCCGGTATTTGGCCAGCGCGCGCGCGCAGTCCGGGTACTCCCTCAGCAGGCGATCGCCGTTGAAATGGAAATCGCCGACCAAGGGAACGGCACAGCCGGCGTCGTCCAGCCGTTGACGGATTTCCGCCACCTTGGCCGCCGCCTCCGGCGAGTTGACGGTGATGCGCACCAGCTCCGATCCGGCTTCCGCCAGCTCCAGCACTTGCTGCACCGTGGCCGCCGCGTCCGCGGTGTCGGTGTTGGTCATGGACTGCACCACCACCGGAGCGTCCGATCCTACAATGACATGCCCCACCCTAGCCTGCAGGGTGGGGCGTCGCGCGATGTTCACGCTATCCATTCGCTACCTTGAATTACTTGAGTTCCAGCTTTGCCGTGGTGCCGCGGATCTTGTCCGAGAGGTCCACCGCTTGGCCATTGAAATTCACCGCCACTTGCGAGGCGTTGCCGATCACCAGCTTGAACGGCGGGGTGCCGACCGCTTCCTGGGTGCTGCCCGGCTGCAAGGTCTGGAACACCAGCTTCTTGCCGGTGGCGTCCACCACCGACACCCAGGCTTCCGCCTCCTTGACCGTCAACACCAGCTTGCCGCTGGCCGCCGCAACGGCGGCGCTGGCCTGAGGCTTGGCCGCCGGCGCCGCCGTTTGGACCGGCGCGCTGGCCACGTTGGCCGCCTTGACCGGCTGCGGCGCGGAAGCCGGAACGGGCGCGACGGCGACGGCCGGCGCGGAAGCCGGCGTCTCCGCGGCAAACGCCGCGGGAGCGGAGGCTTCGCCCGCCGGCGCCGAAGACAGTTCGGTCGCGATGGCCGAGGAGGCTTCCGCGGCCGGTCGGCTGTCGCCGCCATGATTGCTGGCCAGCCAGGCGACGCCGCCGCCCAGGGCCGCGATCACCAACAGGCCTACAATCCATTTGCCTGAAGAGCCGCCTTCGTCCGATGCGGCCGGCTCGCCGACATGCCCCGGAACCTCGTGCGCGCCGTCGCGCACCAGATTGGCGACGTCGTTGACGGCGGAAGGAAACTGCCTGTCCAGCGCGTGCATCAATGGTTCGGGATCAATCTGCAAAAAGCGGGCGTAATTGCGCACGAAGCCGCGCACGAAGGTCGCGCCCGGCAAGATCGTAAAATCGTCGCGCTCTATCGCCTCCAACTGCCGCATCGACAGTTTCAGCCTATCCGCGACTTCCCCCAAACCCATGCCGGCCGCTTCGCGAGCGGCTTTCAGCCGGGCACCGACGCTGGAACCGGTCGGCTGTCCCTGTTGTTCGAATTGTTGCTCCATCCTCAGCTTCCACTCAACAGCAGTTGTGTTTCTTTGGAATCCGGATAACGGTTCTTGAGCGCGGCGGAACATTCGCTTTCCAACGCCCTGTTGCCGCTCTTGCGCGCGATCTGCACGCCCAGCCACAGGTCGTCGGCTTGCAGCGCCGCGCCCTTGCCCATCCGTTCGAAATAGAAAGCAGCCAATTTGGCATTACCCAGCCCAAGATGCAACTGTGCTAATTCCCGCAGCGCGGGCGCGAAATTGGGCGCGGCGCGCAGCGCCGCCAGCAAGTAATCGTTGGCCTGCTCGTTATTGCCGGCCTTGGCGCTGCAATGCCCCAGGTTCAAATAAGCCGTCTGAGGCGAATCATACAGCGGGTTGGCCAGCGCTTTCTGAAAATAGGACAAAGAATCCTGCAACCGGTTTCGGTCGCACAGAAACAAACCGTAATTATTGTTCGCCTCCGGGTTGCTTGGATCCAGTTGCAGGGCTTTGCGGTAATTGGCCTCGGCGGGCCCTTCTTCGCGCAACTGGGTCAAAACATAGGCTCGGGACACATAGGCCGGGACGTAGGCCGGGTCCGCGGCGACGGCCAGATCCGCCGTTTCCAGCGCCACTTTGTAATTGCCGATCTTGGCGTATTCGATCGCCAGCTGGCTGCGTATCGTCGCCAGCTCGCGCGACACCTCGGCATCGGCGGCAAATGCGGTTGAACTCACAGCCATCCATAAGCAGGCCATCAACCCCATTTGCCGTATCGTCATTGCTTATTGTCCTCTACGAGCTGCATCCATTTGGCTTGACGGCGGGTTTTGTCCATGACTTGGCCGGCCAGCTGGCCACAGGCGGCATCGATGTCGTCGCCGCGCGTTTTCCGCACCGTCACCACATAACCGCGCTCCTGCAGAATTTCGCGGAACGCGCGAATCGCATTATTGCTGGAACGCTCATAACCCGAGTTCGGGAACGGATTGAACGGTATCAGATTGAACTTGCACGGCACGTCCCGCACCAGCTCCAGCAATTGGCGAGCATGTTCCGGCCTATCGTTGACACCGTCAAGCATCACGTACTCGAAAGTAATGAAGTCGCGCGGCGCCTTTTCCAGATAGCGCTGACAGGCCGCCATCAGCTGCGCCAACGGGTATTTCTTGTTTATAGGCACAATCACGTCGCGAATCGCGTCGTTGGGCGCGTGCAGCGACACCGCCAGCGCCACCGGGCACTCTTCGCGCAGCCGGTCCATCTGCGGCACCAGGCCGGAGGTGGACAGGGTCACTCGCCGGCGCGACAGGCCGTAGCCGTGGTCGTCCAGCATGATCTGCATCGCGCTGACCACATTGTCGAAATTGGCCAGCGGCTCGCCCATGCCCATCATCACCACATTGGACACCACGCGCTCGTTCTTGGGCGTGACGCCCATCGCCTTGTTGGCCCACCACAGCTGGCCGATGATCTCCGCAGTGGACAGATTGCGGTTGAAGCCCTGGCGGCCGGTGGAGCAGAACGTGCATTCCAGCGCGCAGCCCACCTGGGATGACACGCACAAGGTGCCGCGTTCATCCTCGGGGATGAAGACGGTTTCGACGCCGTTGCCGGTGCCGACGTCGAGCAGCCACTTGCGGGTGCCATCACTGGACGCCTGCCCGGTCATCAGCGAGGGAACCTTCACTTCCGCGCGTTCATGCAGCTTGGCGCGCAGGCTTTTGGCCAGGTCGGTCATCGCGTCGAAATCGGCTTCCGCCATCTGGTGCATCCAGCGCATCACTTGCTTGGCGCGAAACGGCTTCTCGCCCATTTCGGCGAAATGCCGGGTCAGCTGGTCCAGGTTGAAGTCGAGCAGGTTGGTTTTCATGCATTCCTCGGGATAAAGCAAAGGCGGTGTGGACGACCGCCTTTTCGACGGAGCCCATCCATGAGACGGGCTCCGCAAACAACGGAGTACTATTTGAGATTAGCGGGCGCTGATCTCGGATGCAGCAAAGAAATAAGCCACTTCGATCGCGGCGTTTTCCACGCTGTCGGAACCATGGACGGCGTTGGCGTCGATGGAATCGGCGAAATCGGCGCGAATGGTGCCGGCTTCAGCTTTCTTCGGATCGGTCGCGCCCATCAGTTCGCGGTTTTTCAGCACGGCGTTTTCGCCTTCCAGCGCCTGGATCATCACCGGGCCGGACACCATGAAGTCAACCAGGTCCTTGAAGAACGGACGTTCTTTGTGCACGGCGTAGAAGCCTTCGGCTTCAGCGCGGGACAGTTGCTTCATCTTGGCGGCCACGATTTTCAGGCCGGCGGATTCGAAACGGTCGTAAATTTTGCCGATGACGTTTTTACCAACGGCGTCCGGCTTAACGATGGACAAGGTGCGTTCAATTGCCATATAAATTCTCCCAAACATCAAGACAAGTGGCTAAACTTGAGTATTATGCAGCCACTCGGGTTACCCAATTTTGACGAACCCGATATTTTAGCAGTGTTTTCAACCATGTGCTGCACATTTCTCAAGTCTCACGGACCATGCGCGAACAAAATCAACAAGACCCCGACAAGACCGGCGGCGAAGCCGACCTCAACAGCAAGCTGAAAAAGCGATTGCTGATCGCCGGCGGCCTGGTCGCCGTGGCGCTGGCCGCCATTCCGCTGACCGACAGCTTCAACAAACCCAAGGTGGAAATGACCGCCAGCAGCCAGAGCCCCAGTTCCGGCAAGATCATCAAGCCCGCTTCCGCCCCGGCGGAAGCACCGCCGGCCCCCACCCCCGCCAGCGCGCCGACAGCGGAAAGCAGCGCGCCCGCGACCGAAGCCGCCGGCGCGCCGCAAGCGCCCAGCGCCGCAAGCCCGGCCAGCCCCGACCTGGACAAGACCCCGGCCGTGGTCAACAACCGTCCGCCCGCGCACGCGGCGGCGCCAGCTCCGGCTCCGGCGCATGAGCGCGCGACGGCGAAAGCGCCCGCCGCGGCGACTCCGCCGCAAGCGGCGGGCGGCAAGAGCGCGCCGGCCGAGCCCGTCAAAGCAGCCCCTCCCGTCGCAGCCCCCGTCGCCGCGGACAAACCCGCGGCACCGGCCAAGGAGGCCGCGGTCAAGGCCAAGCCGGCCGGCAGCTCCATCGGCTACCAAGTCCAGCTGGGCCTGTTCTCCAGCATCGGCAACGCCGAAAAACTGGTGAAGGAGCTGAAACAGCACGGCATCCCGGCCCATACCGTCACCCGCGTGCAGGTCGGCCCGTTCAAGAGCCGCGCCGAAGCCGACGAAACCATGGAGAAGTTGCGCGGCCTGGGCTATGCGCCGCTGCTGGCGCCGGCCGGGCAATAAGGCGAAATAAAAAAGCCCCCTCCGCAAGGCGGAGAGGGCAAGCTCTGAACTCACTCAAACAATTGGACCGGGACAAACACCGCGCGAGCGGCCTGAAAACCTGTTCAAAGTCTCTCAAGCCAGAACGAGGCCAGGCGGAAACCAGCGAAAAAGCGGCATGCGCGAGTAGCGCATGGGCATTTCCAGCTGGCTTGCATGGCCCTTGTCCGAAGCGCAGCGAACAGTGAACAGGGTCCGAGCCGCGGGGCCCGTCCTTGGCCCCCTTCGCCCCATCCCTTTTGCCAGCCCATTCTCGCCGCCCCGCTGGCGACGCTCAAACATTCTCAAAGCAGGTTCAAGCCGCGGCCATGCGCGTAAAAAAACCCTCTTCGCCGGCGAAGAGGGTTTTTCGTCAGGCCGTCGCCTACCTTCAGCTCCAGTCCAGAATCACCTTGCCGCTTTGTCCCGACAGCATGGCTTCGAAGCCCTGCTGGAAGTCATCCACCGGAAAATGGTGGGTGATGATGGGAGTGATGTCCAAACCGGACTGGATCAGCGCCACCATCTTGTACCAGGTCTCGAACATCTCGCGCCCGTAGATGCCCTTGATTTCCAGGCCTTTGAAGATGACGTGGTTCCAGTCGATGGCGGTGTCCGCCGGAGGAATGCCCAGCAGCGCCACTTTGCCGCCGTGGTTCATGGTGTCCAACATCTGGCGGAAGGCCTGCGGGTTGCCGGACATTTCCAGGCCGACGTCGAAGCCCTCGGTCATATGCAGTTCGGCCATCACTTGCTTGAGCTCCTGCTTGGCCACGTTCACCGCGCGGGTCGCACCCATTTTGCGCGCCAGCTCCAGCCGGTACTCGTTGACGTCGGTGATCACCACATGGCGCGCGCCGACGTGGCGAGCGATCGCCACCGCCATGATGCCGATAGGGCCCGCGCCGGTGATCAGCACGTCCTCGCCCACCAGGTTGAAGCTGAGCGCGGTGTGCACCGCGTTGCCGAAGGGGTCGAAGATGGACGCCAGGTCGTCGGAGATGTCGTCCGGAATCGGGAAGGCGTTGAAGGCCGGAATCACCAGATATTCGGCGAAGGCGCCTTCGCGGTTGACGCCCACGCCGAAGGTGTTGCGGCACAGGTGACGGCGGCCGGCGCGACAGTTGCGGCAATGGCCACAGGTGATGTGCCCTTCGCCCGACACGCGCTGGCCGACGCTGAAGCCCTGCACTTCCGAGCCTATCGCCTCGACCACGCCGACATACTCATGGCCGACGTGCATGGGCACCGGGATGGTTTTCTGCGCCCAGTCGTCCCAGTTCCAGATATGGATGTCGGTGCCGCAGATCGCGGTCTTGCGAATCCGGATCAACAAATCGTTATGGCCGATTTCCGGCTTGGCCACATCGGTCATCCACAGGCCGCGCTCGGCCTTCAGTTTGGATAATGCTTTCATTTCTATTCCTATCCGCCGCGGCGCCCTCCACGGGCGCGCGGCGCAACGCCTCAGATCACGCCGAGTTCGCGGCCCACTTTGATGAAAGCCGCCACCGCCAGGCGAACCTGTTCTTCGCTGTGGCGCGCCGACATCTGGGTGCGGATGCGCGCTTTGCCCTTGGGCACCACCGGGAAGGAGAAGCCGATCACGTACACGCCCTCTTCCAGCAGCTTGGCCGCCATCTCGCCCGCCAGCTTAGCATCGCCCAGCATCACCGGGACGATGGGGTGCTGGCCGGGCACCAGAGTGAAGCCCGCCGCGCTCATTTCCTGGCGGAACAGCTCGGCGTTGCGGCGTACTTTGGCGCGCAGCTCGGCACCCTCGCCGCCCTTGAGGATGTTCAGCACTTCCAGGCTGGCGGCGGCGATGGCCGGGGCCAGGGTGTTGGAGAACAGATACGGACGCGAGCGCTGACGCAGCAGATCGATGATCGCCTTGCGGCCGGACACATAGCCGCCGGACGCGCCGCCCAGGGCCTTGCCCAGGGTGCCGGTGTAGATGTCGACGCGATCGGCGACTCCGCACAGTTCCGGCGTGCCGGCGCCGCTGTCGCCGATGAAGCCGACGGCGTGGGAATCGTCCACCATCACCAGCGCGCCGTGGCGCTCGGCCACTTCGCACAGGGTTTTCAGATCGGCGATGATGCCGTCCATGGAGAATACGCCGTCGGTGACGATCAGCTTGAAGCGCGCGCCGGCCTGTTCGGCGGCGACCAGTTGCGCCTCCAGATCGGCCATGTCGTTGTTCTTGTAACGGAAGCGCTTGGCCTTGGACAGGCGCACGCCGTCGATGATGGAGGCGTGGTTGAGCTCGTCGGAAATCACCGCGTCTTCTTCGCCCAGCAGCGTTTCGAACACGCCGCCGTTGGCGTCGAAGCAGCTGGAGTACAGGATGGTGTCGTCGGTGCCCAAAAAGCCCGAAATCGCCTGTTCCAGCTCCTTGTGCACTTGCTGGGTGCCGCAGATGAAGCGGACCGAGGCGCAGCCGTAACCGAAGTCGTCCATGCCCTTCTTCGCCGCCTCGATCAGGCGCGGGTCGTCGGCCAGGCCCAGGTAGTTGTTGGCGCAGAAGTTCAGCACATTGCTGCCGTTGCTCAAGGCGATGTCCGCGCGCTGAGGCGTGGCGATCACGCGCTCGGGTTTTTCAAAACCGTCGGCGCGAATCTGCGCCAGCGTGGCTTCAAGATGGGCTAAGTAGGTTCGGTTCATGACTGTCCTTGTCCAGGGATGACAAAAGAATCACCATTGCGCCGCCGGATTCTTGGCGGCTCAAAAACTGGCACCATTCTAGCCCAGCCATTTCACAGCCATCAGTGACAGTTCAATGTGTTTTTCCAAGATACTGTAACCTTGAAAAATTGATACGAATCGACACTGTCACCATAAAACACCACGCGCCAACTATCGTCACTTCAAATATTTGGCGATGATTTTTTCCAGCTTGCCGCTTTCGCGCAGCTGCTGAAACGCCCTGCTCAGCTTCAAGGCGGTCGCGTCCGGCATTTTCAGGCTGCAGGCCAGATAGATGCTGGTGGTTTGCACTTGCAAGGCCTCGCGGATGCTGTCCGCCGGCGTTCCCACCTGCTTGATGGTGTAGTTGGCCACCACGTCATGCACCGCCCACACATCCGCCACCCCCGCCGCCAGCTCGCGCTCGGCCTCCTCCGGCGTGGGCCGGACGGAATAGGCGATATTGTTCTTTTTCAGGTAGTCCGCCATCGACGAACCCAGCAACACCACCACGCGCTTGCCCTTGGCGTCGTCCAGCGAACTCAAGGCCACCGGATGATGGGTATTGATGAACAGGGATTGATTGCTCTCCATCACCACCCCCACCCAGCGATACAGTTTTTCCCTCTCCGGGGAGCGCGTAAAAGGCGTCAGACAGCTGTCCGCGTCTTGCTGCACCTGCATTTGGGCGCGCTTCCAGGGGATCTCCGGCACGCGCATGCTCAGGCCGGCCAGTTGCGCCGCCTGAGCCACCACCTCCGCGGCGATGCCGCTCAGCTTGCCGTTCTCGCCTTTAAACACCAGCGGCGGATACTCCACGGTGTAGATGGAAAGCGTCGACGGCTCCGCCGCCAGCGCCGCCACGCTCCACAAGCCGCACATCAACCATCCCAGTTTCATCCCGTCACCTCCGCCCTATGCCCGCGCCCGTCACAGTCCTTAACATGATTTTTAGTCCAGCCGCCGGCGTTTGCGCACAGAAAGCGCGCAGCCGTCGGCGGCGATGCTAGAATCTGCGCCATGTCCTTGTCCGTCCGCCTCGTTTCCAGTTCCCTGTCCCTGCTGCTTGTCGCCTGCGCCAGCACCTCGCAACCCGCCGCGGTGGAGTCCGCCGGCTTTTACCGCGTCAAACCGGGAGACACCCTGTTCCGCATCGCCCAGAGCCATCGGGTCAGCGTGGCGAACCTGGTGCGCTGGAACGGACTGAAAGACCCGAGCAGCATCAATGCCGGCCAATTGCTGCGCGTGTCGCCGCCCACCGGCGCCGCGCCTGCGCCCGCCAAGCCCAAGCGTCCGCAGCCCAGCCGGCCCGCGGCCAAGCCCTCCGCCTCCGAGCCCAGCAAGCCCGCGGCTCGTCCAGCGGCCAACATCAAGCTGGTCTGGCCGGCCAAGGGTCCGATCATCGCCAAGTTCAACGGCCAGGGCAGCAAGGGCATAGACATCGCCGGCGAGGCGGGCGCCCCGGTCCGAGCGGCGGCCAGCGGCAGGGTCACCTACTCCGGCAAAGGCATCCGCAGCTACGGCAATCTGTTGATCATCCAGCATGACAACGCCCACCTCACCGTCTATGCTCACAATCAGTCCTTGCTGGTCAAGGAAGGGCAGACGGTCAAGGCCGGCGACACCATCGCCACCATGGGCAGTTCCGGCACCACCCGGGTCAAGCTGCACTTTGAACTGCGCGTCCGCTCCTCGGCGGTCGATCCCATGCCTTATCTGGCGGACTGAGCCGCGAGGCCGCTTGTCAGCGCCGGCGACGAACGCGCAAAATGCATGTCGCGCCCGATGCGCAACCCTATCGCCCGGACAGCACGGCTTCCACTGCGCGGGCCAGAAGCGAGGAAGTCAAATTAAGGCAGGCCAATGGGGAGATTACTGTTGCTTGGCAGCTTGCTGCTTGCCCTCGGCGCCAACGCCCATGCGCACAAGACCGTCAAGGTGGCGTTTGGGGAGTCGCTGGAGCCCTATGTGATGGAGGGCGGCAAGAGCGGGCTGGAACTGGAGATCGTGCGCGCGGCGCTGCAGGAACGCGGCTACCGGATAGAGCCGGTCTTCTTTTCCCAACCCCGGCTGCCGATGGCCTTGAAGAACAAGGACATCGACGCGGTGGCCACCGTGGGCGAGCAGGCCGGATTGCAGGCCGAGTATTCCGACGTCTACATCAGCTACGAGGATGTGGCGATCACGCTCAGCAGCCGCCGCATCCAGCTGCGCCAGGCCAAGGAGCTGGGCGCCTACCGGGTGCTGGCCTTCTCCCTGGCCCGGCAATACCTGGGCGAAGCCTTCAAGGACATGGCCAAGACCAATCCCAATTACGCCGAAACCGCCAATCAGGTGGATCAAAACCGGCTGCTGTTCCGCGGCTCAGTGGACGTGGTGGTGGCCGACCGCAACATCTTCGCCTGGATGAACCACAAGCTCGTCACCCAGTTCAAGGAAAAAACCGCGCCGGTGGACATCCACCGTCTATTCGCCCCCACCGTGTACCGGATGGCCTTCCGCAGCGCTCCGCTGAAGGACGAATTCAATCTGGGCCTGCGCGCGATACAGAAAAGCGGCGTCTACAAGCAAATCGTGAATCGTTACCAGAACCTCTGAGCGCGATTGCCGATGACAGCAAGATAGCCTAACCTTCACGGTTTGATTCCGCACCGTCCCGCGCACCGTGAAACCATCCCGTTTGCTGTTTGCCCTATTGCCCGCGCTGCTGAGCGCCTGCGCCAACGTCAGCCCGCCGGCCCCCGTCGCCGCGCCCGTCGTCGTCGCCCCGGTTCCAAGCGAGCCGGAGGCCCCCGCGCCGGCGGTCGAAGCGCCGCCGTCGCCTCCTCCGGTGAGCGCGCCGCCGCTCAGGCCGGCCTACAACGACCCGCAGGCCGGACGCCTGCTGCTCAATCGCCTGCTGCCCGCCAAGATTCGCGACCGCCAGGGCTGGAGCAACGATATGCTCGCGGCCTTCACTCACCTGAAGATTCCCTATACCGCGGAGAATTTCTGCGCGCTGGCGGCGGTGATCGAGCAGGAATCCAGCTGGCAGGCGGACCCCACCGTGCCCAATCTGCCCGCCATCGTCTGGGACAAGATCGCCGAACGGGCCCACGGCTATCTGATCCCGCTGCCGGTGGTCAAGGCCGCTCTGATGAAGACTTCGCCCAACGGCAAAAGCTACAAGGCGCGCATCGACAGCCTGCGCACCGAACGGGAAATGAACGATCTGTTCGAGGACATGGCGCGCGAGGCCAGCAAGCTGGGCCTGCCGATGAGCATGAAGAACCCGATCCGCACCGGCGGGCCGATGCAGGTCAGCGTCGAATTCGCCGAAGGGCACGTCAAAGTCTGGCCCTACCCCTACCCGCGCAGCGGCGGCATCCGCCAGGAAGTGTTCACTCGCCGCGGCGGCGTCTACTTCGGCGCGGCCATCCTGCTGCAATACCCGGCGCCTTACAGCCAGATGCTGTACCGCTTCGCCGACTTCAACGCCGGCCGCTACAGCAGCCGCAACGCGGCCTTCCAAGCCGTGATGGAGAAACTCAGCGGCAAGGATCTGACGCTGGACGGCGACCTGCTCAGCTACAAGGACGGCAAGGTCTACCCCAGCACCACCCAGAGCGCGGTGATCAGCCAGGGCGGCAAGCTGGGCATGGGCCAGGGCGAGATTCTGCGAGACCTGAAGCTGGAGAAAAGCGCGGCCTTCGGCCAAAGCGAGCTCTACCGCAAGACCTACGCGCTGGCTGACCAGCGCTTCGGCAAGCCCGCGCCGCGCGAACAGCTGCCGCAAATCGACCTGAAAAGCCCCAAGATCACCCGCAAGCTGACCACCGAATGGTTCGCCAAACGCGTCGACGGCCGCTACCAAAGCTGCCTGGCCCGCGCGCGTTGATCCAAAGCCACGCGCTTCGCCGAAGCGCCGCGATTATAATCCCACGTCATCACCCGCCCGCGCCGCTTGCGGCGCGAAGCGGCGGGCGGCTTGAATCCGCCCGGCACAACAAGGCGAATCCATTCATGCGCACCACGCTCTCCTATTTCACCGGCTCGCTGCTGTTCAGCGTCGTCGTGCTGGCCGCCGCCGGCTGGTACGGCTTCCAGCTGGGCGGCCCGACCATGGCCGGCTCCTTCCTGGTCACCGCCCTGGTGCTGGCCATCCTGGAAACCAGCGTTTCCTTCGACAACGCGGTCGTCAACGCCAGCGTGCTGCAGGCGATGAGCCCGCTGTGGCGCAAGCTCTTCATGACGGTGGGCATCGCCGTCGCGGTGTTCGGCATGCGCATCCTGTTCCCGCTGCTCATCGTCGCCGTCGCCGGCGACACGCCCTTGCTCGAGGCTTTCTCCATCGCCACCCGCGAACCGCTGCGCTACCAGCAGATCATGCATGACTCCCACCTGATGATCATGGGCTTCGGCGCCACCTTCCTGTTGATGGTGGTGGTGGAGTACTTCGTCAAAAAGGAAAAGGACGAACACTGGCTGCCGGCCGTCGAACCGCTGCTGGCGCGGCTGGGCTCGGTTGAGAACGCCCAGTCGCTGATCGCCATCCTGCTGATCGCGCTGGTGGCCGCCGCCATTCCCGCCGGCCAGAAGATGGAGTTTCTCAGCAGCTGCTTCTGGGGTTACGTGGTGTTCATGGCCTTGCATGTGTTCAAGCAGCTGTTCGGCGGCATGGATATCCAGACCGCCGCCGCCAAGAACGGCCTGATCGGCTTCGTCTACCTGGAAACGCTGGACGCCAGCTTCTCCATGGACGGCGTGATCGCCGCCTTCGCCATCACCAACAACTTCTGGCTGATCGCCGCCGGGCTGGGCATAGGCGCGATGTTCGTGCGCTCGATGACCATCCTGCTGGTGGAGCGCAACATCATCGGCCAGTTCAAATACCTGGAGACTTCGGCGTTCTGGGCCATCGGCGCCCTGGTGGCCATCATGTTCGCCGCCGCGCTCCATGTCGAGCTGGGCGAAGTGACCACAGGGCTGATCAGCGTCGCCATCATCGGGCTGGGCATCGTCACCAGCCTGCCGGGGCGCAAACGCCACCGCGACTGAAACGCCCGCGCCGCAATGCGAACAGGCCTGGAATCCAGGCCTGTTTTCTTTTAAGGAAGCACGCAGTCAAAGCCGGTAGCTGGCGCCCGTCATCAGCTTGGCCGACAGCTTCATCGCGCCCTTGACCGGGGCCGGCAATTGGGCCGCGCCCAACTCATGGGCCATGTCCGCATGCTTGAGCTCATCGTCGCGCATCTGCTCGACGATGGCGCGGCTCTTGACGTCCGCCGCCGGCAAACGGCTCAGATGGCTGTCCAGATGCGCGCCCACCTGCTGCTCGGTTTCCTCCAGGAAGCCCAGATTCCACTTGTCGCCCAGCACCCCGGCGGCCACGCCTATCGCCAGCGAGCCGGTGTACCACAGCGGGTTGAACACGCTGGGCCGGCCGCCCAGTTCGCGGATGCGCCGCTCGGTCCAGGCCAGGTGCTCCACCTCCTCTTGCGCCGCCTGGCGCAAGGCTTCGCGCGCCTGCGGCGTGCGCGCCGTCAGCGCCTGCCCCTGGTACAAAGCCTGGGCGCACACCTCGCCGCAGTGGTTGACCCGCATCAGCCCCAGCGCGTGTTTCTTTTCCTCAGCCGCCAGCTCCGCCTCGTCCAGCGCCGCGTCCGGATGCGGCCTCAGGCTTTGCGCGGAAGCAAACAGGGTGCGCAACCCCTTGTCGAACTCGACGATCCATTTGTCCAGCATCAATCCGCTCTTTCTCGCGCTAACACAATCGCCGGCGATTATACCCGCCCGATACGCGGCGCGGCAGCTACTGCTATAATCGCGCAGTTTATCGAAACATTGTGTTCAACACGTTCAACAAGGATTCCCCTGATGGATCTCGCTAGCATCGGCCCGGGCAAAGACATGCCGGGCGACTTCAACGTCGTCATCGAAATCTCCGCCAACGCCGCCCCGATCAAATACGAATTCGACAAAGACTGGAACGCGCTGGTGGTTGACCGCTTCATGGGCACTTCCATGATGTATCCGGCCAACTACGGTTTCGTGCCGCAAACCCTGGCCGGCGACGGCGATCCGGTTGACGTGCTGGTGGTCACCCCGTTCCCGCTGCCGCCGGGCGTGGTGGTGCGCTGTCGCGCGCTGGGCCTGATCAAGATGGAAGACGAGTCCGGCGTTGACGCCAAGCTGGTGGCCGTGCCGGTGGAAAAACTGTGCCCGATGTACAAGTCCATCCAGAAGCTGGAAGACCTGCAGGAACTGCTGCGCAACCAGATGGTTCACTTCTTCGAGCACTACAAAGACCTGGAACCGGGCAAGTGGGTCAAGGTTCAAGGCTGGGGCACTCTGGAAGACGCCAAGGCCGAGCTGGTCGACGGCATCGCCCGCTTCGAAAAATAAGCGCGCGGCGCTTGCCCTGACAAACAACCGGCGCGGGTCGCCGGTTTTTTCATGCCCGCGGCCGACGCCGCACATTCGCCAACGCTGATATTGCAACGCAATATGCCATCAATATTTGCTACAATCGCAGCTGTCTGGGCGCCGTCGCCGCGCCCAGTTAGAAAAGCAAGTGATTGTTACTAAATACCATAAATAATACTTTTACCCGTCGCCGCATTGCAGGTATCGTTCCATTAGGAGCGCCGGGGCGCGCCCAGGACAGCGATGCCGGACGCGCGCGCCAAATGCCCCGCCGCCCGTCGCCATAGCGTCGGGCAGCCCAACCGGAACCACCGTGACCCATATCGCCCAAGGCTCAGCACCGCAACTCCACTGGCTCCAGCAGCGCCTGGCCAGCCGGGGTTTGCCCGCGTCCGCGGGCGCAAGCGGGCTGCCGTCTTGGCTGCCTCGCGACTGGCAAGGGTTTTACCTGCCCTCCGGCTGCTGGATCAATGTCGACCCCCTGCATCAAGCCTCCCTGCCTCCCCGACTGCGGCTCTGTCTAGAACAAGGCATCCCCTTGCTGGAGCTGGACGGCGCCTGGCAGGCGCTGGGCGCGGACTTCGGCTTCATGCTGTTGCTGGGCGCCGAAAGCGCGCCGCCGCCCGACGCCCTGGCCTTGCTGGACGCGCTGGCGCCGCTGCCGGCCGCCTGGCTGCGCTGCGGCCCCGCGGGCAGCGCGCGCTATACCCGCCAGGTCTGGGAGGCCTTGCTGTTCATGCTGAGACGGCAGCCGCCGCCCTGCCCGTCCACGCCGACCGCGCCGGACTGGGAAACCGCGCTGCGCGAGCAGTGGCGGCTGTGGGAACAACTGGTGCGCTTGTCCCAACGCTACCTACGGGAACGCATGCTGCCCGAGGACAATCCGACGGCGCGGCGGGACTTCGCCGAAGCCCCCCGGCAACAAGAGCACTACGCCGCCAGCCTGGCCGGGCTGATCGTGCAGGCGGACGGCTGCCAGCAAGCCTGGCGGCAGCTGTGGGACGATTTCGCCGCCCAAACGCCGCTGCGCCCCAAAAACTGAAAAAGCCCGCATGAATGCGGGCTTTTTTCACGACTAGGGCCGAAGTCAGACGGCGCTGCTCGCCTTCTTGCCGCGGGCGACAGCGGCGCTGGCGGCCTTGGCGGAGTTGGTGGCGGCTTCAACGCTCGCTTCGGCAATTTCCGCGCTGACTTTCTTGGCGGTCTTGGACACGCTTTCGAAAGCGGCGTTGGAAGTGTTCACCAGGCTTTTCAGCGCCGACACCGCGGCGTCGGAACCGGCCGGCGCGTTCTTGGACAGACGGTCCAGATTGCTCAGCAGGGTCTGATTGCCTTCGGCGATCTGCTCTTCGACAAAAGCGGCCAGTTCGTTCTGGGTGGCCAACGCGGCGTCGTAGACATTGCGCGCCACGGAGAAGGCTTGATCGATGGACGGCTGGGCCAGGTTGCTCTGCACCTCGGCGAAAGCCTTGGGATCCTTGGCTTCGCTCAAGGCCTTGATCGCCTGGGCGTTGTCGGCCAGCAGCTTGCGCGACAGATCCAGTTGCAGCGCGGCCAGACGCTCGGCGCCGGCCAGCACGATGGAGGAGAAACGCACGGCCTTGTCGAACTGCGACTGGCCGAGAGCGGAGAATTCTTGAGTAGTGGTAAACATGACGACTCCTAAAAATATCCAAAATTGACAGCTCAGCAACGACAGCGAACTTAACCTGCGCTCATGATGTTGCATCGCAACAATTGCCATTGTGGCGGGTCGCTTTTCTCGAGTCAAGAAAATGTTGCAACGCACAAGCCGCTAAACCACTATTTTTCATGAATTTTTGTAACACAAACATTCCAAAGACATTACAACGACGCCCTTACCTTTCTCATTGCGCGGCGATTCCCGCAATTGCAACACTTGCCAGCGCCCAAGCCCGTTGCGCCGGCCGATTTCGGCCTTTTGGCCCCAAGCCGAGCAACGCCATTGAAAGCCCGTCAGCAACCCAGTACACTCGCCCCATAGAATAAATCTATCTACATGAAGCCAAGTACAATGAGCCCTGCGGCCAACGCATTCGACATAAAATCCGCCAGCCTGGACCTGCTGGCGCTCTTGCTGCGCACCGACGATCTGGACGAACTGAGCCAGGCGCTGGACGCGCGCTTCGGCACCGGCCACGACGCGCCGGTCGAAGCCTTCGTTCTCGACGTGGAGGCCCTGCCCGCCCCGACGGAACTGGACTACGGCCGCCTGCTGCCCATGCTCAGCCGCCGCGGCATCCGCGCGGTGGCCCTGCGCCACCCCAGCACCGCGCTGGCCGGCGTCGCCAGCCAGTTCGGCCTCGCCTACACCAGCAGCGCCACGCCGCCGCGCTCGGCGCAGAACGCGCCGGAACCCGCCGACAAGCCCGCGGCGCCCGAGCCGGCCCCGGCCAGCGGCGCGATGATCGTCGACCGCCCGGTGCGCGCCGGTCAGCAAATCTACGCCAAGGGCTGCGACCTGATCGTGCTGGCCATGGTCAGCGCTGGCGCGGAAGTCATCGCCGACGGCAACATCCACATCTACGCGCCCCTGCGCGGCCGCGCCCTCGCCGGCGCGCGCGGCAACGCCGGCGCCCGCATTTTCGCCCGCAGCATGGAGGCCGAACTGGTGTCCATCGCCGGGGTCTATCGAACTATCGAACAAGCCTTGCCCGAGAGCATTCTGGGCAAGCCGACTCAAATCTATCTTGAGAACGAGCGCCTGGTCATGACCGCGCTCGGCGAGTAACAAGCCATTATTCAAAGGGATCGACTGTGGCAAAAATCATCGTTGTGACGTCCGGCAAGGGTGGCGTCGGTAAAACCACTACCAGTGCCAGCTTCTCCTCCGGCCTGGCGTTGCGCGGTCACAAAACCGTCGTCATCGACTTCGACGTCGGCCTGCGCAACCTGGACCTGATCATGGGTTGCGAACGCCGCGTGGTCTATGACCTGATCAATGTCGTCAACGGCGAAGCCAGCCTGAACCAGGCGCTGATCAAGGACAAGAACTGCGACAACCTCTACATCATCCCCGCCTCGCAAACCCGCGACAAAGACGCCTTGACGCTGGACGGCGTGGAGAAGGTGTTGAAGGACCTGGCCGAAGCCGGCTTCGAATACATCGTCTGCGACTCGCCGGCCGGCATTGAGAAAGGCGCGCTGATGGCGCTGTACTTCGCCGACGAAGCGCTGATCGTCACCAATCCGGAAGTCTCCTCGGTGCGCGATTCCGACCGCATCCTGGGCATTCTGTCCTCCAAGTCCAAGCGCGCGGAAGAAAGCCGCGAGCCGGTCAAGGAGCACCTGCTGATCACCCGCTACTCCGCCGGCCGCGTCGACAAGGGCGAAATGCTGTCGGTGGACGACGTGAAGGAGATTCTGCGCGTGCCGCTGCTGGGCGTGATTCCGGAGTCGCAGACCGTTCTGCAAGCCTCCAACTCCGGCACCCCGGCCATCCACCTGAAAGGCTCGGACGTTGCCGACGCCTATTCCGACGTGGTGGCGCGTTTCCTGGGCGAAGAGCGCCCGATGCGTTTCCTCGACGCCCCCAAAGTGGGCATCCTGAAACGCCTCTTTGGAGGTTAAGTCATGTCCCTGATCGAAATGATCTTTGGCAAGCGCCAGAAAACCGCGGCCATTGCCAGAGAACGTCTGCAAATCATCCTGGCCCACGAACGCAACGGCCGCAGCGCGCCGGACTATCTGCCGGCGCTGCAGCGCGAATTGATGGAAGTGATCTCCAAATACGTGGCGGTCAATCTGGACGACATCAAGGTGCAAGTGGAGCGCCAGGACGACTTCGAAGTGCTGGAAGTCAATATCGTGTTGCCGGAGCACCAGCGCTGAGCCATGACGCTGACCGAACTTCGCTATATCGTCGCGGTGGCGCGGGAGCGCCACTTCGGCCGCGCCGCGCAAAGCTGCTTCGTCAGCCAGCCGACGCTGTCCATCGCCATCAAGAAGCTGGAGGACGAACTGGGCGTCACGCTGTTTGAGCGCGGCGGCCAGGAAGTCAGCGTCACCGAGATCGGCGAGCGCATCATCGAGCAGTCGCAACGCGTGCTGGAGGAGGCCGAGACCGTCAAGCGGCTGGCCGGCGAGCACCAGAACGAACTGGTCGGCCCGCTGAAGCTGGGGGTGATTTTCACCATCAGCCCCTATCTGCTGCCGCGGCTGATCCCGGCGCTGCGCATCCTGGCGCCGGACATGCCGCTGATCCTGGAGGAGAACTACACCTCCCGGCTGTCGGAAATGCTCAAGCGCGGCGAGGTGGACGCCATCATCGTCGCCGACCCCTTCGATGAGGCCGGCACCGTGGCCAGCCCCTTGTACGACGAACCCTTCGTCGTCGCCACGCCCAAGGGCCATCCCTGGGAAAAGCTGGGCGCGATCGCCGCCAATCAGCTGGCCGACGAAAGCGTCTTGCTGCTGACCCAGGGCAATTGCTTCCGCGATCAGGTGCTGCAGGCCTGCAGCGATCTGGCCAGCCGCCAGAGCCACGGCGGCACGCTGGCGGCCAATCTGCAAGGCAGCTCGCTCAACACCATACGCCATATGGTGGCCAGCGGCATGGGCGTCACCGTGATGCCGTCCACCTCGATAGGCCCCACCGACGAGTCCCTGCTGTCGGTGGTGCCGTTCAAGACGCCGGCGCCGCAGCGCCGCGTGCTGCTGGTGACGCGCAAGCAGTTCTTCCGCAAGAAGGCGATCGACACCCTGCAGCAAGCGGTGTTCCGCTCCGGGCTGGAAGGCGTTTCCATGCTGGAAGGCGAAACGCCGGCGCAATAAGCCGGCCCTCAAACCCAAGCAACCGCTGCGCGCCTCCGCCACAGCGGTTTTTTTCCGACCATCCGCCGCAAGGAGTTCCGCCGTGTCCCAATTGCGCAGCATTGAAATCAAAGTCTTCGTGCCCGCCCGCGACTACGCGCTGTCGCAGCGCTTTTACGCCGATCTGGGCTTCGAGCAAAAATCGGACGGCCACGGCGTCAGCTACTTCGTCCACGGCCAGTGCAGCTTCCTGCTGCAAGACTTCTATCACCCTCAGCTGGCGGAAAACCTGGTGTTGCACCTGCTGGTGGACGATGTCGACGCCTGGCACCGCCAATGGCTGGAACAGGGCATCGCCGAGCGCTATCCGGCCAAGATCGGCCCGCTTGTGGACCAGCCCTGGGGCATGCGCGACTTCTGCCTGCACGATCCTTCCGGCGTGCTGTGGCGCGTCGGCCAGAACCTATAAGAACCTGTTTACGATCTGCTGCGCGTCGGCGATACGGCGTTGAAACCGGCTTCGAAATGCTCATGTACCACTCGTACATTCCGCTTTCTCAGCCGTTTTCGCCTTGTCTCGCCTTAGCTCGCGAGATCGTAAACACGTTCTAACACTCCGCGGGCCGGCCCTCACAAAGCGCGGCCAAGCTCCTCGTTCAGCAGCGCGAACAGGCTCTCGGGCCTGCCGTTCAGGAAGAAGTGGTCGCCGGGCATCATTTCGCCGCGAAAGCCGCAGGTGCTGTAGCCGCGCCATGACGCCGTCGCCTCGGCGCTGCCCTCTTCCTCGCTACCGCCGAGAGCGACGATGCGGCAGTTCAACGGCGGACGCGGTTCGGGACGATAGCTTTCTATCGCCTCGAAATCGGCGCGCAGCACCGGCAGCATCAGCTTGACCAGCTCGGGGTGCTCCAGCACCTCGGGCGGCGTGCCGTTCATTCTCATCACTTCGTCCAGGAACAACTCGTCCGGCAAAGCGTGGATAGGCTTATCCCTCGCCGGCAGATGCGGAGCCGCGCGTCCCGAAACGATCAGGCACGCCGGCGCCGGCAGGCCTCGCGCCTGCGCCCGCTGGGCCACCTCGAACGCCAGGCTCGCGCCCATGCTGTGGCCGAACAAGGCGTAAGGCCGGTCCAGCAGCGGCGCGAGCGCGTCCGTCGCCTCGTCGGCCAGCTGATCCAGACAATAGCGCAGCGCATCATGAAACCGCTTCCCCCGCCCCGGCGGATGCATGGGCCGGACATCGACCGCGGCCGGCAGCCGCTCCGCCCAGCCCCGGAACACCGCCGCGCCGCCGCCCGCGTACGGAAAGCAGAACAGGCGCAGCGCCGCCTGCCGGCCCGCCGGCGCGGCGTCCACCCAGGCGCCGCCCGGCGCCGGCGTCCACGCGCGGCTCACGACGCCACCTTGCGGACGAAGCCGCCGGCTTCTCTGATCGCCGCTCGCGCCTCCGGCAACATCGGCGCCAAGGTCGCCCATGCGTGCGGCAGCCGCTGCCACACCTTGAAGTCCACCGCGACGCCGGCCGCGCTCGCCTTGCGGGCCACGCGCGCGGCGTCGTCCAGCAACACCTCGCTGTCGCTGGCCTGGATGAACAGATCGGGCAGGCCAGCGTACTCGCCGTAGAGCGGCGAGGCGATCGGATGGTCGGCCGCGGCGTCGCCGAGGTAATAACGCGAGAAATTCCTCACCGCGACGGCCGACAGCATCACGTCGGACGCGTCGTTCGCCTCCAGCGACGCCCCGGTCGCCGCCAGGTCCGTCCACGGCGAGAACAAGACCGCGCCGGCCGGCAACGGCGCGCCCGCATCGCGCAGCGACAGCAGCAGCGCGAGCGCCAGCCCGCCCCCGGACGAATCGCCGGCGACCACGATGCGGCCGGGCGCCACGCCCTCGTCCAACAGCGCCTGATACGCCGCCAGCGCGTCGTCGACGGCGGCAGGGAAGGGATGTTCCGGCGCCAGCCGATAGTCGAGCGAAAACGCGCGCGCGTCCGCCTCCACCGCCAGCGCGGCGGCCACGCCGCGGTGGGTCAGCGGGGAGCAGAAGCAATAGCCGCCGCCGTGCAGATACAGGATGACCCGGCCGGCCGCCTCGCGCCGCGCGGCGGACTCCGGCTCTATCCACTCGCCGCGCAGCGCCCGCGCGTCCAGCTTGCGCACCCGCCATCCGCGCGGCGGTTTAACCTCGCCGCGCGCCCATTTCGCGCTGCGCGTCCGCATTTCCTCGGCGGTCAGGCCTGGTTTGCGGGTCAGGGATTTGGCCGTTCTGCGCAACAGCCACGAGAAACATACGTTTTGCCAGCTCATTGATCGATTTCCGGTGAATAGAAAGGAAGGCGCGCCGCCGCGCGCCTCAGGCGAACACCAGCTTGCGATGCGCGGCGATGCCCGCCAACGCGCCGTTGCCGATGGCCAGCGCCACGGTGCCGCCGCGGTGCGTGATGTCGCCGCAGGCGAACACGCCGGGCGTCGAAGTCTCCATCGCGTCGTCGGTCCGCACATAAGGCCCCAGCGGCCCCTCCTCGATCGCGCAGCCCAGCTGCTCCGCGACGGGGCTGGACAGCCGGATGCGGTTCATCGTGAACAGGCCGTCGAACTCAAGCCGGCGCCCGTCGGCGAGTTCGACGGTGGCGCGGTCGACGACGCGCGCGATCCGCTCGCGCACGATCTCGACGCCCCGCCGCGCCAGCGCCTCTCGCTGCTCCTCGTCCGGTTCGAAGCCGCCGTCGGTCAGGAACACGGTCGGCCCCCATTCCGGCATCAGCATCGCCGACAGATAGGACAAGGCGTCACCGCCGAGCACGCCGATGCGGCCGCGGTCCAGTTCGTAGCCGTGGCAGTAAGGGCAGTGGAACACGCTCAGCCCCCAGCGCTCGCTGAGGCCTTCCAGTTCCGGCAGTTCGTCCACCACACCGAAGGCCAGCACCAGCTGGCGCGCGCCGTAGTCTTGTCCGGAGGCGCAGCGGAGCGCGAAGCCGGCGTCGGTCCGCTGCGCCCGGACCACGGCGTCCGCCCGCCATTGCGCGTTGGGATAGGCGAGCAGCTGCGCCTTGCCGTCCGCGGCGATCGCGTCGGGCGAGCGTCCGTCCTGGCCGATCACGCCGTGAGATTGGGCGGCGAAGCGGTTGCGGCGCGCGCCGGCGTCTATCACCAGCACGCGGCGGCGCGCGCGCGCGATCTGCAGCGCGGCGGATTGTCCGGCGTGACTGCCGCCGATCACGACGACGTCGAAGAAGCTTGGGGAAGTATCGGAATGCATGACTTGGGTGTCCTTGGTCTCAAATGGGTGGGACGGCGCGCGGGCGACGGTCACAGCCGGCCGCCGCCGCAGGCTTCCGCCGCGCGGTCCAGCAGCCAGCGCACGATCAGCTTGGCGCGCGGCACGCGCAGCCCTTCGTCGCGGCGCCGCAGCGCCAGTTGCTGAGTGATCACGGCGAGCCGCAGCAGGCCGTAGGCGTACCAGTAGGCGGGAGACGGCACTTCGCGCCCGGCCGCGGCCGCGTACAGGTCCACCAGCGCCGCGCGCGTCGGCGCGCCCGGCGCGCAGCTTGGCCCCGGCGCGTCCAGCCGCAGCAGCGAAGAATCCCGGCCCTCTATCCAGTAAGCGAGCGCGGCGCCGAGGTCGGCCAGCGGATGGCCGACGGCGGCCAGCTCCCAATCGACGACGCCCACCACGCGCGCGGGATCGCCCGGATCGACGAGGATGTTGTCCAGCTTGTAGTCGTTGTGCAGCCAGGCGGCGGGCTCGGTCTCGGGCAGCAGCGCCGTCAGCCAGTCGGCCGCCGCGCGAAAATCCGCGTCCAGCGCCTCGCCCGCCTCCTCCGCGTTCCAGCGCCGCCGCCACTCGCCCAGGATGCGGCGCAGATAGTCGGAGGGCCGGTCGGCCGGCGCGACCGCCAGCGCATGCAGGCTCGCCAGCGTCGCGATGAAGTTTTCCGCGAGCCGGCGCACGGTGTCCGGCGCGAGCTGCCCGCAGGCGGCAGGCGCGACGCCGTCCAGCTTTTCGACCAGCAACAGGGCGGCGTCTTCGCCGTCGTCGACCGCCAGCGGCCTGGGCGCCAGCCGGAACTGGCCGGCCAGGCGCTCAAGCAGCGCGAAGCGGCGCCTCGCCTCGCGCGCGCCGCCCTCAGGCAGCCAGTAAGCGATGAGCTCGCGGTCGCCTCCCTGCACCAGAAACACTTCGCTGGCCCGGCCGCCGCCGACGCGCGTCGCGCGCGCGCCGGCCCCGGAGCGGCCCAGCGCCGCCATCGCGCGCTCCGCGATCCGCGCGCTCACGCCAGCTCCCGGCGGAAGCCGGCCAGCGCATGGCGCGCCACCAGGCTCTTGTGGACTTCGTCCGGGCCGTCGTAGATCCGCCCCGCGCGTTCGTGCCGCCACAGCACGTTGAGAATCGTGTCGCCGCTGACGCCCAGCGCGCCCTGCACTTGCAGCGCGTGGTCGAGCACGGTCTGCGTCGCGCCGGCCACGAAGAATTTAGCGATGGAAATGTCGATCTGCGCGCGTTCGTGGCGGTTCTGCAGCCGCGTGGCCGCCTGGTTCACCAGCAGCCGCGCGGCGTCTATAGACGCGCGGCTCTCGGCGATCCAGTTCTGCACGGTCTGGCGCGAGGACAGCAGCTCGCCCGCCGCCAGCTCCCGGCGGCAAGCGCGCCGGCACATGATGGCGAAGGCGCGCTCGCACACGCCTATCCAGCGCGCGCAATGATGCAGCCGCCCGGTGGCGAGCCGGGACTGCAGCACGACGAAGCCTTCGCCGGGCTTGCCCAGCATCGCGTCTTCGCCCACCCGGCAATCGTCCAGCACCAGTTCGCCGTGGCTGGCCCAGCCGCAGCCCTCGTCGCCCATCACCCGCAGATTGCGGACGCGGCGGAAGCCGGGCGCGTCGGTCGGCACGATGAAGGTGCTGGTGCGCGCGTGCAGCGGCGCGGCCTCGTCGGTGACGGCCAGCACGATGGCGAAGCCCGAGCCGTCGGCGCCGGAGGCGAACCATTTGCGGCCGCTCAAACGCCAGGCGCCGTCCTTGAACACCGCCGTGGTTTTCAGCGAGGAGGGATTCGATCCGGCGGACTCCGGCTCCGTCGCCGCGAAGCAGCTGCGCAGCTCGCCGCGCAACAGCGGCTCCAGCCAGCGCCGGCGCTGCGCCGGGGTCGCGTATTCAAGCAGCACGTCGATGTTGCCGGCGTCCGGCGCCTGGTAGTTGACCGCGTAATGGCCGAGCGGCGAGGCGCCCAGCAGCTCGCCCACCTCGACCAGCTCCAGCAGGCTCAGACCCAGGCCGCCGTCGGCGCGCGGCACCTGCGGCAGCCAGAGGCCCTTCATTCGGTTGGCCTCGCGGACGCCGCTCATCAGCCGCTCCACGGCTTCGAAATCGCCGTTGGCGAGCGCCGCCTCAGGTTCCGCCAGCGCCGCCTCGACGGCGGAGAATGCCTTCACTCGTGTATTCATTGTTCTTCCTCGGTTTCCTTCACTGAAACGGCGCGGCGCGCGGCGGCTTCGGCGGCGCGCAAGGCGGCGGCCGGCCCGCTGACGAACGGATGCCGCATGATGCCGATGTGGTCGCCCGGCAGGCGGATCGCCGCCGCGGCCGGCGCCGCCCGGCGCCAGCCGTCGATGAGCGCGTCGCCGCCGGCCGCGTCGCCGTCCTGATCGGCGGCGACCATCAGGTGCAGCGCGCCCGCATAAGGCGTCTCCGGCGCGTAGTCGGTCTGCGAATGCGCGATGAAGGCGCGCACGCGCGCCGCGAATTCGGCCAGGCCCAGTTCCTCCGGCACCGCGCCCGCCGCTATCAGCCGCTCGCGCAAACGCTCCACCCGCCGCGCCTCGTCCAGCGCGTCGAATTCCTCCTCTGCGAACGCCAGCCCGACGTCGGCCAGGCGCGCGAAGCTGTTGCCGATTTCCGCGATCCAGCGGCCGTCGGTCCAGTCTTCCCTGCGCGCCGCCGCCGCGGGCCCGGGCGGCAGGCTGTCGACCACCGCGACCCAATCCACCGCCTCGCCCTGCCCGGCCAATTGCCGCGCGATCTCGAAGGCGACCCAACCGCCGAAGGAATGGCCGCCCAGCCGGTACGGGCCGTAGGGCTGCACCCGCCGGATGTCGGCGATCAGCGCCGTCGCGATGGCTTCGACGCCGCCCGCGCCGTCGTCGTCGGGTCCGGGCAGCGTCATGCCCCAGACCGAGAAGGCGTTGGGCAGCTCCGCCGCCAGCGCGCGCAGATACGGCGCATGCCCGCCCGCGCCGGGCGCGAAGAACAGCGGCGGCGCGTCGCCGGCCGCGGACAGCGCGACCAGCGCGCCGACCCGGGCGCCGTCTTCGCCCGCGCCGTCGGTTTCTATGATCCGGGCCTGCTCGGCCACCGTCTGCGCCGTCAGCAGGCGGGCCACCACCCGCGCGTCCAGCCCGAAAGCCCGGCCGGCGCGGGAGCAAATCCTCAGCATCAGCAGCGAATCGCCGCCCAGCGCGACGAAGTCGCTGTCGTCGGACGGCGGGTCGCGCTTGAGCACCGCCGCCCACAGCGCGCCCAGCTCGCGCCGCAGCGCCGCGCCGCGGGGCCGCGACGCGGCGGACGGTTTGACCGCGGACGGCGTCGCCGCCGCCGAGGCCTCGCTCCTGCGCTCGCCGCCGTCCGCCTTGTTCTCGGCCAAGATTTCCGCGCCCGGTTCCGCCGGCGCGGATTCGCCGAGCAGCGCGCGCAGCGCGTCCGCGTAGCAAGCGACGAAGCGGCCGACGGTCGCCGCCGAGAAATGCCCGCGCGACGGCACCAAGCTGATCCGCAACACGCCTCGCCGGCCGTCGAAGCTGCTTTGCACCACCAGCGGCACATTCGTCGTGTCGCTGGCGTAGCCGTCGGAAACGTCGATGTCGCGCACCGCCTCCTCCAGCGCGCGGAAATGCGTGAAGTTGAACAGCGCGTCGAACACCGTGCCGGCCTGCCTATGCAGCTCGATCAGGGGATAGCGCCGGCGGCTGAAGACCTCCAGCTCGGCCGCCTGCACCGCGCGCACCAGCGCGGCGGGGTCGCCGACGCCGGCCGAGAAATCGAAGCCTAGCGGCAGGCTGTTCAGGAACAGGCCCAGCGCGCGGTCGCCGTCTACGCCCTCGCTGCGGCCGTTGAACACCACGCCGCTCGTCACCGCCGGCGCGCCGGCGATGCGCGACAAGGCGAGCAGATGCGCCGTCAGCAGCACGCTTTTCACCGAGGCGCCCGCGCTCGCGGCGAGCGCTTGCAGGCGCGCCGACTGCGCGGCCGAGATCGGCACCTCCGCCGGCGCCGCGTCGCCGTCCGGCTCGCGCGCCAGCCGCGTGGCCGGCAAGGCTTGAAGCCGCGCGCGCCACCAATCGCGCAGCGTGTCCGAACGCGCCGCCTCGCGCTCCCGCTCGACGAACTCTCGGAACCGGCTCGCCGGCGCCGCAAGCGCCGGCGGCCGCCCGGCCAGCCGCGCCGAGTAGTCGGAAATCAGCTCGGAGAGCAGCAGGTTGAAGCTCCAGCCGTCCAGAATCGCGTGATGCTTGGTCACGCCGATATGCAGCTCGTCCTCGCTCAGGCGATGCACGGCGAAGCGGATCAACGGCGGACGCTCGACGTCGAAGCGCCGGCGCCGCTCGGCCTCGCGCCAATCGAGAATTCGCGCGTCCTGCCGCGCCGGCTCCAGGCCTCGCCAGTCGCTGACCGCCAGCGGCAAGGGCACCCGGCGATGGACATACTGCAGCGGCTCCTCCTCGGCGGCCAGGTCGAAGGCGGTGCGCAGCGCCGGATGGCGTTCGAAGGCGCCGCGCAGCGCCGCCTCCAGAGCGGCCGCGTCGAAGCGCAGGGCCAGACGCTGATCGTTGACGTTGTGATAGGCGGAGTCCTGGCCGTGCCGCATCTCGTTGGCGAGCATCGCCATCTGCATCGCGCTCAGCGGATACGCGTCCTCGTACGCGGGGTCCAGCGGCGGCGGCGCGCTCGCGGCGGCCGGCGCCGAGCCCGCCTGGCGGACGCGCGGCGCGAGCCGCTCTATGGTCAGCGCGCTCATCAGATCCTCCAGCGAAAAATCGATGTCCACCTTGTGCGCGGCCGACAGGATCTGGATGCTCAGGATGGAATCGCCGCCCAGCTCGAAGAAGTTGTCGGTGACGCCGACCGGCGAGCGCTTGAGCACGGACTCGAACACGCCGACCAGCGCCTGCTCCACCGCGTTGCGCGGCGCGACGTGCGGACGCGCCGCTGCGCCGTCCGCCGCCAGCGCGTCGGCCAGCCGGCGGCGATCGAGCTTGCCGTTGTTGGTCAGCGGAATCGCGTCCATCTCGATCAGCCGCGCCGGAATCGCGTGCGGCGGCAGGCGCTGCGCGAGCCAGTCCCGCAAGGCGACGCCGGAGACGCGCGCCGGCTCGCGCGCGACCACAAAGCCCGCCAATTGGGCGTGGCCGTCCAGGGTCGCGTCGTCGACCATCACCGCCGCGGCGGCGACGTCCGGATGCCGGGCCAGCGCCGCCTCCACCTCGCCCAGTTCGATGCGGAAGCCGCGGATCTTGACCTGGTCGTCGATGCGGCCCAGGTAGTCGAGTTCGCCGCGCGCGTCCCAGCGCCCGAGGTCCCCGCTGCGGTAAAGCCGCGCGCCGAGCAGGTACGGGTCCGCGATGAAGCGCTCGCGGTCAAGCTCGGCACGGTTGTGATAGCCGCGCGCCACGCCCTCTCCTCCCACGTAGATTTCGCCCGGCACGCCGGGCGGCACCGGGTGGCCGGCGGCGTCGAGCAGGTAGACGCGGTAGCCGGGCAAGGGCCGGCCCACCGGGCTGCGCGAGGACTGCGCGTCGCCCGGGCCCAGCACGCGCTCGGTCACGTGCACCGTGGTCTCGGTGATGCCGTAGAGATTGACGAGCGCGACGCCGTCCGCATCGCGCAGGCAGGCGGCGAACTGGCTGGGTATCGTCGCCTCGCCGCCGAAGAACACGTGGCGCAAGCCGGCCGGCAAGGGCCGCCGCGCCTCGTCCAGCGCGCGCAGCAGTTGCTTGAAGGCGCTGGGGGTCTGGCTCAGCATCGTGACGCCCGCGCGCTCCAGCAGCGCGAGAAATTCGTCCGGCGCGCGCGAACAGCGGTAAGGCACGATTTCCAGCCGCCCGCCGTGCAGCAGGGCGCCCCAGATTTCCCACACCGAAAAATCGAAGGCGTAGGAGTGGAACAGGGTCCACACGTCCGACGGCCCGATGCCGTAGCGCCGGCGCGTGGACGCGAACAGGTGGTCCGCATTGCGGTGCTCGACGCACACGCCCTTGGGCTGACCGGTCGAGCCCGAGGTGTAGATCACATAGCAAAGATCCGTCGGCGAGGTCTCGCGCGGCGGCGGCGCGTCCTCGCCTTCGCCCGACGCCTGCGCCTCATCCATCCCGATACGCTCGCCGCCGAAACCGCCGAAGCGCTCGCCCGCCTCGGCGCCGCAGATCAGCGCGACGGCGCCGATGTCGTCCAGTATCCACTCTAGGCGTTCCGGCGGATGGTCGAGATCGAGCGGCACATAGCAGGCGCCCGCCTTCAGCACCGCCAAGATCGCGACGACGCTGTCCACGCCGCGCCCGAACGCCAGCGCCACCGGCGCGTTGCCGCGCACTCCGGCCGCGTCCAGCCGCCACGCCAGCCGGTTCGCGCGGCGATCCAGCTCGGCGTAAGTCAGCGTCTCGCCGTCGCAGCTCAGCGCGACGGCGTCCGGCCGCGCGCGCGCCTGCGCCTCGAAGCGGCGATGCAGGCACTGGCGCTCCGCATCGTCCGCGCGTCGGGCCTCCGCGTTCCACCGCGCGGCCAGCGCGCGGCCCGCCTCGTCGCCGAGCAGCGAGGCTCGCGCGACGCTCAGCGCCGGGCCGCCGCGTTCGAACTGGCCCAGCACTTCCGCCAGCATTTCGACGATACGCTCCGCCGACGCCTGCGTGAGCCGCTGGCGGTCGAAATGCAGGCGCAGGCGCAGGCGCTCGCCGGGAATCGCGACCACGGTCAGCGGATAATTGGTCTGTTCCACCACCTCGACGTCGCTGACGCCCAGTTGCTCGCGGTAGCGCGTCGCGTCCGCGCGCGCCGGGTAGTTCTCAAACACCACCAGGCTCTCGAACAAGGGCGCGCCGGGGGCGACGCCGCTCCAGGCCGGAATCGCGTGCAGCGGCGTATACGCGTAGGCTTCGGCGTCGACGTGCCGGCGATGCAGCTGTCTCAGCCAGTCGCCCAGCGTCAGCGCCGCGTCGACGGAGGCGCGCGTCGGCAGCGCGTTGACGAAGAGCCCCACCATCTGCTCGACGCCGCGCAGCCCGGCCGGCCGGCCGGACACGGTGGTGCCGAACACCACGTCGTCGCGGCCGCTCGCCCGCGCCAGCAACAGCGCCCAGGCGGCCTGGATCACCGTGCTCTGGGTCAGCTCGCACTCACGCGCCAGCCGCTGCAGTCCCTCGCTCGTCCGCGGGTCGAGTTCGCGTTCGATCAGGCCGTGGCCGGGCGCGCGGTCCGGGCTCGCCTCGTCGGCGAACGGCAAGGGCGTGGCCGAGCGCACATCGCCCAGCCGCGCGCGCCAGAAGGCTTCGGCCGCGGCGCCGTCCTGCTCGTCCAGCCAGTGCAGAAAGGCGCTGTACGGCTGGGGCGGCGGCAGCGCCGGCGCCGCGCCGCGCCGGAGCGCGTCGTAGAAGGCGAGCGCTTCGCCCAGCACGATCTGCACCGACCAGCCGTCCAGCAACAGATGGTGATAGCTCCACACGAACTCGTAGCGCTGCTCGCCGGTGCGGAACAAGGCGCAGCGCATCAGCGGCGCGCGGCTCAGGTGAAAGCCGGGACGTCGGTCCGCGTCGCGGTAGGCGGCGAGGCGGCGCTGCTGTTCCTCGGGGTCGAACTGTCGCCAGTCCTCCTCCACCCACGGCAGCTCGACGTCGCGGAAGACCACCTGCACCGGCTTGGACGGCCCGTCCCACAGAAAGCCGGTGCGCAGCACGCCGTGGCGCGCGATCACCGCTTCCAGCGCGCGCCGGTAATCGGCGGCGTCTAGCGCGGCGTGGAAGGCGCAGGCGACCTGTTCGTAATAGACGCCGGAATCCGGCGACTTCAGCGTATGGAACAGCAGGCCCTGCTGCGTCGGCGTCAACGGCAGCATGGTCTCGACTTTCGAGCGGGCTTGCTGTGCGGCATTCGATAATGTTTGGTTCATGACTGTTCGTTCAGTAGCTGTAACACTTCGTCGATATCGTCCTGGTCCAGATGGGCGAGCGGCAGGTCCGACGGCGTCAGGCCGCCCGACTGTGGCGACAGGCAATGCGCCAGCACC
>NZ_LDUR01000046.1:0-33872 GCF_001043705.1 Chromobacterium sp. LK11
CGGCTGAGAAAGCGGAATGTACGACATGAGCATTTCGAAGCGGTGCTCACCGTGTAACGCTCCACGCAGCGCAGCAGATCGTAAACAGGTTCTTAGGCGCTCAACTCCTTCAGCAGTTCCTTGACCCTCACCACGCGCAGCGCAACGTCCTGGATGTCGGCCTCCACGCGCAGCTTGTCCTGACCCGCCAGCCGGTAATTGCGCTTGGTTTGCAGCAACTGGATGATCTTCATCGGGTCTATCGGCGGATTCTTGGCGAAGTGGACCTGGATGGCCACTTCGCTGGCGTCCAGTTTTTGCACGCCCAAGGGCTTGGCCAGCAGGCGCAGGCGGTGGCTGTCTATCAGGGTCTTGACGGTTTGCGGCGGCAGGCCGAAGCGGTCGATCAGCTCTTCGTGGATGTCGTCGATTTCCTGTTCGCTCTCGCAGGTGGCCAGCCGCTTGTACAGCACCAGCCGTTCGTGCACGTCCGGGCAGTAGCCGTCCGGCAGCAGCGCGGGGCTGTGCATATTGATTTCGGTGGTGACGCCCAGCGGCGCGTCCAGGTCCGGGGTGCGGCCTTTTTTGAGGTCGCGCACCGCCTGCTTGAGCATTTCGGTGAACAGGGAGAAACCCACTTCCTGCATTTCGCCGGACTGGCCTTCGCCCAGCACTTCGCCGGCGCCGCGGATTTCCAGGTCGTGCATCGCCAGATAGAAGCCGGCGCCCAGCTCCTCGGACATCTGGATGGCTTCCAGCCGTTTCATCGCGTCCTTGGTGATGCCTTCCGGGGTCAGCAGATAGGCGTAGGCCTGGTGGTGGCTGCGGCCGACGCGGCCGCGCAGCTGGTGCAGCTGGGCCAGGCCGAACTTGTCGGCGCGGTTGATCAGGATGGTGTTGGCGTTGGGGATGTCGATGCCGGTTTCAATGATGGTGGAGCACAGCAGCACATTGAAGCGCTGCTGCAGGAAGTCGCGCATCACTTGTTCCAGCTCACGTTCGCGCAGCTGGCCGTGGGCCACGCCGATGCGGGCTTCCGGCACCAGTTCCGCCAGTTTTTCCCGCATATTCTCTATGGTGTCCACCTCGTTGTGCAGGAAGAACACTTGGCCGCCGCGCTTGAGCTCGCGCAGCACCGCTTCGCGGATCACGCCGTTGGCCATCGGGCTGACGAAGGTTTTCACCGCCAGCCGGCGGCTGGGGGCGGTGGCGATGACGGAGAAGTCGCGCAGGCCTTCCAGCGCCATCGACAGGGTGCGCGGAATCGGCGTCGCGGTCAGCGTCAGCACGTCGACATTGGCGCGCAGCCGCTTGAGCTGCTCTTTCTGGCGCACGCCGAAACGGTGTTCTTCGTCGATGATGACCAGGCCCAGGTTCTTGAACTGGATGTCCGGCTGCACCAGCTTGTGGGTGCCGATGACGATGTCGACGCCGCCGTCGGCCAGGCCGGCCAGCGCGGCCTTGCTTTCCTTGGCGCTGCGGAAGCGCGACAGCTCGGCGATTTTCACCGGCCAGTCGGCGAAGCGGTCGGAGAAATTCTGGAAGTGTTGCTCCGCCAGCAGGGTGGTGGGCACCAGCACCGCCACCTGCTTGCCGCCGAGGACGGCGACGAAGGCGGCGCGCAGCGCCACCTCGGTCTTGCCGAAGCCGACGTCGCCGCAGACCAGCCGGTCCATGGGCTTGCCGGAGCACATGTCCTGCACCACGGCTTCGATGGCGCTGGCCTGGTCCGGGGTTTCCTCGAAGCCGAAGCCGGCGGCGAAGGCCTCGTAATCATTGTGGGACAGGCTGAAGCTGTGGCCTTCGCGCGCGGCGCGCTGGGCGTAGAGATTGAGCAGTTCCGCGGCGGTGTCGCGGGCTTTTTCCGCGGCGCGCTTCTTGGCTTTTTCCCAGGCCGGGTTGCCCAGCTTGTGCAGATGGATCTGGTCCGCCGCGCCGCCGGCGTAGCGGGAGATCAGGTGCAGCTGGCTGACCGGCACGTAGAGGGTGGCGCTATCGGCGTACTCCAGCTGCATCAGCTCGGTTTCGCCTTCGCCCAGGTCCATCGACACCAGACCGACGTAGCGGCCGATGCCGTGCTGCTCGTGCACCACCGGGTCGCCGGCCTTGACTTCGGCCAGGTCGCGCAGCATGGAGTCGGAGCCGGCGCGAACGCTCTTGCGGCGGGTGTGGCTGCGCGCCACGTGCTGGTACAGCTCGGACTCGGTGACCACGGCGATGCCGGCGCCGGGCAGGGCGAAGCCGGTGTAGAGCGGTGCCACGCTCAGCGCCAGCGGCATGTCGCCGGCGATGAACTCTGCCCAGCCGTCCACCGGGCGCGGCTTGATGCCGTGCTCTTGCAGGAACTGATGGACGGTTTCGCGGCGGCCCAGGCTTTCCACCGTGATCAGGATGCGTTGCCGGCCGCCGCGGATGAAGGCGTCCAGCTTGTGCAGCGGCTGCTCGGCGCGGCGTTCCACCGCCAGTTCCGGCAAGGGGGCGCAGCCTTCCGCCAGTTCGCCGTCGCCGGCCAGTTCGATGCGGGCGTAGGGCTTGAGCCGCGCCATCAGTTCGTCCGGGCGCAGGAAGATGTCGGCCGGCGGCAGCACCGGGCGCTCGGTGTCGCCGCGCGCCATGTCGTAGCGGCTCTCCACGTCTTGCCAGAAGACGTTGGCGGCCTGCTGCACATCGTGGTGCAGCACGACCAGCGCGTCGTCGCCCAGGTAGTCGAACAGGGTGGCGGTGTCGTCGAAGAACAGCGGCAGGAAGTATTCGATGCCGGCCGGCCACAGGCCCTGGGACACGTCTTTATAGATGCGGCTCTTGCTGGGGTCGCCTTCGATGCGTTCGCGGTAGCGCTGGCGGAAGGCGGTGACCCCGCTTTCATCGGCCGGGTATTCGCGCGCCGGCAGCAGGCGGATTTCCGGCACCGGGTACAGAGTGCGCTGATTGTCCGGGTCGAAGGTGCGCAGGCTGTCGATTTCGTCGTCGAACAGGTCGATGCGGTAGGGCAGCGCCGAGCCCATCGGGAACAGGTCGACCAGACCGCCGCGGATGGAGAACTCGCCCGGCGCCATCACCTGGGTGACGTGGTGGTAGCCGGCGGTGACCATATTGGCGCGCAGCTGCTCCACGTCCAGCCGCTGTTTGGCCTGCAGGAAAAAGGTGCGTCCCAGCAGATAGCTGATCGGGGCCAGCCGCGTCATCGCGGTGCCGACCGGGGCGATGATCACATCGCATTCGCGCTGATGGATCTGCCACAAGGTGGCCAGCCGTTCGCTGACCAGTTCGCCGTGCGGGGAGAAGTGGTCGTAAGGCAGGGTTTCCCAGTCCGGCAGCAGCGCCACGCGCAGCGAGGGCGCGAAGAACGGGGCTTCGGCTTGCAGGCGCTGCGCCGATTGCGCGTCGGCGGCGAGGATGAGCAGCGGACGCCGCTCCGCGGCGAGGCGGGCGACGATGTTGGCGTCCAGCCCGGCGGGCAGGCGTCCGTGACGAGTTTTCTGACTGGCGGGAGGGATCCGCGGGAGATTATCCAACATGCTGCTTCACTAGTTTTGACGGTTTCGGGCTTGGCGGTTTCGGGATTATAGCAGCCGACCGGCGCGCGCCGTTGGCCCGGCTTGCGTCGGGCGGGCGCGGCTTGTGTTCGGCGGGGTGAATATTTTCATCGCCATTGTCTGGCTGCATCCGGCAATTGCATATATTGTATGTCAGCCGGGTGTTTTGTTTTTCGTTTGGCATATATGCGCTTGATTTGTTAATGCAAAATTAATTGCGGCGCGCGGCGGGATGCCGTGCGGATGGGGGCGGGGTGGCGTGACAGTCGGATCGGCTTGCCGGGACGCGGCGGTGTTTCTGGGGTTTTTGGCGTGCACGGCCTTTTGGCCGCGCGAGCCGGTATTGGGATTTTCGCTGGCGGCCTTCCTGGCGCACGGCGTATGGAGCTACCGCTTTTTGCGCCGCGGCTGGCGGCAGTCCTGGTGGTGGCCGCTGGCCGCCGCCGCGCTGGCGGCGCAATGGTCGTCGCCGCAATGGGCGGCTCTGCTGCTGATCAGCCTGTACGCGCTGGCGCCCGGCTTGTACGCCGCCGGCCTGGGCGGCGGGGCGGCGGTGCGCCAGCCGGCGGATTTGTTGCGGCTGCTGCTGCGGCTGGCCTGCTACCCGTCGGTGTTGCTGGCCGGCCTGGCCGCCGGCGCCGGATGGCGCTGGTTCGGCATGGAGGGGCTGTGGTCGTGGGCGGCGCAGGCCTGGGGCGTGTCCGGCTTGGCGTTGTCCTTGTGCGTGCCGCCGGCCTTGTACGCGTCCGGCGCGCCGCCGACGCGGCGCCAGGCGTTGGAAACCGGCCTGATCCTGGCGCTGGCCAGCGTGGTGTGGTTCAGCCTGTTGGGCAGCAGCGTCTCCTATTCGCTGCCCTGCCAGCTGCTGTTCTTCCCGCTGATGCTGTGGGCGGCCTTCCGCGTGGGCTTCCGCGGCGCGGCGCTGGCGGGGGCCTGGGTGCTGGCCCTGCTGTCGCTGTACGTGCTGGCGCCGGAGCTGACCATGCACGCCAGCGTGCTCAACGGCGCCAGCGAGGTGGCGCTGACCCTGGCCTTGAGCTGCGCGACCCTGCTGGTGTCGGTGTTGGCCGACGGCCATCGCCAGAACGAGAGCGCGCTGCGCGAATTCCGCGCCAGGGTGGAGTCCCTGGTCAACAACAGCCCCAATATGATGTCGCTGAAAGGCCTGGACGGCCGCTTCCTGCTGGCCAACGCCGCCTATGCGCGGCGGGTGGGACGCGCGCCGCAGGGCATGCAGGGGCTAACGGTGGAGGAGCTGTTCGACGCGCAGGACGCCGTCCAGATCCGCGCGCAGGACGCGGTGGTGCTGTCCTGCCTGGAGCCGCGCCAGTTTGAAGAGAGCTTCCTGTTCAACGGCGTGCTCAGCCATTTGCTGGTCACCAAGTTTCCCTTGTTCGACGCCCACGGCCGCCCGGCCGGGGTGGGCAGCGTGGACACCGACATCACCCAGACCCGTCAGGAGCAGAAGGCCAAGCGCGAGGCGGAGGAGCGCTACCGCGCCTTGGTGGAGCAATCGCTGGTGGGCATCTACATCCTGCAGGACGAGAGGCTGATCTACGCCAACCCCAAGCTGGCCGCCATCGTCGGCTATCAGCCCAAGGAGATGGAGGGCATGGGCCTGGAGCAGCTGCTGGTGCCGGGCGAGGCGGCGCGCATCCGTCAGCAGATCGTCAAGCGCTTCCGCGAGAACATCGCGGTGCTGCAGTACGGCACCCGCGCGGTGCGCAAGGACGGCGTGGTGGTGGACGTGGAGATTCACAGCCGGCTGTTCGATTACGAGGGCAAGAAGGCCATCATCGGCGTGGTGATGGATATTTCCGAGCGCCTGGCGGCGGACGCCAATCTGCGGCTGGCGGCCAAGGTGTTCGAAAACTCGGCGGAAGGCATCCTGTTGATGGACGCCGAGGCGCGCATCATCGCGGTCAACCACGCCTTCAGCCGGATCACCGGTTACGCCGAGGCCGAGGCGCTGGGCAAGGTGTCGCGAATCTTCGGCGATCAGAAACAGCTGGGGCGGCAGGCGATGCTGGAGGCGCTGGCGGACGGCGGCCACTGGCAGGGCGAGATGCTGGACCGGCGCAAGAGCGGCGAGTGGTACCCGGCCGAACTGGCGATCTCGGCGGTGCGCGACGCCGGCGGCGCGCTCAGCAACTACGTGGCGGTGTTTTCCGACATCACCTTGCGCAAGCAGTCGGAAGAGCGGCTGCAGTTCCTGGCCAATCACGATCCGCTGACGCAACTGCCCAATCGCAGCAGCCTGACCTCGCGGCTGGACGAGGCCATCATCAGCCTGGATTGCGTCAGCGGCTCGCTGGCGGTGATGTTCATCGATCTGGACCGCTTCAAGCTGATCAACGACTCCTTCGGCCACCAGGCCGGCGACGAATTGCTGCGCGAGACGGCGCTGCGCCTGCAACGGGCGGTGGGCGCGCGCGGCCTGCTGGCGCGGCTGGGCGGCGACGAGTTCACCCTGGTGATGACCGGCTTCAAGGACGCCGCCGAACTGGTGGCCGCCGCCGAGGACACGCTGGCGGCGCTGGGCCAGCCGCTGCGGCTGGAAAACCACGAGGTCTACGTCACCGGCAGCATAGGCATCAGCGTCTATCCCAACGACGGCACCGACGCCCAGACCCTGCTCAAGAACGCGGACGTGGCGATGTACCGCGCCAAGGAGGCGGGCAAGAACACCTATCAGTTCTTCGCCGCGGAAATGAACACCCAGACCTTCGAGCGCCTGCTGCTGGAGAACGGCCTGCGGCTGGCGCTGGAGCGCGGCGAACTGGAGCTGCACTACCAGCCGCAGGTGGACGCGGTCAGCCGCCGGGTGCTGGGCGCGGAAGCGCTGATCCGCTGGCGCCATCCGCAACTGGGCCTGGTGCCGCCGGGCCGCTTCATCCCGCTGGCGGAGGAAACCGGCCTGATCAAACCCATCGGCGACTGGGTGCTGCAAGAGGCCTGCCGCCAGTTGGCGGCCTGGGACCGTCAGGGCCTGACGGTGCCGCGACTGGCGGTGAATTTGTCCGCGCGCCAGTTCGAGCAGCAGCTGCTGCCGTTCAAGGTGGCGGAAGCGCTGCGGGCGGCGGGCCTGTCCGCCGCGCGGCTGGAGCTGGAAATCACCGAAAGCATGATCATGCTCAACCCCGTCGAGGCGGTGCGCCAGCTGGGCGAATTGAAGGCGCTGGGCGTGGGCCTGTCCATCGACGACTTCGGCACCGGGTACTCCTCGCTGTCCAATTTGAAGCGTTTCCCGCTGGACACCTTGAAGATCGATCAATCCTTCGTCGAAGGCTTGCCGGACGACGGCGACAACGCCGCCATCGCCGAGGCCATTCTGGCGATGGCGCGCAAACTGCAGTTTCAGGTGGTGGCGGAAGGGGTGGAGAGCGAGCGCCAGGCGCAATTCCTCACCAGCAAGGGCTGCGCCTTGCTGCAGGGCTATCACTTCGGCCGCCCGGTGCCGGCGGCGGAACTGCCGGCCTTGCTGGCCGGCATCGTCGCCGTGGGCGAGCAGCGGCAACTGGCGCTGATGTCCGGCGTGGAGGCGCTGGGCAGCTGAAAGCAAGCCGGTTTTGCCCTGAACCGCCGCGCGCTCTAAAATGGCGGGATTGTCATTAGAGAATCGCCATGAGCAACAAACGCCTGATCCACGGCTTTCACGCCATCAATGCCCGCCTGTGGCAGAACCCCAAGAGCCTGCTGGAAGTCTGGCTGGCCGGCGGCCGCCACGACGCCCGCGCCAAGGCGGTGATAGACAAGGCCGCCGAGGAAGGCATCAAGCTGCACATCGTCGACAAGGAGCGCCTGGACAGCATGACCGGCAACGCCCGCCACCAGGGCGTGGCGGCCACCATAGACGCCAGCCGCAATTTCGTGCACCTGGACGACGTGCTGGACAATCTGAGCGAGCCGCCGCTGCTGCTGATCCTGGACGGCGTCACCGATCCGCACAATCTGGGCGCCTGCCTGCGGGTGGCGGACGCGATGGGCGCGCACGCGGTGATCGCGCCCAAGGACCGCTCGGCCGGCCTCAACGCCACCGTGTCCAAAGTGGCCTGCGGCGCCGCCGAGGTGATTCCCTACATCGCGGTCACCAATCTGGCGCGCACCCTGCGCGATCTCAAGGACGCCGGCATCTGGATCGCCGGCACCACGATGGAGGCGGACACCGACCTCTATCACTGCGACGCCGCCGGCCCGCTGGCCTGGGTGATGGGCTCGGAAGGCGAAGGCATGCGCAGGCTGACCCGCGAGCACTGCGACGTGCTGGTGTCCATCCCCATGTTCGGCACCGTGGAAAGCCTGAACGTGTCGGTGTCCGCCGGCATGGTGTTGTCGGAAAGCCGTCGCCAGCGCACGCTGGCTCAGCCCAAGGCCGATTGAACGCCGGCAGGCAGATCCGCCCAGCCCCCGTCCTCGGGGGCTTTTTCTTGGGCGCGCGGTTTGACTGTGATCAGATGCGGGCCTAAAAAAGTAGACAGAACACGGAACCGATCTGGCGCCGCCGCAGTCTTGTTGATACCTTACCTGGGTATCCTATTTAGAGGGGAGTGCGAGTGATGGACAGACGTGGATTCATCGGCGCCGGCGCGGCGCTGGCCTTGGTTCCGCTATTGCGGCAGGCCTGGGCGGCGCAGCCGTCCGCCGTCGATCATGCGGCGATGGGGCATGGCGCAATGGGCGCGGAGGCGGCGCCGGCCGCGGCCGGCCTGGGCTTGCCGTTTGGCCGGCCCTTGCCGTCGCTGGCGGCCTTGCCGAACCAGAGCGCGCGGCCGGGCGTGTTCCAGGCCGGGCTGAGCGCGGGCGCGCAGCCCGTGCCGCTGCTGTCGGGCAAGCCGGCGACGGTGTTCTGGGCCTATAACGGCCAGGTGCCGGGGCCGACGATAGAAGTGTTCGAGGGCGACGAGCTGCGCCTGCATTTCGAAAACCGGCTGCCCCAGCCCACCACCATTCACTGGCACGGCCTGCCGATTCCGGCGGACCAGGACGGCAATCCGCAAGACCCGGTGCCGCCTGGGCAAAGCCGCGAGTACCGTTTCACCTTGCCGCAAGGCTGCGCCGGCAGCTATTGGTATCACCCGCATCCGCACGGTCATACCGCCGAGCAAGTGTATCGGGGCCTGGCCGGCGTGTTCGTGGTCAAGAGCCGCAGCGATCCGCTGGCTCACTTGCCCGAGCAAAGACTGGTGTTGTCGGATCTGAAGCTGGACGCCGACGGCAAGATCGCCGCCAACAGCGAGGCCGACCGCATGGACGGCCGCGAAGGCCAGTTCCTGCTGGTCAACGGCGCCTGGCGGCCGCATTTGATGCTGGGCGTGGGCGAGCGCCAGCGCTGGCGGGTCTGGAATGCCACCAGCGCGCGAGTGCTCAAGCTGGCGCTGCCCGGCCACGAGCTGGAACTGGTCGGCAGCGACGGCGGCCTGCTGCAGCGGCCGCGCCGCATCGACAGCCTGGAGCTGCCGCCCGGCGCCCGCGCCGAGTTGGTGGTGACCGGCCGCTTCGCGCCCGGCCACGGGGCCGGCCTGCTGGCCCTGCCGTACCGGCGCGGCAAGATGATGTCGGCCGAGCAGGAAGAAACCTTGACCCTGCTGGAGCTGCGCCGAGGGGCCGCGGCCGCCGCCACGGCGCCGCTGCCGGCGCGGCTGCGCGAGATTCAGCCCCTGGGCGCGCCGGCGGTGCGGCGCAGAGTGGTGCTGTCCGAGGATATGGCCAATCCCGCCGCGATGTTCCTGATCAACGGCAAGACCTTCGACATGGCGCGGGCGGACTTCCTCGGCAAGGTGGGCGTGGTGGAGGAGTGGGAGATCGTCAACGAAGCGGACATGGATCATCCCTTCCACATTCACGGCACTCAGTTCCAGACGCTGGCGCGCCGCAACGACGGCGTCTGGCGCGAAGAGCCGTTCCTGGCCTGGCGCGACGTGGCCAATGTCTCCGCCGGCGAGACGCTGCGGCTGCGTTTCCGCCAGGACATGCCGGGCCTGCGCATGTTCCATTGCCACATCCTGGAGCACGAGGACGCCGGGATGATGGGCATGCTGCGGGTGGAGGCCTAGGCGGCCGCGCGCAACTGCGTCACAATGGCCGCAGCCCGGCCCGCAGGCGGCGGCCGGGCCCGCTTTGAACCCGCCTGGAATTGGGATGGACATGACGCAAGAAAAACCGCAGGACGGCTGTTGCGACGCAGCGGCCCCGCTTTCCGACAAAACCGTGGTGCAGCCGGGCAAGAGCGCGCTGATCAAGAGGCTGGCGCGCATCGAGGGCCAGGTGCGCGGCATCAGCGGCATGGTGGAGGCGGACCGCTACTGCGTGGACATCCTGACTCAGGTGGCGGCGGTCAAGTCGGCGCTGGACGCAGTGTCGATGCAGTTGCTGGAAAATCACATGAAAGGCTGTGTGGCGCGCGCGCTGCATCAGGGCGACGCCACCGGCATGGTCACCGAACTGATAGACGTGGTCAAAAAAGTGCGCTGAGCCGCGTCGTCGCAAAGGAAGGCATATGAAAACCCCGCTCGCCGTTCTGTTGTCCCTCGCGTCCGCGCTGGCCGCGGCGGGGCCGATTCCGTTCGAGGTCTACATCAAGCTGCACAAGGGCATGTCCGAGGCCGAACTGGTGTCCCAGGCCGGCGCGCCCGATTACAGCAGCAACGGCCCCACGGTCAAAACCAAGGACGCCAACGCGGTGGTGGAGACCAGCACCCGCTCGCTGTCCTGGCTCGCCAACGACGCGGTGCCCTACACCACCACGGTGACCTTGAGCAATGGAGTGGTGGTGGATATTTCCCGCGACAAAAAGCTCTGAAAACCTGCTCAAAGGCGCGCCGCGCGGCGTGGGACGCACGCTGCGAACAGGCCGTCGAATGGCGCGCCCGCCGCGCGCGCAGGCCGCTTTCCCCATCGTTTTCGCCACAGCGTCGTTGCCGCCCCGCGCGGAAGGCCCTGATTTATTTGCCTGCCGCTGGCTAAGCGCGTAGAATGCTGCGGTTTCAACACCTTGCCTTTTGCAACCGCATGGCAAAAGGCTTCAATAGCCACAAGGAGTTAACATGCGTCATTACGAAATCGTGTTCATCGTCCACCCGGACCAGAGCGAACAGGTTCCGGCCATGATCGAGCGCTACAAGGGCATGGTTCTGGCCGCTGAGGGCAAAATCCACCGTCTGGAAGACTGGGGCCGCCGTCAACTGGCTTACCCGATCCAGAAGCTGCACAAGGCTCACTACGTTCTGATGAACGTAGAGTGCCAGTCCGAGACCCTGGCTGAAATCGAACACGCCTTCAAGTTCAACGACGCTGTTCTGCGTCACCTGACCATCAAGCTGGAGCGCGCGGTTACCGAAGCGTCCCCGATGATGAAGGACGAAAAGGCCAAGAACCTGCTGGACGCCCAGCAGCCGGCAGCCGAGGCTGAAGCTTCCGCCTAATCGGCCGGAGCAAGGTCTTGCAGAACCGTCTGGCGCTGACCGCCACGGTCGACCGCGAGGATGCGCTGAGATACACGCCCGCCGGCTTGCCGGTGCTGGAAATGTGGCTCAAGCATCAGTCCAGACAGACAGCTCATGGTTTCGATCGGGATGTGGCCTGCGAAATACAGGCCGTGCTGATAGGCGAAGACGCTCGGAAATTTTCCGGGAAACTGGCGGGAAACACGGTGAACCTCACCGGCTTTCTGTCCCAGCGCAGCCTCAGAAATCCGCGGTTAGTGCTCAATATCGAATATGTTGAATTTGTAAAAGGTTAGTCAAAATGGCTCGTCAACTCTTCAAGCGCAAGAAGTTCTGCCGCTTCACGGCAGAAGGCATCAAGGAAATCGACTACAAATCCGTTGATCTCCTGAAAGACTTCATCGCCGAAAACGGCAAAATCATTCCGGCTCGCATCACCGGCACCAAGGCTCGCTACCAGCGTCAGCTGACCACCGCTATCAAGCGTGCTCGCTTCCTGGCTTTCCTGCCGTACACCGACCAGCACTAAGCCGGGAAAGGAACTTAAAAGATGCAAATCATTCTGCTCGAAAAAGTTGCCAACCTGGGTCAACTGGGTGATGTGGTTAAAGTCAAGGATGGTTACGGCCGTAACTTCCTGATCCCGCAAGGCAAAGCCAAGCGCGCTACCGAAGCCAACCTGAAAGAGTTCGACGCTCGCCGCGCCGAACTGGAAGCCAAGCAAGCCGAGATCCTGGCCGACGCCAAAGTGCGCGCCGAGAAACTGGTTGAGGCCGTTGTCACCATCGCTCAGAAAGCCGGCGTTGACGGCCGTCTGTTCGGTTCCGTGACCAACGTCGACGTTGCTGAAGCCGTGACCGCCTTCGGCGTGCCGGTTAAGCGTTTCGAAGTTCGCCTGCCGAACGGCCCGTTCAAGGCCATCGGCGAGTACGATATCGAGATCGCCCTGCATCACGACGTTGTCGCCCCGATCAAGATCGTGGTTGTTGCCGAAGCCTAATTTCCGCTTTCGGGAATCGCTTTACGAAAAAGCCCGCTCATTCGAGCGGGCTTTTTGTTTGGGCGCGGGGCGCGCTTCATTCGTCCTGGTTCAGCACCAGACGCGCGCGCAGGCCGGGGGCGTCGGCTTCGGCGATGGACAGCAGGCGGTCGATATTGGGATGCTTGCCCGGATTGGCGCGGGCGTCCTGCGTGTGTTCGGCGTAAAGCGCCAGGCCCTCGCGCGCGGCCTTGCGGTCTATGTGGCCGTGGCTTTTGATCAGCGCGTGGTAAACGCGCACCGAACCGGCGGTGCCGGGCTGGTTGTCCAGCCGGCCGACCGGTTCGCCGCCGGCGTCCAGCAGCACGATGGCGCGGATGTCGTCGACGGCGGGCAGAGTATTGAGGATGTCCTTGAAAACGCTTGCTTGCATGATGGAGTTTCCTGTTGTCGTTATCGTGGCGGGCCGCCGGGCGGCCCGTTGAGGGGCGGGCGTTGCGAATGGGCCGAGGCGTCGGCGTCGGACCGGCTGCAAGGCCGCTGTAGTGTAGCCGGATATTAGGCGCGGGGGCGGCTGAGAAAGTTCAGCCGGTCGCCGCGCATTGCACATTTTTGGTGCGCCGAATCGAACGAAATGCCTTGATTTGGTGCAATGAATGCCGCCAAGCCCCCATTACACCATGCTTTGGGCGGGCTTGTGTTGCGAATGTGTTAACGAATCAAAGGCTTGGCCGGTAACTGTTAACTTGGCACGGCAATTGCTAAATATAAATCGATCTGGTGACGCCTGGGCATGGCCCGGCGTCTCGCGCCAGTCTCCAAAGGGGATAAGAGAGCGGCACAGCCGCCTTGGATCGGGGTCGATCGGCGAAGCCGGCGACCCCGTTTCATTTTCGCCGCGTCACGGCTGCTCGCCCACCAGATAGCGCTGGCTCATCCGCTTGAAGTGCTCGCCGCCGGCTTGGCGCAGGCATTCGAACAACACCATTTCCTTGCTGACGATGACGGCGCCGGCGTCGCGCATCCGCTGCAGGCCCAGTTCGATGTCGGACGCTTTGCGGCTGGACACCGCGTCCGCCACCACGAAGACCTGTTTATCCATATCCAGCAGCTCCAGCACGGTTTGCAGCACGCAAACGTGGGTTTCCATGCCGCAGACGATGACTTGCGGCCGAGCCAGGACCGCCTCCGGCAGACAGTTCGCGGCCACGCAGGAGAAGTGGGTTTTCTCCACCACGTGCGGCTCCGGCGCCTGGGCCAGCAGTTCCGGCAGCGTGTGGCCCAGGCCGCGCGGGTATTGCTCCGAAAACACCACCGGCACGCAGTGATCGCCGGCCACGCCTATCAGCCAGCGGCAGCGGGCCGCCATGCCGGCCGCGTCCGCGACCGCCGGCGCGAGTTTTTCCTGAACGTCCACCACCAGCAGGCTGGCCAATTCCTTGTGCATCAGCATGACGCGCTCCTTGAGGCGTTTGAGGGTTTGTCGCAGGGTATCAGGATACCCGTTTTGACGAGCGCTTGCGCCGAGTTGAAATCCCTCCGTCATTTTCGCTTGCCGGCTTCGCCGGATTCCGCTCATGATGGTTCATGGCTTGAGCCGCGACAATCGATAGGAGGAACATCGTGCAGGAACTGCATATCCGGAAGGTGGAGCCCGAAGACGCGCCCGCGCTGGCGGCGATGATGGTGTTGGAGGAAGTGGTGGCCAATACTTTGCAACTGCCTTACCAATCGGTGGACGACTGGCGGCGGAAGCTGGCGCAAACGCAGCCGCACGTGCATTCCCTGGTGGCTTGCACCGCCGAGGGTCGGGTCATAGGCAACGCCGGCCTGATCGGCAATGAGCGTCCGCGCATCCGGCACGCGGCCGACCTGTTCATCGTCGTGCATCCGGACTGGCATGGCCGCGGCGTGGGCTCGGCCTTGCTGCGGGCGCTGCTGGAGCTGGCCGACAACTGGCTGGGGCTGCTGCGGGTGGAGCTGGCGGTGGTGCACGACAACGAGCCGGCTATCGCCTTGTACCGCAAATTCGGTTTTGAGCTGGAAGGGCGGCGGCGGATGGAGCAGCTGCGCGCCGGCCGTTATGAAGACACGCTGATCATGGCGCGCTTGCGCCGGCCGGAATGACAAAGCGCCCGCGTGGGCGGGCGCTGCGCGGGGGCTCGGCGTTTACTTGCCGGCGGCGTCCTGCGCTTGCGGCGCTTGCTGCTGTTGCGTTTGCAGTTGGGCGTCCATGCGCGCGCGCATTTCCCACATATTGGACAATCCTTCGCCGGCCATCGCGGCGCCGGATAGCAGGATCAAGGACAGGGTGGTCAGTACGGTTTTCTTCAGCATGATGTTTCCTTTCATGGCAAATCGACCGGTCGACCGGCTCGGCGCAGGGCGTCGACGGAGGTCGGCTGCGGGCCCGGCGAGGCTTGCCGTCGCGTTGGCGGCTTGCATCGCCATTGAATTCTAGTGAAGGCCGGGGTTTTGTCCGGCGCTGGCGGCGATCAATTTGCAAACGAGTGTGAATCGCATTTCGCGGGTGCCGGGCCTCCCGCCGCGAAGCGCGGGCGGGAGGGGGCGGCTTGCCATCTTAGCTGGCGGATTGGCTGGTCTGGGCGTCGGCGGCCGTTGCTGCGGGCTGCGCGGCGGCGGCCTGCTTGGCGGCGATCTGGGCTTCCATGCGTTCGCGCATTTCGCGGGCGTTGCTGGCGCCTTCGCCGCCGGCCATGGCGGCGCCGGACAGGATGATCAGGGACAGCGCGGTGATGACGGTTTTCTTCATGATGGTTTCCTTTCATTGCGATCTCGCCGGGGCCGGGCTTGCTGCGCTCGGCTGCAGGGCTTGAGTCGATATTCTATGGCGGCCTTTGCCGCAGTGCGGTAAACGATTGTGAGCGTGTGCTAATGAACTTTGATCGCGTTTACAAAGCCGGATCAGCGGCCCGCCTGGCTGGTCTGGGACGGCGCCGGCGCTTGCTTGGCGTCGATCTGGGCTTGCATGCGCTCGCGCATTTCACGGGCGTTGCTGGCGCCTTCGCCGCCGGCCGCGGCCGCGCCGGACAGCATGATCAGGGACAGGGCGGCGATAACGGTGTGTTTCAACATGGGGAATTCCTTGTAAAGTGTGGAGCGCTTATTTGGTTTGCGGCGCTTGAACCGGGGCTTGCGCCTGTTTGGCGTCGATCTGGGCTTGCATGCGCTCGCGCATTTCGCGGGCGTTGCTGGCGCCTTCGCCGCCGGCCGTGGCGGCGCCGGACAGCATGATCAGAGACAGGGCGGCGATAACGGTTTGCTTCAACATGGTCAAAATCCTTGTGTGATTGAGTGGCTTGGCGGCGGCGAGGATGTTCAAAATGCTAGAATCCATCCAGCGCCGCGCTAAGGGGTCGGGCGGCCAGCTCTGGCGGGCTGCGCGACTTAGTGACTGAATATTAAGGATGTTTTTTCGCCGCAGATAGCGGAATGATTTGCACTGAACCATCAGTAAATTTGAATATGAAACTATCTCTCGACGCTTTGCTGGTGCTGGACGCCATCGACAACCACGGCAGCTTCGCCGCCGCCGCGGACGCCTTGTTCCGGGTGCCGTCCGCGGTCACCTACACCGTACAGAAGCTGGAACAGAGCCTGGGCGTGCAGATTTACGACCGCAGCGGCCACCGCGCCAGGCTGACCCCGGCCGGCGAGCGCCTGCTCAAGGACGGACGGCATCTGCTGGACGCGGCGCGTCAGTTGGAGCTGCGCGTCAGCAAACAGGCGCAGGGCTGGGAGCATCAGCTGCGCATCGTGATCGGCGATCTGGTCGATTTTTCCCAGGTGATTCCCTTGATCGCGGAATTCGATCAACTGGCTTCGGCCACGCGGCTGATTTTCCGCAGCGAGATTTTCGGCGGCACTTGGGACGCCTTGTACGACGACCGCGCCGACCTGGTGATAGGCGCGCCGAATATGCCGCCTCCCGGCGACTACTTCACCCGCACCATAGGCAGCTACGATTTCGTGCTGGTGGTGGCCGCCGGCCATCCGCTGGCGGCGGAGGACAAGCCGTTGCCGCCGCATGTGCTGCGCCAGCACCGCGCGGTGGCGATAGGCGACACCTCGCGGCGCCTGCAGCCGCGCACCGGCGGTTTGCTGGACGGGCAGGACGTGCTGACCGTGCACAGCAGCCGCGCCAAGCTGGACGTGATCCTGGCCGGCCTGGGCAGCGGCTATCTGCCGCGCTCCATGGTGGAGCCGTATCTGGCCGGCGGAGAACTGGTGGCCAAGGAGGTGGCCGAGGACAGCCCGGACCACCAGATGTGCTTCGCCTGGAAGCAGGCGCAGCCGGGCAAGGCCCTGCAGTGGTTCATTCAGCGCTTGGAGCAGGCGGTGGAGGCGGGCGGGCTGCGGCCGTGAAAAAGCCGGCGTCCGCGTGGAGGCCGGCCGGGCGTGCGCAATCGCAAGCGGGTTCTTAGAGCCTGTTCAAAGTCTCGTGAGCAAGGGCGAGACAAGGCGAAAACTAGCGAAAAAGCGGAATGTACAAGTGGTACATGAGCATTTTGAGGGTGTTTTCAACGCTGTATCGCCGAAGCGCAGCAGATCGTAAACAGCTTCTTATACGTCCTGGCCCTCGACGATGCCGTCATGGCTGGCGGCGTGCTTGGGCAGTAGCAGATTCAGCACGATGGCCAGCAGCGAGCACAGTCCGACGCCGGCCAGCTCGAAATCGCCCAGCTTCAGGCTGAGGCCGCCGATGCCGGAAGTGAGCACCACCGAGATGATCACCAGATTGCGCGGCTCCATCAGGTCCACTTTGGCCTCGATCAGGGTTTTCAGGCCGATGGAGGCGATGGTGCCGAACAAGAGCACCATGATGCCGCCCATCACCGGCAGCGGGATGGACTGCAGCAGCGCGTTGAACTTGCCGAAGAAGGCCATGGCGATGGCGAACAAGGCGGCCCAGGTCATGGTCACCGGGTTGAAGTTGCGGGTAATCATCACCGCGCCGGTGACTTCGGCGTAAGTGGTCACCGGCGGGCCGCCGATCAGGCCGGCCACGCAGACGCCCAGGCCGTCGCCGGACAGGGTGCGGTGCAGGCCGGGCGACTTGGTGTAGTCCTTGCCGGTGACGCCGCCTATCGCCATCACGCCGCCGATGTGTTCGATGGCCGGCGCGATGGCCACCGGCAGCATGAACAGCGCGGCCGCCCAGTTGACTTCCGGGCTGTGGAAGGCGGGCATCGCGAACCACGGCGCGGCGGCCAGCTTGGCGAAATCCACCACGCCGAGCAGCGCGGCGGCGATATAGCCGACGATGACGCCGGCCAGAATGGGCACCAGCTTGAACAGGCCGCGCGCGTAGATGGAGACGATGATGGTGGTGGCCAGCGAGATCGCCGCCAGCAGCATGGACACCGCGTAAGGCGTCACCTGCTTGCCGCCGGCTATGCCCATCGCCATGCCGGAGGCGGCGGTGGCCACCGACAGGCCGATGATCATGATCACCGGGCCTATCACCACCGGCGGCAGCAGCCGGTTGACGAAGGCCATGCCGCGCCAGCGGACCACGGCGGAGAACAGGAAATACATGAAGCCGGCGCAGAACAGGCCGAACTGCGTCGCGCCCTGGCCCCAGGTGTGCATCGAATAGATGATGGGGCCGATGAAGGCGAAGGAGGAGCCGAGGAAGATAGGCACCTGGCGGCCGGTGTACAGCTGGAACAGCAGGGTGCCGACGCCGGCGCCCAGCAGCGCCATTGCCGGATTGAGGCCGGTCAGCAGCGGCACCAGCACCAGCGCGCCGAAGGCGACGAACAGGATCTGGGCGCCGGACACGGCCAGCTTGAGTTGTTGGAACATGATTTTAGCCTCTTTGCTTTTCTTGATCTGAATGGGGGACGGGGGCCTGGTCCAGCCGTTTGCCCAGAATGCGCGACTGCGGTTCCAGGCCGCGACGCAGGTAGAAATTCAGCGCGGCCTGATTGAAGTCCTTCACCTCCAGCCGGATCTCGTCGGCCGAACGCTGCCGCGCCCAGTCTTCGGCCGCCGCCAGCAGCGCGCTGCCTTGGCCTTGCCCGCGCTCAGCCGCCGTCACCACCAGGGTGGCGACGCGGCAGATGCGGCGCGGCCGCAGGAAGGGCAGGGTGAGGTCCTGCAGGGTCAAGGCGACGAAGGCGGTGACTTCTCCGCCGGATTCAGCCAGCAACAGCGCGCCGCCGGCGGTGTCCAGCTGGCCGGCCCAGAACGCTCGATCGCGGTCGGCGGCGCCGTTGGCGGCGAAGATGTGCGGCAGCGCGCGATGGTGCTGCAGATTGATCTCGTCGGCCAGACGGCAGATCGCCGCGAGGTCGCTTGCGGCGGCGGGGCGTATTGTCATGCTCGGGGCCGGGCTGGGCGCGCAAAAAAGCGCCGCGTCCGAAACGGGAGCAGCGGCGCTGGAATGGCTCATGATTAGGCTTGCTTGGTGCCGAAAATCTTGTCGCCGGCGTCGCCCAGGCCGGGAATGATGTAGCCGTGCTCGTTCAGGTGGCTGTCGAGCGAGGCGGCGTAGATCTGCACGTCCGGGTGGGCGTCGTTGACGATTTTCACGCCTTCGGGCGCGGCCACCATCACCACCGCCTTGATCTGCTTGCAGCCGTTGCGCTTGAGCAGGTCTATGGTGGCGACTAGAGAGCCGCCGGTGGCCAGCATCGGGTCGATGATGATGGCGATGCGCTCGTCCAGATTGCCGACGAACTTCTCGAAATAGGACACCGGTTCCAGCGTTTCCTCGTTGCGGGCCAGGCCGACCACGCTGATCTTGGCCGAGGGCACCAGGTCGAGCACGCCGTCCAGCATGCCGATGCCGGCGCGCAGAATGGGCACCACGGTGACTTTCTTGCCCTTGATCTGCTGGACGTCGATCTTGCCGCACCAGCCGTCTATGGTGACGCTTTCCAGTTCGAAGTCGCGGGTGGCTTCATAGGCGAGCAGGCGCGCCAGCTCTTGGGTCAGCTGACGGAATTTCATGGTGCTGGTGTCGGCTTCGCGCAGCAGGCCGAGCTTGTGTTGCACCAGCGGATGCTGGACGACGGTGATGTTCATGAGACGTTCCCATACCTTGGCAAAGAGCTGCTTTCGGCGCGGGCGCGCCAAAAGCAGCTCTTGGTATTAATTATGAAGCCGGCAGCCTTCGGTGATCTCGGGCTGCCGGGGGGTATTTGGTATGGGGCGGTATTTTACCCCTTTTCCCATTCCGAAATCCACTGCAAGAATTCGGCGGCGGCCCGCGGCGGGCTGCAGATATAGCCTTGCACCGCGTCGCAGCCCAGCTCGGCCAGCATGGCCAGATCGGCGCTGTCCTCCACGCCTATGGCCACGGTGGTGAGCCCGGCGGCCTTGGCCAGGCCGATGTCTTCGCGCAGGATGGCTTGCAGGTGCTGGTTGGAGTTGACGCCCTGGACGAAGGCGCGATCCACCTTCAGCAGGCTGAAATGGCTGATCAGCAGCTTGTCGGTCAGGGTGACGCCGATGCCGAACTCGTCGATGCCGATGCCGAAGCCGGCGGCGCGCAATTGCGACAGCTGCGCGTCGGCCTTCTGCCAGTGCTGGCGCAGCGTGGACTCGGAGAATTCCAGCGTCAGCTTGGCCGGTTCCAGGCCCAGGATGCGCACTTTCTGCAACAGTTGCTCGCACAGGCTGTCGTCGTCCAGCGACATCGAGGTCAGGTTGATGGTGACCGGAATGTCGTGGCCGCGCTCCTGCCAGTCGCTGCAGGCGTACAGCGATTTTTCCAGGATCAGTTCGGTCAGTTCGCGGATCATGCCGCGCTCTTCCATCGCCGGCACGAAGCTGACCGGCGACAGCACGCCCAGCGCCGGGTGCTGCCAGCGCGCCAGCGCTTCGGCCGCGATCACCTTGCGGCTGGAGATTTCGACTATCGGTTGAAACCAGGGGATGAGCTGATCGTTGACCAGCGCGCGCCAGATCTCTTCGATGGGCATGGCGCTGGCGGGGCTGAGGGCGGCTTTGGTTTCCTGATGTGTCGGCATGGGGCGGTTTGGGTCGGGCAAGCGGATGTCACCCTGATTGTATGACATGGCGGGTGTTTTCGAAACGGTAAATTCCGCTGCAAAAACAAAGGTCCCGGCGTTGGCCGGGACCGGGGAGAGGTGTTTACAGGTCTTTCAGCAGCTCTTGCAATTCACCGTTCTGGAACATTTCATACATGATGTCGGAGCCGCCGACGAACTCGCCTTTGACGTAGAGCTGCGGAATGGTCGGCCAGTTGGAGAAGTCCTTGATGCCCTGGCGGATGTCGGCGTCCTGCAGCACGTCCACGGTCACGAACTGTTCAAGGCCACAGGCCTTGAGGATTTGCACCGCGCGGGAGGAGAAGCCGCATTGCGGGAATTGGGCCGAGCCCTTCATGAACAGCACTACCGGGTTGTCGGTCACGGTTTGCTGGATGGTTTGTTGCGCGCTCATTCAGTGGTCCTTGCTTGGATCGTCAATCTGGCTGCGGGTCTTGCGCCTGACTTCGGCGAAATACCCGAGCGTTTCAATGGGTTATTTTACTTTTCGTCCGCCCGCGGGTCAATTTGCTTGGCTGGCTGCGGTTGGTTCGCGTGCCACTGGCGCAGGAAGATGTGCACCTGGCCGTCGTACAGCGCGCGGCGGGTGATCAGCCGCGACACATTGGACGCCAGCAGCGCGGTGGCCATCAGCGGGATGATCATCGCCGAGGAGTCGGTCATTTCCATCACGATGATGAAGCCGGTCATCGGCGCGCGGGTCATGCCGGCGAAGAAGCCCACCATGCCCAAGAGCACGATCAGGGTCTGCGGCAGGAAGGGCAGCAGATTGGCCATGTTCAGGCCGAAGCCGGCCCCCACCGCCAGCGAGGGCGCGAACATGCCGCCCGGCACCGCGCTGATGAAGCTGATGAACATGCTGAGCAGCTTGAGCAGGCCGTAGCCCTGCATGCCGGCGCCGCTGCCCTCGATGATTTCGCGGGCGCGGAAATAGCCGGTGCCGAAGGTGACGCCGTCGCTGGCGATGCCGATCACCGCCAGCGCCAGGCCGCAGCCGGCGGCGAACAGCACCGGCTTTTGCAGCCGCCAGCCGTGCAGCGGGCCGGGCAGGCGCTGGGTCAGCGCCAGCATGATGCGGCAGCAGACGCCGCCGAGCAGGCCGCCGATGATGCCGCAGACGGGGATGGCCAGCCAGGATTGCTCCAGCTCCATATTCACCGACACCATGCCGAAATAGCTGTAATTGCCGAGGATGGCGGTGGCGGTGAGGCCGGACACGATCACCGACAGCAGAATGGTGGAGCTGGCGCGCAAGTCGAAGGTGCGGCCCATCTCCTCGATGGCGAACACGATGCCGGCCAGCGGCGCGTTGAAGGCGGCGGCCACGCCGGCGGCGCCGCCGGCCAGGATGAAGCTGCGCGCCGCGCCTTCGTGGCGCAGCGCCGCGTGGCGGTTCAGCGAATACTTGATCGCCGCGCCCACCTGCACGATGGGGCCTTCGTAGCCGAAAGTGGCGCCGGAGCTGATGCCTATCAGGGTCAGCAGCATTTTGCCGATGGCGGCGCGTATGGTCAGGATGCGTTCGCGCAGCGCCTGCATGCCGCCTTCCAGCGCGGCGATGGATTGCGGGATGCCGCCGCCGGCGGAGCCGGGAAAGTAGTTGCGCATCAGCCAGATGGCCAGCGCCAGGCCGGCCGGAGTGATCAGCAGGCTCCAGTACGGCGAGTTGTCGTAGATGCGGGTGAAGATGGCGTGCGACAGGTGGCTGCCGTTGGCGAAGACGCTGGCCATCAGGCCGATCAGAATGGCGGCGGTCCAGATCGGGATGTGGCGTCGCCACAGGACTGCGGACAAGTATAGATAGCGCAGGCGGCGCTGGACGCGGCTGCGGACTTGTCTGGCAGTGGGTGAGTCTGGCATGGAGCCGGCCTTTGCGGATGAATATGTGAGATTTTTCTAATATTCAATGGTAAGGCGTATTGCCCGGAATGACAAACCCCGGCCGCATCAAGGACCGGGGTTCGCGCATGCTCAGGCGGTTTTTTCCAACACCGCGGCAAAGAAGCCGTCGGTATTGTGCAACTGCGGCTTCAGTTCCAGGTAGTCGCCCATTTGCAGCGGGATCTTCTGCTCCGCCAGCACCTCGTCCATTTTGACCAGCTTGAACTCGGGATGGTCGGCCAGGAAGGCGGCGACGATGTCCTGGTTTTCCTGCGGCAGCAGGCTGCAGGTGGCGTAGACCAGGCGGCCGCCGGCGCGCACCAGGCGGGCGGCGGAAGCCAGGATGGAGGCCTGCTTGGCGTTCAGTTCGGCCACGCTGTCCGGGCTCTGGCGGAATTTCAGGTCCGGATTGCGGCGCAGCGTGCCCAGGCCGGAGCAGGGCGCGTCCACCAGCACGCGGTCGGCCTTGCCGGCCAGGCGCTTGACCTTGGTGTCGTTTTCCGAGGCCAGCAGCTGCGGATGGACGTTGGACAGGCCGGAGCGCGCCTGACGCGGCTTCAGCTTGGCCAGCCGTTTTTCCGATACGTCGAAGGCGTACAAGCGGCCGCTGGAGGCCATTTGCGCGCCCAGCAGCAGGGTCTTGCCGCCGGCGCCGGCGCAGAAGTCGACGACCATTTCGCCGCGGCGCGCGCCGGTGATCAGGCCAAGCAGCTGACTGCCTTCGTCCTGCACCTCGAACACGCCGGCCTTGAACAGCTCGTGCTTGGCCAGCGAGGGTTTGGCTTTCAGGCGGATGCCCAGCGGCGAGTAGGGGGTGGCTTCGCATTCCAGGCCGTCGGCCTGCAGCCGGCCCAGCAACTCGTCGCGCTTCATCTTCATGGTGTTGACGCGCAGGTCCAGCGGCGCGGCTTCCGCCAGGCCCTTGCCCAGCGCGATCACCTGTTCCGGCGCCTGTTCGCCCAGGCGCTCGATCACCCACTGCGGCAACTCAGCGTCCACTTCCAGGCTGGCCGGCAGCACCTTGCCCTTGATCTGACCCAGCCATTCCTTTTCACCGGCGCTGGCGGCGTCGCCCAACTCCTTGACGTTGAGCTTGTGGATCTTCAGCAGGGCCACCAGGGCCAGCCGGCGCGGAGTGGCCTTGTCCGGCGCGATCAGCGCGCGCAGCTGCAGCAGGCGGCGCAGCGCGCCGAAGGCGGTTTCGGCGATGATGTGGCGGTCGTTGGCGCCCAGCTTGCTATGTTCGCGGAAATAAGCCGACAGCACCGCGTCGGCCGGGCGGTCGAAGCGGATCATCTGGCCGATGACGACTTCGATATGTTTCAGTTGATGGTGATTAATAGTCATTCTTGTGTTTTCTCGTGGGTTGCGGCGGCAGCTTCCATTGCGGCGCGCCGTTCACATCGATGCGGACGGCCCTGAGGTCGATCCGCTTGTCTTTGTCGATGCGCTGGATGCGCACCGGCAGATTGGAGAACTCCGGCGCCAGCCAGAATTCATTGATATCGCCATCGCCCTCGGCGCGGAACACGATGACCCGGATCTTGCCGGCGCCGGTGTCGTAGTCGGTTTCGCCGCTGGGATGCATCGGGTACTCGTACACTTTTTTGCCGGTGGTGATCTGGATCGGCGCCGCTCCCAGTTCACCGCCTTTCAGCCCCAGCTGGAAGGCCAGGCTGAACACGTCCTGCGCGCCGGGCTTCAAATCCAGCAGCTTGTCGCCTTGGTCGCCGTAGCGCAACTGACCCGCATTGTAGTCGAAATGCGCGGATTCTTTGCTTTGGCCTCCACGCCAGGCCTGCAGGCTGTCCGGCAACAAGCCGGCCTTGCTCTGGAAACGGCCTTCGGACAGATAGCGCAGTTTCGGGCCGATGAAAGGGATGGCGTTGACGTCCAGCCGGTAGCCGCCGTCGCCGCGGCTCCAGTCCAGCGTGCCTGTGCCCAGCATCGCCGAACCGTAGAACACCTGGTAACCCAGCGTGGCTTGGCGCGGGAAGCCGCGCAGCCTGCCCTTGGGATGGATATAGCCATCGGCGGCGGCTGCGGTGACGGCCGCCGCCGCGCTGGCCTCGTCCTTGTCGCTCGCCGCCAGGCTATCGGCGGCCGGCTCGGACGAGGCGATCTTGGTTTCGGCCTCCGGCGCCGAAGCTTCGGGCCTGGTTTCCGTCTGCGGCGCGCTGCTGGCGTGCTTGTCAGGCGGTGTCTGAGCGACCATCGGTTCCGACGCCGCCAGCGGCGCCGACGCCTCCGCCTTCTTGGCGGCGGGTTTGGGCTTGGCCGGCGCCGGCTTGGGCGCGGCCGGCCGCAATTGCGCCACCGCGCCTTGCAGCGCCGGCTTGGCCGCCGGCTCATTGGCGTCCAGCGCCTGCATCTTGACGCTGATGCTGCGCAAGTCCTGATCCGGCGGCAAGTCCAGCTGGACATCCGGCAGCAGGCCTGACCCCAGCACGCCAAGGTGAATGGCGAGCGACAGGGCCAGGGCCAGCAGGATCAGGCGACGGCTGGTCATGGACTCAGGGCGCGGGCGCCATCAGGCTGCCGGCAACGGCGGCGCCGCTGGCCACCTTGCCGGCGGCGATGTTCAATTCACCGGCGACGAAGCGGCGCACGGCGGCCGGATAGAGCTGGTGTTCCAGCAGCAGCACGCGTTCAGCCAGCGTGTTCGCGTCGTCGTCGTCCAGCACTTCCACCACGCCCTGGGCGACGATGGGGCCGTGGTCCAGTTCGGCGGTGACGAAGTGCACGGTGCAGCCGGCCAGCTTGCACCCTATGTCCAGCGCGCGCTGGTGGGTGTTGAGGCCGGTGAAGGCAGGCAGCAAGGACGGGTGCACGTTCAACATGCGGCCTTCGTAGCGGCGAGTGAAGCCGGCGCCGAGGATGCGCATGAAGCCGGCGAGCACCACCAGGTCCGGTTGATGGCTGTCTATCAGCTGCGCCAGCGCGGCGTCAAAGTCCTCGCGGCTGGCGAAGGTTTTGTGGTCCAGCGCCGCGGTGGCGATGCCGCGTTCGGCCGCCCAGGCGAGGCCGGCGGCGTCCGGGCGGTTGGAAATCACCGCGGCGATGCGCGCGCCGGCGATGTCGGCGTCGACGATGGCCTGCATATTGGAGCCGCGGCCGGAAATCAGGATGACGATATTCTTCATGATGGAATCGACGGAGACGTTGCCAGATAGTGTTCCCAGTCAGCGGCATCGGTGATGCAGCGCAACTGCTGTTCGTGCCAACTGCCGCCCAGGTCCAGGCAGCGGTCGAGGTCGGCCAGAATGGCGGCCTCGCGATAAATGACAAACGCCGCCAGCAGGGCCAGCGGCGCCAGTAGCATCCAACGCAGCGTTTTAGGCGATCTGAGTTTGATGTTCGTCACCATTGCGGGCGCGCACCGCGCCGATCCGGTACACGGTTTCGCCTTCGGCCTGCAGCAGCGCGGCGGCCTGGTCGGCGTGTTCCGCCGCCACGATCACCACCATGCCGATGCCGCAGTTGAAAGTGCGGTACATTTCCTGGCTGTCGACCTTGCCTTCTTGCTGCAGCCACTGGAACAACTTGGGCTGCGGCCAGGCGGCGGCGTCGATCTGGGCGACGACGGCGTCCGGCAGCACGCGCGGGGTGTTCTCGGTGATGCCGCCGCCGGTGATGTGGGCCATGCCTTTGACCGGCAGCGCCTGCATCAGTTTGAGCAAGGGCTTCACATAGATGCGGGTGGGCGCGATGATGGCTTCGCGCAGGCTGCGGCCGTCCTCGAACGGCGCGTCTAGGTTCGGCTGGGCGCGTTCGATGATCTTGCGCACCAGCGAGTAGCCGTTGGAATGCACGCCGTTGGATTTCAAGCCCAGCACCACGTCGCCGGGGGCGATGTCGCGGCCGCTGATCACGGCGCTCTTCTCCACCACGCCGACGGCGAAGCCCGCCAGGTCGTATTCGCCGGCCGGGTACATGCCGGGCATTTCAGCGGTCTCGCCGCCGATCAGCGCGCAGCCTGCCTGTTCGCAGCCGGCGGCGATGCCCTTGATCACGTCGGTGGCTTGGGGCACGTCCAGTTTGCCGCAGGCGAAGTAGTCGAGGAAGAACAGCGGTTCCGCCCCTTGCACCAGGATGTCGTTGACGCTCATTGCCACAAGGTCGACGCCCACGGTATCGTGACGATTCCAGTCGAAGGCCAGTTTCAGCTTGGTGCCGACACCGTCGGTGCCGGAAACCAGCACCGGCTCCTTGTATTTCTTGGAAATCTCCACCAGTGCGCCGAAACCGCCGATGCCGCCGATCACCTCCGGGCGCATGGTGCGCTTGGCATAAGGCTTGATGTTCTCGACCAGCGCGTCGCCGGCATCAATGTCGACGCCGGCATCACGGTAACTGAGGGAAGTGGTGTTCAAGGTAAACTCGCTTTCTGCAAATCTTGAAGTATTTTTACATCAAGCTTTCGCCGACGCGAAAGCAGCACATTTTAACTGAAGTCGCGATGAAACGCTCCCAAAACCGTCTGATTCCCTGGGTCATCGGCGCAACAGCCTTGCTGTTCGCCGGCTGGCTGTTGCAGCAGCTGGCCGCCGCGCTGACGCCGTTCGCGGTGGCCGCGGTGCTGGCCTATGTGCTCAATCCCGCGATGCGCCATCTGGCCGGCAAGGGCCTGCCGCGGCCGCTGGCCGCCGGCCTGGTGACGCTGGCCGGCATGGCCGCCACCTTCGCCCTGCTGCTGGTGGTGGCGCCTATGCTGTTCAAGCAGACCCAGGGCCTGATCGACCGCTTGCCGGTCTTGGTGGACTTCGCCCAGGGCAGATTGCTGCCCTGGCTGCGCGCCGAGTTCGCCATCCAGTTGGAACTGGACGCCGCCGGCTGGAAGCGAGCGCTGGCCGCCAACGCCGGCGCCTTGAAGAGCGCGCTGTCGGCGGTGGCGCTGCGCGCGACCCAAAGCGGCTTCATGCTGGCCGGCCTGCTGTTCAATCTGCTGTTGCTGCCGGTGCTGCTGTTTTATTTCCTGCAGGACGGGCCGCGGATGGCGGCGATGCTGGCCAAGCTGGTGCCGCGGCGCTGGGCCGGCGAAGTGGAGGCCCTGGCGGGAGAACTGGACCGGGTGCTGGGCGAGTTCCTGCGCGGCCAGCTGTCGGTGATGCTGATCATGGCGCTGATCTTCGCGTCCAGCCTGGCCTTGCTGGGGCTGGAGTCCGGCATCGCCATCGGCGTGGTGGCCGGCCTGCTGGTGTTCATTCCCTATCTGGGCACTTTTCTCGGCTTCGCGCTGGCCGGCCTGGCCGCCGCGCTGCAGTTCGATTCCGCCGGCGAAGTGCTGCTGGTGCTGGGCGTGTTCGGCGCCGGGCAGTTGCTGGAAAGCTTCCTGATCACCCCTTGGCTGGTGGGCGAGCGCATCGGCCTGTCGCCGGTGGCGGTGATATTTTCCCTGCTGGCGTTTGGACAGTTATTGGGCTTCGCCGGCCTGCTGCTGGCCCTGCCGATGGCGGCCGCCACCCTGGTGATATGCCGCTTTCTGGCGCGCGCTTATTTCAACACACGCTTTTATCAGCGTAAAATCAGAAACAGACATCAAAACCCAGTTTGATCGCCTTCACTTGGACCAGTTAATACTTGATTTGACGCCCACCCCCTTGCCGGCCTTCGACAATTTCCTGGCCGAACGCAACCGCGAGGTGATTACCGCGCTGACGGCCGAGGCCGGCGAGCGCTTCATCTATCTGTGGGGCGAGCCCGGCTGCGGCAAGACGCATCTGCTGCAGGCCTGGATCGCCCACGCCGAGCGGCTGGGGCGCGCCTCCATCTATCTGGACGGCAAGACCGAGCATCTGCCTGACTTCGCGCGCGAGGCCAGCTTCATCGCCGTCGACCATGTCGACGACTTGGCGCCGGACGACCAGATCACCCTGTTTTCCTTCTACAACTCGCTGAAAGAGAGCGGGGAGTCGCGCTTGCTGATGGCCGGACGCCAGCCGCCGATGGCCCTGGCGGTGCGCGACGATCTGCGCACCCGGCTGGGCTGGGGCCTGGTGTTCGAGGTCAAGGCCTTGTCGGACGAGGACAAGCTGGCCGCGCTGCGCAGCCACGCCGCCAGCCGCCAGCTGTCCATTCCGGACGATGTCTACCGCTACCTGCTGACCCACTGGCGGCGCGACCTGTCCAGCCTGATCGGCATGATTGACATATTGGACCGCTACTCTCTGGCCATGAGGCGGCCGATTACCGTGCCGCTGGTGAAAAACGTTTTGCAAACCGCAAGCCCGGAACCATGACCGACACCACCGCATTGCGCAACCTGGCGCTGTTCGACCTCGACCACACCCTGATCGCCGGCGATTCCGATTTCGAATGGCCGCGCTTCCTGATCCAGCGCGGCATTCTGGAACAGGCGCATTACGACGAGCGCAACAATTATTTCTACCGGCAGTACCAGCAGGGCACGCTGGACATCCACGAGTATCTGGCGTTCGCGCTGGAGCCCCTGAAGCGCTTCAGCCGCGCCGAGCTGGACGCCTTGCACGCCGATTACCTGGAACAGCACATCAAGCCCATCATCACCCGCAAGGCGCGCGAATTGCTGGCCGCGCACGCGGCCCAGGGCGACGAGATCATCATCATCACCGCGACCAACCGCTTCATCACCGGGCCGATCGCGCGCGAACTGGGCGTGGAGCATCTGATCGCCATCGAGCTGGAAGAGGAAGAGGACGGGCGCTTCACCGGCCGCGTCAGCGGCGTGCCCAGCTTCCAGCAGGGCAAGATCACCCGTTTGCAGCAGTGGCTGGACGAGCGCGGCCTGAGCATGGACAGCTACGGGCAGAGCTTTTTCTACAGCGATTCGCACAACGATCTGCCCCTGCTGAAGCTGGTCGACCATCCGGTGGCGGTGGATCCGGACGACACCCTGCGCGCCCACGCCGAGCAGCAGGGCTGGCGCGTGATTTCGCTGCGGGATTGAGGCGCGGCAATTATCCACAGCGGCGGCTGAATAACCTTGTGGATAACTGTGTGGATCGCTTGCCGGGGCTTGGCTTTTGCTGGCAAAGGTTAAAAAAGCGGCAGCCCCCAATCGCGGTCGCGAAATTGATAGATTTGCTTGAAAGCCTTGCCTGGCGGGGCTTTCGTCAAGTTGAGTTTCGAGCGCCGCCGACGAAATAGGGCGAGAATTCGAAAGCCTTTATAAAAGATGGGTTTAGGCGGCTTTGTTGACAACTCTGCGTAGTTTTCGCCGCTAAGCGCCTGTTTGCGGTCGCGGCGATGAGCGCGCGCCGCGACGCCGGTTGCTGAACCGGCATGGATGCCGCTAAAGTTCAGGGTCTGCCGCGCCGGGTTTCGCCAAGGTGAAACCGGCGCGGCAGACCCTAGTGTTTGCAATCGTTTTTCGGAGAACCTCCTCGTGTGGTCAATCATTGAAGCGGCCGGCTGGCCGATCTGGACCATCATCGCCGCCTCGGTCGTGTCGCTGGCGATTATCTTTGAACGGTTGTTCAGCCTGAGAAAGAGCAGCGTGGCGCCGGAGGGCCTGCTGGGGCAGGCCTTGCAGGAATACCGCCGCGCCGGCGCCAGCGACGAGCTGTTGCGCAAGCTGCAGGAACATTCGCCGCTGGGCCGCCTGTTCTGCGCCGGTCTGCGCAACGTCGGCGGCAATCGCGAAGTGATGAAGGAAGCGATCGAGGACGAGGGCCGCGTGGTGGCGCACCAGCTGGAGCGCTTGCTGACCACGCTGGGCACCATCGCCGCGATGGCGCCCTTGCTGGGCCTGCTGGGCACGGTGATAGGCATGATCGAGATCTTCGGCTCGCAGTCGCCGGCCGGCAACAACCCGCAGGCGCTGGCGCACGGCATTTCCATCGCGCTGTACAACACCGCCTTCGGCCTGATCGTGGCGATTCCCAGCATGATGTTCTATCGCCATTTCCGCTCCAAGGTGGACGGTCTGCTGGTGGAGATGGAGTCGCAGGCGGTCAAGCTGGTGGAAGTGCTGCACGGCGAGCGTAAAAACGGGGGCTGAGCATGAATTTCCGCCGAGGCCGCAGTCGCGAAGAGCCCGAGATCAACTTCATTCCGCTGATCGACGTGCTGCTGGTGATCCTGATCTTCCTGATGGTCACCACCACCTATTCCAAGTTCGCCGAACTCAAGATCAATCTGCCGGCCGCCCAGGGCGAGCAGGCCAAGACCAAGTCGTCGGAAATCACCGTGGCGGTGGCCGCCAACGGCGAGATGGCGGTGGGCGAGGCCAAGCTGGCCGCCGGCGACAAGGCGGCGCTGCTGAACAAGCTGAAGGACGACGCCGCGGGCAAGACCGATGTGATCGTCATCGTCAACGCCGACGCCAAGGCCACGCACCAATCAGTGGTGACGGTGATGGAGGCGGCGCGCGAGGCCGGGCTCAACCAACTGACTTTCGCCACCCGTTCGCAATAGCCGCATGCATTGGATAGAACGGCAATGGTATCGGCCGCGCTGGTGGCTGACAGCCCTTCTGGCTCCGCTGGAAGGGCTGTTTGCCCTGTCGGCGGCGGCCAGGCGGCTGGCTTATCGCCGCGGCTGGCTGCGCGCCGAGCGCTTGGACGCGCCGGTGGTGGTGATAGGCAACATCAATGTCGGCGGCGTCGGCAAGACGCCGTTGACCCTGGGGCTGTTGCGCGATTTGCAAGGCGAAGGCGTCAAGGCGGGCGTGATCAGCCGCGGCTACGGCGGCAGTCATCGCCAGCCCACGCTGGTGCGGCCGGACAGCGCGCCGGAGGAGGTGGGCGACGAGCCGCTGTTGCTGGCCGCCGGCGGCGCGCCGGTGGTGGTGGGCCGCGACCGCGTCGCCGCCGGCCGCCATCTGCTGGCGCTGCACCCTGATGTGCAACTGATTCTGACCGACGACGGGCTGCAGCATTACCGGCTGCGCCGCGATCTGGAGATCGTGGTGCTGGACGGCGCGCGCGGCGGCGGCAACGGGCGCTTGTTGCCGGCCGGTCCCTTGCGCGAGCCGTGGTCGCGGCTGGCCGCGGCGGGCGCGGTGGTGGTCAACGGCGGCGACGCCGGACTGGACTTGCCGGCCGGGCCGCGGCGCTTCGCCATGCGCTTGCGCCCGGCGGCTTTGCAGCGGCTGGACGCGCCGGAGGAGACGCGGGCGGCGGCGGATTTCGCCGGCCTGAAGTTGGCGGCGATGGCCGGCATTGGCCATCCGCAGCGCTTTTTCGACACGCTGGCCGGCTTGGGCCTGCGGCCGGAGCTGTGCCTGGCCTGGCCCGACCATCATCAATTCGAGGCCGCCGACCTGCCGGCCGACGTGGACGCGGTGATCGTCACCAGCAAGGACGCGGTCAAGCTGCGGCGGGTGATTCATGATGCAGCGCAGCGTGCTAGACTATGGGTTTTGCCGGTTCAGGCGGAGTTGGAGCCTGATCTGAGCGCTTGGATTCTGGATCGACTGAAGATAAAACATGGACGCTAAATTCCTGGACATCCTGGTGTGCCCGCTGTGCAAGGGTCCGCTGGTTTTCGACAAGGCCAAGCAGGAACTGGTCTGCAAGGGCGACCGGCTGGCTTACCCGATCAAGGACGGCATCCCGATGATGCTGGAAGCCGAGGCCCGCGAGCTGGCGCCGGAAGAAGAGATAAAATGAGCCGCGGCTTTTGCGTGGTGATCCCGGCGCGCCTGGCGTCCAGCCGCTTGCCGGGCAAGCCGCTGGCCGACATCGCCGGCATGCCCATGGTGGCGCGGGTCGCCGCGCAGGCGGCCAAGAGCGGCGCGAGCCGGGTGATCGTGGCCACCGACCACGAGGATGTGCTGTCCGCCTGCCGCGCGCACGGCGTCGAGGCGCTGATGACGCGCGCCGACCACGCCAGCGGCACTGACCGGCTGGCCGAAGTGGCGCAGGCGCTGAACCTGGCCGACGATGAGATCGTGGTCAATGTTCAGGGCGACGAGCCCTTGATCGATCCGGCCTTGATCGACCGGCTGGCGGCGCTGCTGGCCGCCGGCGACGCGCCGGTGGCGACCTTGGCGCATCCGTTCCGCGACGCCGCCGACATGTTCAATCCCAATGTGGTCAAGGCGGTGCTGGACCACGCCGGCCGCGCGCTGTATTTCAGCCGCGCGCCGATTCCCTATGCCCGCGACGCCTTCGCACAGGATGCGAGCGCGCTGCCCGCGGACCTACCGGTGCTGCGGCATATCGGCATGTACGCCTATCAGGCGGGTTTTCTGAAGACCTATAACCGTTTGGATCCGGCGCCGCTGGAGCGTTTCGAAGCGCTGGAGCAGTTGCGGGTGCTGTGGCACGGCTTCGCCATCAAGGTGGCCGTGGTCGAGTCCGCGCCGCCGGCCGGCGTGGACACGCCGGAGGATCTGGAGCGAGTGCGCCGCTTGCTGGGCGACGGACGGAAGCCATAAGCCGGGCCGCGTCGGCGCGGCCCGGATTTCGATATCAAATCATCTTATTCAAATTGACGGAGCGATCTTCATGCGACTGATCCTGTTGGGGGCGCCTGGCGCAGGCAAAGGCACCCAGGCCAATTTCATCAAGGAAAAATTCGGCATCCCGCAAATCTCCACCGGCGACATGCTGCGCGCCGCGGTCAAGGCCGGCACGCCGCTGGGCCTGGAAGCCAAGGCGATCATGGACGCCGGCGGCCTGGTGCGCGACGACATCATCATCGGCCTGGTCAAGGAGCGCATCGCCGACGCGGATTGCGCCAACGGCTTCCTGTTCGACGGCTTCCCGCGCACGATCCCGCAAGCCGAGGCGATGATCGCCGCCGGCGTGGACATCGACTACGTGGTGGAGATCGACGTGCCGGACGCGGCCATCGTCGAGCGCATGGCCGGCCGCCGCGTGCACCTGGCCTCCGGCCGCACCTACCACATCAGCTTCAACCCGCCGAAAGTGGCCGGCAAGGACGATGTGAGCGGCGAAGAGCTGGTCCAGCGCGACGACGACCGGGAAGAAACCGTGAAGAAGCGTCTGGCGGTTTACCACGAACAGACCGCGGTGCTGGTGGGCTTCTACGGCGAGCGCGCCGCCAGCGGCGACGCCAAGGCGCCGAAATACATCAAGATCGACGGCACCCGCGCGGTGGAAACCGTGCGCGACGAGGTGCTGAAGGCGCTGGGCGTCTGAGCCGCGGCCGGTTGGCGATCCGCTGAGCGATCGTCGACAGGCGCCGGATTCGCCGTGTAAGCAAAAGCGGGCCTGCGGCCCGCTTTTGTTTTGGCGCGTCGAGAAAGGGCTGGCGCGCCGGCGGCAACAGGCGGACAATTGAACCCGGAGCCCGCTAGCGGCTCCAAAAGTTTTTGCACGTCAAGCCGGAGCGATGCCGGCGCAAGGATAATACCTATGTATCACGGGGAACGTTTCAACGGGATTTCCCATTTGATCGGCACCTTGCTGGCCATTACCGGCCTGGTGGTGCTGGTGACCATGGCCGCGCGCGAGGGCGACCCCTGGAAGGTGGTCAGCTTCAGCCTGTACGGCGCCACGCTGGTGGCCCTGTATCTGATCTCCACGCTGTACCACAGCTTCCGCGGCCGCGCCAAGGCGGTGCTGCAGAAGTGCGACCATTCGGCGATCTACCTGCTGATCGCCGGCAGCTACACGCCGTTCGCGCTGGTGACCCTGCGCGGCGCCTGGGGCTGGAGCCTGTTTGGCGTCAGCTGGGGCCTGGCCGTGTTCGGCATCATTCAGGAGCTGACGCTGGGACGGCGCACCCGGCTGCTGTCGATGATTCTCTACGTGGTGATGGGCTGGCTGGTGCTGGTGGCGCTGCCGCCGCTGATTGAGTCGCTGCCCAGCGGCGGGCTGTTCTGGCTGGCCCTGGGCGGGATTCTGTACAGCGTCGGCATCTACTGGTTCCTCAACGACGAGAAAATCCGCCACGGCCACGGCATCTGGCATCTATTCGTGCTGGGCGGCAGCGTCTGCCAGTTTGTCAGCGTTTTGTTCTACGTGGCCTGAGACGCTGCGCAAAGTCCGCCGCGCTGCGTCAGCGGCGCGGGGAGCGCGGTCACCTATCATCCGCAGGTTCCGCTTTCTCAGCGGTTTTCGCC
>NZ_LDUR01000047.1:0-57747 GCF_001043705.1 Chromobacterium sp. LK11
CAGCGTCTGCGGCGGATACTTGGCTTGGGCTTCCGCCAGGATCTGCTGGTAGCGGGCGTCGTCGGCCTGCTGGCGGCCCAGCTGGCCGATCAAGGTCTGGCGGCTGGCCTGCGCCAAAGCCGGATCGGCGGGGATGCGCCAGCCGGGCTGGCCGGCCAGCCGGTCGGCGTAGAACTGGGCCATCGCGCGGCGCAGCGCCGGGGAGAAGGCGCCGTCGTCGCGGGCCGCCAGCTGGGCGGCGAGGAAGGCCGGTTCGGCGCGCGCCGGCTGGTCCAGGGTCAGATAGGCTTTCAGCGCCTGATAGCCTTGTTCGGTGTGGGCCGGATCGGCGCTCAGCTCGGCGGCGGGGGTCTGGTTCAGCGCCTGCAATTGCTGCGCCCAGTGGCTGCGGGCCGGCGCAATCATCGCCTGGCCGATGGCGCGGGCGTAGTGCGGGCGCAGCCGTTCCAGCAAGGCGGCGTCGCGGTTCAGGCCGAAGCGGGCGGACCACGGCGCGCCGTGCCGCTGGCGGGCCTCCAGCTTCTCCAGCAGCCGTTGTAGCTGGAGCGCGCTGTTCAGGGTGGCGGTTTTAGGTTGGGCGTCGATGGCGGCCTGGGCCTCGGCGATCAGGCCGTGGTTCTGATAGGCGGACGCCAGCATGCCGGCCAGCCAGAACAGGCACAGCGCGCCGATAAGTCCGGCCAGCCGGCGTTGCCAGAGGCTGCTGCGGCGGCGCGGGGCGAAGGCGAAACCCTGGCTGACCGCGCCGCTCCACAGCCGGACGTCGGCCGGCCAGGTGGCCAGCGCCAGCGCGGTGAAGGCGGGAGCTGTGCCCAGGCCGCCGCGCCAGCGCTGCCAGGCCTCGGCCAGCGCCGCGGCTTCGCGTTCCAGCCACTGGGCGCAACGCAGCAGAAAGGGCTGGGCCACGTTGTTCTGGTGAGTGGGAATGCCGTGTAGGGCCAGCCGGTCGGCCCAGGCCTTGGCCTGGGCGGCCCAGTCGTCGGCGTTGGCGGGCAGCGCCGGCAAGGGCCAGCCGGCGACGCCGGGGCCGGCATCGTCGGGTGCGCGCTGGCACAGGGTGATGGGCAGGGTCCAGCCGCTGGCGATGGCTAATTGCTCGGCGCGCTCGGCCAGCGCGGCGGCGTCGCCGGCTTGGGGCAGCAGGGCGATGACGGCGTCGGCGGGCGCTTGCCAGCGTCCGCGCAAGCGTCGCCAGCCGCCGGGAGGCGGGGGGGCGGAGGCGTCGATCAGCACCATGCCGTCGGTTTCCAGCCAGGGCTGTTGGGCTAGCGCCGGCGCCGCCTGGCGGACGGCTTCGGGCGCGCCGCAGAGCAGCAGCCAGTGCGGGCGCTGCTGGGCCGGGCGCTCGCGCCAGCGTTGGGCCACGCGTTCCAGGCCGGCCCAGGGGGCGGCCGGGGCCGGCGCGTCGGCATCCAGCAGCCGGGGCGGCGGCGCGCCCCAGCGCAGCACTCGCTCCAGGCCGGTCAGCAGGCCCTGTTTCTTGAGCAGGCGATACAGGCCGTAAGCCAGCAGCCCGGCCGCGGCCAAGGACAGCAGCGGCCACCAGACCGGGCGGCTGCCATCCGCGGCCGCGTCGGCGCCGATCAAGGCGTCGCGGTACAGCCATAGCGGGATGCCCAGTAACAAAAGCAGCAGCGCCAGCGCCAACAGCATGATCAGCAGGCCATGGGGTTTTGAAGGTGCGCTCATGCCGTGTCCTTATTGTTGGAGAGTGAGGCCGCCGGCAGCGCCATCCCGGCATAAAGCATGCTTTGTTCTTGCAATAGCCAGCCGCAGGCTTGCCGCTGGGCGGCGGCGTGGATGGCGGCCAGCGTGCACAGCGCTGGGCCATCCAGCTCCGGCGGGCCGTCCCACCATGGCCGCAAGCCCTTGTCCGGCGTCGGCCAGGGAGCGGCGGTCGGCGTCAGCTTGTCCAGGCCCAGGCAGGCGGCCGGGGCTTGCTCGGCGTTGCGGGTGGCGCCGGCGCAGACATCCTCGCCGCTGTCGCTCCATTCCGGGCGGCTCAGCCGCACCGCGTCGTCGGGGCCGGGGCGGCGCAGCAGCCAGGCGAAACCGGCCTGCCGCGTCGGCTGCTGAGGGTCCAGCGCCAGGCCGGCGCACAAGACCGCCGCCGGCGAGGAACCGTCCGCCGCCGGGGTGTGCAGCCGTTCAATGGCGGCATCCAGTGTTTGCATGGACTCCCAGCGCCTTAGCGAACCCACACTCAAGCCGGGCCAATGGGCAAGCAAGGCATCGACAAACCGGGTTCTGCCGGTGTCTGTCCCTTGCCAGTACAGTTCCAGGGCCAGCGGCACGTCGGGACCGGATTGGCTCGTCCGCAAGGCCAGCGCCAGCCGGCTGGCTAAGCGGGTCTCTATCTCGGCGTAACCCGGCGCGGCTTCCCAGCCGGGCGGTCGTTGCCGCAAGGACGCGGCCGGCGGCGGCTTGGCGGCCGCGCACAGCGCCGCCCATTCCGCTTCGCCGCGGGCCTGCGGCGTCAGCAGCGCCCAGGCGTCCAGGCTGGCCGTCTGGCGGTGATGGGCCAGCCAGTATTGCTGGCGTTGCGCCAGCTCTTCCTTGAAGAAGACGGCGTCATTGTCCGCCGCGTAATAGGCGACGCCGCGCAGACAGAGCAGGAAAGCCCACAGCAGCGGGCCGAAAGCCGCGGTCCAGAACCAGAACTCCAGCGTGTTGGTCGGGGCGTCCGTCGGCCAGCGCCATAGCGTGAGGCCGGCGCCGGCGGCGCAGAACAACAGCAGCGCCGTCGCCCAAGCCCATGGCGACAGCCGCTTAGGCGGCGGCAACAAGGGCAAGCTTGGCAGCGCGCGCATCTCAATGCACCTCGATGCCGTCGCTGCTGCTGAGCAGCGTGCAGCCGCACTCGCAGCGATGGCCTTCCAGCGCCACCGGCATATCGTCCAGCAGCCAGTGCGCCGCGCCTTCGGCGATGCGGTTGTGGCCATGGTCTTTCAGCGGGCAGAACACCGGGTCGCCCTTGCGGGCCAGCGGCCGCTGGAGATGGCCGCCCAGGCCGCTGCCCTGCAACACCGTGCCGCCGCTGCTGAGGCGGTCGCCCTGACGAATCACGCGAGACATGGAGGATTTCCCTTTCTTTAAGTCGAGAGCGTCAACGGCTCCGGAGCGGGGTGAAGACGAAGTCGGCGAAATAGGCGATAGCGGACAATTTCCAGCGTTGACGGATGGCCATGAGCTTGATTTCCTGCATGTATTAAGTTTGATGGAAAAAGAAGGCCTCACCATGACCACGGCCGCGGCGGGAACGGCGGCGCGTCCGGGTCGTTGGGGTGCGGCGGCGTCAAGGCGCGCCAGGCCTCCAGTTCCGCCACGTCCTGTTTACGCGCCTCCCAGGCCCTCAGCATCAGCGGCGTCGGCTGCCACGGCTCGGCGCCGAACACCGGCAGCCGCGGTTCGGCGCGCCACAGCTGCCTGAGCACCGTTTCCGCCGCCGCCGGCCGCTGACTGAAGGCGCGCAGCGCCGGGTCCAGCTCCGCCATCGGCAGGGCCGCCCCGCTTTGCGGGTCGGTGAAGCTCAGCTCCGGCAGCGCCCCGGCCGACCACTGCGGCCAGCCGCGCCCGCTCAATACCGGCAAGCCCAGCGACGGCAGCATCAGACCCAGCAGATAGCGCGGGTCCTTGCGCTTGATCGCGAAACCGACGCTGCCCAGCGTCACCGCCAGCCCCACCACCCGGCCGGCGATCATCAGCGGCGACAGCGGCTTGTTGGATTCGTCGTCGTAGAACACCGTGCGGTAGCGGAAGTAATCGGTCCACGGTTCGCGGGTGCCCAGGGTGGAATAGATGAACCAGGCGCGCGAATCGTGGATGTGTTCGTCGTACAGCAGCACCAGATCGCGCAGCTCGCGTTGACCGAACAGGATTTTTTCCTTGGCCTGGCCGCCCTCGCGGATGCTGGCGTATTCGGCGGCCTCGTCGTCGCTGTTGAGCAGGTAAACGGTGCCGCCCAGCAGCAGATCGAACACGCCATCGATGACGCTGCTGGGGTCGCCGGACAACTGCCACTCCGGCACATAGTCCTTGCGGAAGTCCTTGGCGCCGTGCTCCAGCTGCTGCTGGTCGATCACCGGCTCAAAACCTTTGTCGATATTGACCCGGGTGGCCACGCCCGGCCGCGTCACCATCTGCTCGCTGCCGTCCTTGGCCTTGCCGCCGTCCGGAATCGCCTTGCCGGCGGCGGCTTTGGCTATCAGCTCGCGGTCCTTGTCGCGCTGCTCCTGCTGCTCCGGCGACAGCTGCGGCGGCGGCTTGTTGTCGCGCTGGGCCAGGTCCTCCTGCAACTGCCGCTCATGCTCGCGTTCCAGCGCCTGGCGCAAGGGTTTTGGCTGGTCCTTGTCGTCGCAGCGCTTGAAATAGTCCTGCTGCGGCTGGCTGTGCGCGGATTCGTAAAAGCAGCGCGACCCGGGGATCCAGCGGTGGATGCGCCAGCCGGTGATCCAGGCGATCTGGCCGCGTAATACGTCTTCCAGCCCGCCGGCCTGGGCTTGTTCCAGCCAGACGTTGAAGCGGGTGATGACGGTAGGAGAAATAGCAAATTCGCGGCGGGTGTCCGCGCTCATGACCCGCCAAGGGTCAACCTCTCGCACGCTGACGGGAATGGCAGCCTCCGGCATGGTCAAGGGCGCGCCGGCCTCGAAGGCGGCGCGGTACATATCGTGCAGCGGTATCTGCGACAGCAGCATCCATTGCCATTCTTGGTTCTTGGGGTCGATGCCCTTGCCCTGTTCGCCGACGCTGTAGCCGCCGCCGACATCGCTGTGCATGCCGGGATACAGCGTCTCGACACAGCCAGAGCGGTAGCGCGACGCGGTATTGGCCTGCTTGGGGTCCTCGCGGCGGCGGATGCTATCCAGCGGGAAGCTGGCGCGCTGCTCATGGGCGGCGACAAAGTGCTGGCACTGCTCCAGAAACTGAGGGTTGTCGGACAGGCGCAGCTGGCTGTCGCTGGCCCAGGCCATGTGGCCGTCGCACATCGGCACGCTATTGGCCAGGCCGACGGTGGCGACGGTGTCGAACAGGCCCATAAAGCGAATCGAGATCGGGATGCCGATCAGCGTGTGCTGGACATCCACCGCGTCGGCCGGCGCGTCCTCGGACCGGGTCAGCGCCTCCAGCCAGCGGGCGAACACCCGGGCCTCGGCGGCGCCGCGCGAGAAGCCGTAGACAAACAGGCGGATGCCGAGCACGGTGGGCCGGGGTTTGGCGTAGCGGGCCTCGGCCAGCGCCTCCAGATGCGGCTGCAAAGCATCCTTGCGGTAGCGGTAGCCATCCTGTTGCGAGATGGTGGTGCGCATCCGCGTGGTGATCATCTCTCGGGCCGTGGTTTCCGGTAGGCCATCGCCGGTGAAGTTGATCAGCAAAGTGTCGATGATGCGGGTCAGTCCCCAGTTGATGCGGTCCTCGCCGCCGTTGGCGAAGATCAGACCGCTGCTCATCGGCTTCAGCTCACCGATTTCCGGGAAGCGGGTGCCGACGCCGGGGATGTAGTAGCGGTAGACCCCTTGATCCAGCAGCTTGCCGCCAGGGGAGTTGGGAATGCTGGTGGCGGCGCCTGGCAGTAGGCCCATGGTGGCGTGGAATAGCCGGGCGATATTCGAGGTGTTCGGCGGCTTGGCTTCCCGATCCGACGGCTCATGGTTATTGGTGCCGTCGAAGAACAGTGAGATGGTGATGGTCTTGTTGCAGGGCGTCGAGTAGGCGCGGCCGCCCTCGGCGGCGGCTTTGCGGCGGCGGGCTTTTTCGGCGTTCTCGTCGCGGGCCTGCAAGTTCAGGTTCTGCCGGCGCTCGGCCAGGGTGGTGGGTAGCAGGCCACCCTCGGGGAAGGGGGCTGAACGGAGCTGTACCGCTTCGGGCTTGGGACGGCTGTCTATTTGGGACATGTCTTGGGCTCCTTGATCTGATACCAGTCTTTATAGGGAAAGTTAGGACCACTAGGTTTGTGGCAGGTAGCGGTAACCCGGACCTCATTGCAAGGAAGGAAGTGGACTTGTACTGCACATGGTGGGTCGTAGCGTGGGATTTCGACGACGGCGCGGTGAGAAGAAAAATACTGGGCTTTATGGCGGTCGAAGGCTTGCATCCAGGCTTCGTCATATTTGCCTTTGGCTAATTCAGGATTGCCGAATGGCTTGGAGTCTTTTTCCCACTCGACGGTGGCCATCAGTCCAGGCCGCCATTGGCGTGGCAAGGAAACGCAGCAGGATTGCGAGCCGCCATAGCTATTGAACGGAGCGATATTGTGGCCGCCTGCGCGGTTGACGCTGAAGTTATTGATATTGGCTGAGGTGTGGTTGTAGCCTTCGACGCCGGCAGGAACCATTTCGGGTTTGTCGCCCATGGCCTGTGCCGGCAGCCAGGGCAGCACGGCGAGCGCCAGCAGGGTCAGGCCGCGTTGGGCGAATCGCCACAGGATGGCGAAATCAAACATGATGGGCTCCTTTTTTATGGTGATGGGGGAAGGCACAAGCGGGTAAGCACGGAAGCACAGGGAAAAACACGGCACAGGCTTGGGGGTGTTTCCCGTGTCCTTCCGTGTGTTTCCGTGGCTCATGGCGACGTGATAAAGCCGGGCGATATTCGAGGTGTTCGGTGGCTTGGCTTCACGGTCCGACGGCTCATGATTATTGGTGCCGTCGAAGAACAAGGAAATGGTGATGCTCTTGGTACAACTGGTCGAGGAATAGGCCGGACCGCCCTCGGCGGCGGCTTTGCGGCGGGGGGCTTTTTCGGCGTTCTCGTCGCGGGCCTGCAAGTTCAGGTTCTGCCGGCGCTCGGCCAGGGTGGTTGGCAATAGGCCGCCTTCCGGGAAGGGGCCGGAACGAATGCGCACGGCTTCCGGGCTTGGGCGTGGTTCTACTTGGGACATGTCTTGGGCTCCTCCATCCTTCTAGGAAAGTTGTAGGGGTAGCCGGGCGTGATGTTGTTGGCGGCGACTTTGACCTGATCGCAGGGCAGGAAGTGGACTTTCAAGGCACCGGAATCCTCGTAGTGCGGAATTTCGACGACGGCGCGGTGAGAAGAAAAATACTGGGCTTTATGGCGGTCGAAGGCTCGCATCCAGGCTTCGTCATATTTGCCTTTGGCTAATTCAGGATTGCCGAATGGCTTGGAGTCTTTTTCCCACTCGACAGTGGCCATCAGTCCAGGCCGCCATTGGCGTGGCAAGGAAACGCAGCAGGATTGCGAGCCGCCGTAGCTATTGAACGGTGCGATATTGTGGCCGCCTGCGCGGTTGATGCTGAAGTTATTGATATTGGCCGAGGTGTGGTTGTAGCCTTCGACGCCGGCAGGAACCATTTCGGGTTTGTCGCCCATGGCCTGTGCCGGCAGCCAGGGCAGCACGGCGAGCCAGAACCCGTCCAAGACACGCAAGATGGCGGTGAGGAGACGACCGGTCATCGCGATGTGTCCTGCGCCGAGGCGGCTAGCGCGGCCAATTGCTTGGCAATCCAGTCGCCGCGCCCCGGCTCTTCCCATAGCGATCGGGCGTCCGCCTGACAGCTCAGCGCCGCCAGTTGGTCCAATAAGGCTTCCCGGCCGCTCAGTTCCGGTTCGTCTTCCAGCCGCTGTTGCAGCAGCGCATGGGCTTCGACATAGGCTTCCAGTTGCTGGCGCTGCTCGGCGCTCAGCCGCAGTGCTGGCCCTGCCGGCGGTAGCATGGCGGCCGGGGGGCTGAGCTTGGCCAGATCACCGTCGCGATCGCGCCACAGCCAGCAGTCGATATTGTGATTTAGCGCAGCGGCTTGCTCCGGCGCCAGGACCTGTTGCACCACGCGTAGCAGCCGCGGGTCGTAGTAGCGCAGCAGCGTTCTAGCGCCGTCGTCCAGCACCGCCAGCAGGCAGCGGCGCAGTTGTTGGACAAGAGTGGGCAGCGGGCTGGGGCTGAGCAGGGCCAGCCATTGCGGCTGCTGCCACAGCATGCTGAGCGTGCTGTCCAGCCAGTCGCAATGGCCGGGCTGCGATAGCATCACCCGCACCAGCAGTGGCGAGTCCTGGCGCAGATCGCTCAAGGGGGTGTCGTCGAACAGGCGCAGGCGTTCCAGCGGCGGCTGGATCAGGGCGATGCGACGGAGCCAGTTGTCGCCGTCGGCGGCCGGGTCCAGCAGCAGGTCCAGATGGCCGTAGCGCCGCTGCGCCGTGGCGGCGCTGAGTTGGTCGAGATAGCGTTGATGGGGTTCGGTCATGTCTTGTCCTTGCTTAGGCGGCGGTTTCCAGCGGGACCAGCGGGTTGGCGCTCGCCAAGGCCAGGCGCAGACATTCCTTGCACACTGAGGCCGGCAGTTCCGGCAAGGGCAGGGTCTGGCCGCCGGGCGGGGCCATGTCGTAGATGCCGCGCAGCTTGAGGTCGCCGGGGCTGTGGATGTCGATCTTGCCGTCTTGCAGGCGGATGAAGGCGCCGCCGCTGGCCAGGGTGATGCCGCGCTTGGCGTTGAGCAGCAGTTGGCCGTTGACGGTTTGCAGTGTCATGTTCTTTTCGCTGCTCAGCTCCAGCGCGTCGCCGTGGGCTTCCAGTTGCAGCTTGCCCTGGCCCGCCACCAGCCGCATGCCCTGGCTTTGCGCCAGCAGGGCGATGGCCTTGACCGCCACCGCGTGCAGCGATTCGCCGCTGCCCAGGTTGATGTCGTCGCCGGCTTGCAGGTGGATGGCCTGGCCGGCGCTGGCGAGCAGCGAGGCCGGGGTGGCGTGGGCGATGCCGGCCGGGGCATGCGCCAGCAACGCGGATCCGGCCAGTTGCTTGCTGTGGTCGAGCAGGGTTTGCAGGGTGTCCAGCATCGGCTTGGGGTTGCGGTGTTCGCCGGCCAGGCGCAGCAGTTCCCGCGCCTGGTTCATTGCGGCGTCCAGCTGATCCAGCGCCGCCTGCATGTCCAGCTGCTTGCCGCCGGCCTTGGGCTGGGCGTCGGTGGTGATGAACAGCCCTTTGGCCGAGCGAATGGCGCCCCAGCCGTCGGTCCGGAGTTCGAAGCCTTGGCCGCGCGGCGCGCGCTGGCCGTTGACCAGATGGCCGAGGTTGAGCTGGCTCTTGTCAAACTCGGTGGCCAGCTTGATGTGTTCCTCACCCTTGCGGTCTTCCAGCCGCAGCTTGTTATTGGCCCAGGTGCGGATCAGGTTGCGGCTGTCCCAGTAAGCGCCGGGGTTGCTGTCGGTGAGTTCGGAGTTGTGCAGGCAGCCGCTGATATAGGGCCGGTCCACATCGCCCTGTACGAAACTGACCAGCACTTCGGTGCCTTGGTGCAGCGGGAAGTGCTGGCCGTACTCCGGGCCGGCGTAGGGCCGGGCCAGGCGTAAGGGGCGGCTGTCGCCGCCGGGCGACCATTCGTCCAGGTCGAAGGGCATACGCACGCAGTAGCGGCCTTGCAGGTCTATCGCGCCGTAATGGGTTTTTTCCGGGGCGACCACGCGGGCCGGCAGCGCACCGGCGATGTTCGGCACCGGGGTGAATAATTCCTGGCGATAAGGCCGGTCGGCGGGCGTGGCGCTGAAGGCGTTGCGGTAGGCGTCGCGGCGGCCGCCCTGGTGCTGGACCGAGACCAGCAGCCAGCCGTCCGGGGCCGGAGCCAGCGTCGGGCCGTCGTGCTTGAAGATCTGGCCGGGGGCGAAGGCTTGCAGGCAGTTGCCGTCGCCGGCGGCGACCCACTGGCGGCAGTGTTCGCGCTGCTGGGCGATCCGCACCGCGCGCTGCCCTTGCGCCGGGTCTTTGTAGTGTTCGCCCCACAGGTAGTCGACGCCGCGCGCGCCGGGGGTGTTGTCGGCCGGACCGCCCTGGCTGAGCAGGCGGGTGTCGGCGCTGCGGTAGTTGTAGTCGTTGCGCTGGATTTGCGCGCGGATGGGCTGGGCGGCCAGTTCGAAGCGGCTCAGGGTTTCCTCGTTGTCGGCCATGCCGGCCTGGGGCCGCAGTTTGAGCTTGACGCCGCCCTGGGGCGGCTGGGCGGGATCGCGGCCGGTGCGGACGTAGGCGTCGACATCGTCGCCGAAGACGATGGTTTCCCAGGCGGCGCTGTCCGCTTCGGTGACCAGGTAGTAGTAGAGGCCGGCTTTTTCGGCGAGGCGGTGGATGAAGTCGAGATCGGACTCTTGGTACTGGGTCACGTATTCCAGCTTGGGGTAGGCCTCGCCGCCCTGGCTGAAGGCCGGGCGCAGCTTCCAGGTGATTTCGTGGCCGCGATAGTCGTGGCGGCGCAGCACGGCTTCAATGATCTCCGGCACGGATTGGTGCTGGAAGATGCGGGAGTAGCGGCCTTCTCCGAGGCGGGCGAGCCGGGATTCGATGCGCAGCTCGTACAGCGCTTCGTCGCGGCTGGCGCTGAGGCGGCGAGCGTGGCTGACCACGCCGCGCCAGCGGCGCAATAGCTGCGGCGGAGTCTCTGGAAACAGGGCGGCGTCCGGGTGGGGGCCGTGGATGGAGAACAGCGCGTAGCGGTCCAGCAGGGAGACGAGGTCGATGTCCTGGCGGGCGGAAGTGACGCGGATGTTGGCGGCGAAGGGCCGGCCCAGGGTTTCGTTCAGGGTGAAGGATTGGACCGACAGCTGTTCTGCCGGCAGTTCGGCGATCTTCAGATGGTAAAGCTGTTGCGGCGGCATGGCGGCTCTCCCTATTGGACCTGTCCTCGGGCCGTGGAGACGGCCCGAGGGGACGGACGCTTAGAACCTGTTTACGATCTGCTGCGCGTCGTGAAACGCGGCGCGGCGAGTACCGCTTCGAAATGCCCACGTACCAAACGTACATTCCGCTTTCTCAGCGGTTTTCGCCTTGTCTCGCTCTTGCTCGCTAGGTCGTAAACGCGTTCTTAGTTTTTGGCCTTGGGCATTTGCGAGACCAGCGACAGGTTGATGTCCAGGCCCTCCACCTGGAAGTGCGGCACGATGAACAGCTTGACCTTGAAGAAGCCGGGGTTGTCGTCGATGTCTTCGACGATGACCTGGGCGTCGCGCAGCGGGTGCGAGGCTTGCAGTTCGTCGCTGGGGTCGGTCATTTCGGTGACCAGCAGCTTGATCCAGGTGTTGAGCTCCAGCTCCAGCAGCCGGCGGTCCTTGGTGGCGCCGATGTTTTCGCGCTGGATCAGCTTCAGGTAGTGGGCCAGCCGCGACAGCAGGAAGATGTACGGCAGCCGAGCGTTGATGCGGCTGTTGGCGCTGGCTTGCTTGGTGTCGTACAAGGCCGGCTTTTGCGCGGAGTTGGCGGAGAAGAAGCAGGCGTAGTCGCGGTTTTTGTAGAAGGACAGCGGGACGAAGCCCAGGTTGGCGAATTCGAATTCGCGGGTTTCCGGGATCAGCACTTCGGTGGGGATTTTCACCTGGTTGCCTATGCCCAGGTCGTACAGGTGGATGGGCAGGTCTTCCACCAGGCCGCCGGCCTGCGGGCCGCGCACTTGCACGCACCAGCCGTTGCGGATGAAGCTGCGCACCATATTGGCGGCAAAGGCGAAGCCGGCGTTGGCCCACAGGTAGCGCTGGTGATCCGGACCCTTGACGTTTTCGGCGTAGTTGAAGCTGCGCACCGGCACGGTGTCGGGCCCGTAAGGCAGACGGGCCAGGAAGCGCGGCAGGGCCAGGCCGATGTAGCGGGCGTCGTCGCTGTTGCGGAAGCTGCGCCATTTGATGTATTCCGCGCGGTCGAAGTAGTTGGCCACGTCCTGGATGGCGGCGACTTCGTCCATGCTGTCCTTGCCGAAGAAGGCCGGCCCCACGGCGCCGATGAAGGGCATGTGGGCGGCGGCGGATACCTTGGCGATGTCGCGCAGCAGCGCGATGTCCTGCGCGCCGCGGTCGAATTCGTAGTTGGAGATGATGGCGCCTATCGGTTCGCCGCCGGGGGTGTCGTATTCCTGGATGTAGGTGTGCTGGTACAGCCCGCTCTGAATCACTTCCGGCGCGTCGTCAAAGTCGTTGCGCAGGTCTTCCTTGCTGACGTCCAGCACTTCGATCTTGACGTTCTTGCGGAAGTCGGTGCGGTCCACCAGAAAGCGCAGTCCGCGCCAGGCGGATTCAATCTGCTGGAAGGATGGGTTGTGCATCACCGCGTCCAGCTGACGGCTGATCTGCGCGTCGATGCGGGCGATGTGGAAGTCCAGCAGGCTTTTGTCCAGCCGGTCCACCTTTTGCGAAGACTCCTGAATCATTTTCAGGAACACGTTGACCGCCACCGCGATGCGTTCGTCCAGCGGCGCGTCGGACATCACTTCCGCGGTCTGATAGGCCTCGATGGGCTGGGTGCTGGCCACCGGGGCCAGGTTGATCTTGGCGCATAGCGATTCGTAAACGCTGGCCGGAGATTCCAGCACAACGGTGCCGTCGGACTGCTGTTGCGTTTTTGTAGACATGGAAGGGCTCCTGGCTTAGTGGGCGGCTTGGCTGAGCGGGATGATGCGTTCCAGTTCGCTGCGCAGGTTGGCGGACAGCGAGTCGTCGCGCAGGATTTTTTCCAGCTCGCGGCGGAAGGAGGCGTTGTCCAGCAGGTTGGCCTTGAGGTCGCGCAGCAGGTTGCGCATCGCCAGCAGCGCGCGCAGCTCCGGAATCCGCGCCGCCACCTGTTCCGGGTGGAAGTCCTTCATGGCCTTGAAGTCCAGGTCCACCGCCATTTCGGAGCCGTCGCCGGCCAGCGTGTTTTCCACCACCAGCTTGGCCCTGGGGTTGAGTTCGGCCAGCACCGCGTCGAAGTTGTTCTTGTCGATCGACACCTTTTCCCGTTCCGCCAACGGCCGCTGTTCCTGGCCATGGCTGTAGTCCCCCGCCACCAGCAGTTTCAGTGGGAGCTCCACTTTCTTCTGTGCCCCGCCGGTGTGCAGGTCCAGCTTGATGTTGACCCGCGCGGCGGGCACTTCGTTTTGAAAGCTTTCAGCCATGGTGTTTCCTCCTGCGATCAAGGTTGAAGCTGTCCATTCATCCTGTTGGGTAAATGAACGTGGTTGTCTTGCTTTGCCGCGCTGGGCGCGGATTTAAGGTTTTTTTGAGTTTGTTTGTGGTTTGTTTTTTCTCCTTATTTAGGTGGGTGCGTTTGTTGTGGTTTTGTTTGTGTTTTTTTTGGTTTTTGATACTTGTTTGTTTTTGCTGGATTGTTTTTCAATGGTAACCAGGTTGTGTGCTTTGGCGCAATATTGTTTTTAAGTTGACATGATGTGATGTTTGATGTCTAGAATGCTTGAAATTTTCTATGTTGATTGTTGTGTTATTTCAATGGCATTCATTGTTTAATCAAATATATTTTTGGTAATTTAATAAATTTAGTTTAAATGATTTTGTGTTTTTTATTTGTTTTTACGTGAACAGATCGAGTTGGTTTTATTTTTGTGGAGACGTTGTGTGTTGTTGATTTGTATTACGCATCGCAAATATTCGTGTAAGGATTTATTCGGAGGTTATCTGCATGAGATTTTTCCGTCCGATGTGGCTGGAGGGCGCCTTGCTGTCCCCTCAGCATTTTCAGCAGCAGTCCTTGTGGTTTTCCCACCTGGCCGCCTCGTTTGGACGTTTGGCCCAGCCATATTTTTGGGGGTGCTGGGAGTTGGCGTGGGATGAAGCCGCTTTAGCCCTGGGCAAGCTGAAGCTGGAAAGGCTGCGTCTGATCCTGCCGGATGGCGTCGTGGTCGATTGCGCGGAGGCGGACCGCCTGCCGCCGGCGCGGGATTTGGCGGCGCCGGCCGAGGCGCAGAGCGTGCAGGTGTTTCTGGGGCTGCCCATGTGGGAAGCAGGGGGCGGCAACGGAGAGTTCGATGGCGAAACGCCGGCGCGGCCCAGGCGGCAGCGCTGCGAATACCTGGAGGTGGAGGACTTGTACGACGGCCCGCCGGCGGAGCTGGCGGTAGAGCGAGGCAATTTGCGTGTGCTGCTGGAGTTTGAGGAGCGGGCGGATTATGTCTGCTGCCCCTTGTTGCGTTTGAGCCGCAACGGTCAGGGCCAATGGGAGCGGGATGCTTCGTTCTGGCCGCCGGCGCTGCGTCTGGACACGGCGCCGGGCTTGATGGATTTGCTTGGGCGGATTGAGGAGACGCTGTTGGCGCGCAGCCGGCAGCTGTCGGAGCGCCGGCGCGAGCGCGGACATGGTTTGGTGGATTTTTCAGTGTCGGACGCCGGCTTGTTCTGGTTCTTGCATTGCGTGAACAGCGCTTGGCCGGTGCTGGCGCATCTAAGGCAGACGCCGGCCTGCCACCCGGAGGCGCTGCATCGGGCTTTGGCTCAGCTGTGCGGCATGCTGTCCACGTTTTCGTTGCAGCAGGATCTGGCGGACATCCCCGCTTATCGGCATGAGGATGCCAGGCCGGGTTTCCTGTTGTTGGAGGACAGGATCAGGGGCTGCCTGGACACGGTGATTCCTTCGCAGGTGGTGTCGGTGCCTTTGGTGAAAGGGGAGGCGTCGATGTGGCATGGCCAGTTGGTGGATTCGAGGCTGGGCGAGCAGGGCGGTTTTTATCTGTCGGTGAGGGCGGAGATGCCGCCGGCGCAGTTGCTGGAGCGCTTTCCGGCTGTGTGCAAGATAGGCGCGCCGGAGGATGTGGAGACCGTGGTCAGCACCGCGTCTGGCGGGGTGCCGCTGAGCGTGCCGGCGCGTTTGCCCGCCGCTCTGCCGCTGCGGATGGAAAACTTGTATTTCGCCCTGGATGCCGGCCACCCGGCTTTTCTGCGCATGCTGGCGGCGCAGGCGTGTTCTTGCTATGTGCCCGCGTCTTTGCCGGGGGTGGTGCTTGAACTCTTCGTGGTGTTGAAATCATGAGCAAGCAATTTTCGCCGGAGGCTTTGGCCCGCAGTTTCCGGGACACTGCGCTGACGGTGTCGATGTTGGCCGACAAGGACGCGCCCGAGCACGTGGAGGATTGGCGTGAGCACGCAGCCGGACTGGTGAGCGCGACGCGCGAGGATTTACGCCAGGGCGGCGCCGGCGAGGCCTTGATAGAGCGGGCCAGTTACGCGCAATGCGCGTTGCTGGATGAGGCGGCGCTGCGCCGTCTGGAAGGGGCGAAGCGGGCGGCGTGGGCGCGGGAGCCTTTGCAGGTCCGTTTTTTCAATAGTTATCAGGCCGGCGAGGTTTTGCTGGGGCGGATGCGCGCGCATTTGGCGCAGCCTGCGGCGGAACCGGCGTTGGGCTGGTGCTATGCGGCGACTCTGGCCTTGGGGTTCCGCGGAGGAGAAGACGAAGCGGCCTGCCAGGCGCTGTTGGGGCAACTCAGCGCGGGCCTGCCGGCTCCTCCCTCGTTGCCGTCCGGCGAGTTCGACGGCGGGGTCGCCATGCTGCGTAGCGGCGTTTCCAGGCGTTTTCGGCGCTTGGTTTTGCCGCTGGCTGTCGCTGTGGCGGGCCTGGCTGCGGCGCTGCTGGCGCATGCGGCGTTGAGCGGGTGGTTGAGCGCCGCCGACGCCGCCTTGGCGTTGACCTGAAAGGGGGGCGGGCGATGCGGGCTCACGCGCATTTTTTCTGCTTGTGGGGGTTGTCGCTGGCGGCGGTGGCTTGGTGGCTGACGCAAATGGCGCCGTGGGGCGGGACGGTTCGCCTGGGCGCGGCTTTGGCGGCGGCGGCGCTGTGGCTGGCCTGGGGCGCTTGGCGTTTGTGGCGTTGGCGGCGCGACGAGGCGGAGCGGGAGTTGCTGTTGCCGGGGTTGCAGGATTTGCCGCAGGGCTGGCGCCGCGGCCGCGCCGCGGTGGTGGAGCTGGAAAGCCGGCGCGGCGCCTATGTGGCGGCGGAAGACGGCGTGCTGCGGGTGATGGTGCCGACGCCGGCTTTGCTGGAGCGCGCGGTAGCCGAGCTGGCGGCTTGGCGGCAGGGTTCGCCGCCGGATGCCTTGGCCTTGCGCCTGGAGGCCGCGGCCGAATGCAGCGAGCCGGCCTGGTTGGGGCGCTTGCAGGCCTGGCGGCAGGCGATTGCCGATGTGGAGGGGCGCCTGACGTGTCGCTTGCCGGTCTATTTGTTGGTGGGGTTTCCCGCCCCGGCGCGTTGCGCCGGCATCAATGAGCTTTTAGGCGTGGTGTTGCAAGGCGCGCCGTGTTCCAGCCTGCGGCAGTGGCGCGAGCGGCTGGAGGCTTGGCGCAGCCGGATGGAGTTGCAGCCGCCGGCCTTGGGAGACGAGGATGCGCGCGCGCGTTTCGATCTGCGCTTGCGCGCCGGGGCGGTGGGCGGTTGGCTGGGGGCCCAGGTGTTGCCTGCCTTATTGCAGGGCGCGGAACCGACCCCCGCGCCCCGTTTACAGGGAATCGCTTTGCTGCCGGCGCAGGGGAGGGATGCGGCGCTGTCTCCATGGGGCCGCTGCAGGCAGGCTTTGAGCGGTTTGGCGGTGCGCTCGCTGAGCATGGGCAAGAGCGAGTGGGAAGGAGTGCCCAGAGGCTGGTTGTTCGGTCTGGAGCCGGGCGGGCGGCTGTCCGCTGCCTGGAGGCTGGCGCTGAGGCTTTGGCTTTTGGCCTGCCTGACGGCGTTGGCGACATTCGCCGCTTCGGCCTGGTCCAATCGCGAGTTGCTGGAACGCTTGTCGGCCAATGTCGCGCACTATCGCGCCTTGCCGGTAGAGCGGGATGCGGAGCGTCGCCAGGCGTTGCGGACGCTGGAAAGCGACGCGCGCGAGTTGCAAAGCCACGCCGACCTTGGCGTGCCCTTGCGCTTGGGTTTCGGGTTTTATCGGGCGCAGCCGTGGCGGGAGCGCATTGCCCGGCTGATTGCCGAGTATCGCCCGCCGACGGCGGCTCCGGCCTCGGTGTCGCTGGACAGCCTGTCCTTGTTCGATAGCGGCAAGGCGGTGTTGCGCACTGGAGCGGAGGCGGCGCTGCAGCCCGCGCTGGCGGCGCTGGCGCGTTATCCGGAGCGTAATGTGCTGGTGGCGGGGCATACCGATAGCGTGGGCCAGGCGGAGTCCAACCAGCGCTTGTCGCTGGAGCGCGCCGCGGCGGTGCGCGACTGGCTGGCGCAAGCGAGCGGGCTGCCGCTGACGCGCTTCGCGATCCAGGGGTATGGCGCGACGCGGCCGGTGGCGAGCAATGACGACGCCGAGGGCCGGGCGCGCAATCGGCGAGTCGAGATTACCTTGCTGCCGGCGCTGCCAGTCAAGTGACGGGCGGCAAGGCGGCGAAGTGGCCGCAGGGTGCGGCGCGCTCGCTCCGCGGCGTTTAGCTTGGACGTGGCGGTGGGCGGGCTTGTTTAAACTTAAGTTATTAAGTTAACCCAAGGAGTGTTTGACATGGCGATACCCGCATATATGTGGCTGAAAGACGATGGCGGAGCGGACATCAAGGGCTCTGTGACGGTGCAGGGACGGGAGAGCAGCGTGGAGGTGGTGGAGTTCGACCACGCGGTGCGCATTCCCACCGACGGCAATACCGGAAAACTGACCGGCACCCGCGTGCACGAGGCGCTGACTCTGGTCAAGGAGTTCGACGCTTCGTCTCCTTACCTGTACAAGGCGGTGACCAGCGGCCAGACCCTGAAGGAGGTGGAGTTCAAGTGGTATCAGATCGACGACGCCGGCAGCGAGCAGGAGTATTTCAACATCAAGCTGGACAACGTCAAGGTCGTGTCGGTGGCGCCCAAGATGTACAACATCAAGGACCCGGACCGCGAGCGTTACAACCACCTGGAGGAGGTGGAAATGCGCTACGAGAAAATCACTTGGGCCTATAAGGACGGCAACATCATCCACTCCGACAGCTGGATTGAAAACCGTTAGTTCCGCCGCGCGCGGCGAGCGCGGCGTCTGGGCGGAGCCGGGGAGGCTGCCGGCATGACGCTCTGACGCGGCGCTTCGCGGTTGCCGGCGGATATCCAGAGGGCGTTTAGCGATGCCGGCCATTCTGGCCGGCATGCGTTTTGTTTGGGAAAAGGCGGAAATGACTCTCGATTCTGTTCATTTGTTGCGGAGGCTGAACGAGCACTGCGCTCGGGCGCTGGAGGCCGCCGCCGGGCTTTGCCAGGCGCGCACGCATGCGGAAATCACGGTTGAGCACTGGCTGGTGAAGCTGCTGGAGCAGGGCGACGGCGACTTGGCCGCCTTGCTGCGGCACTACGAGATCGACGTGGATGACATCTGGCAAGGCTTGCTGGCCGCGCTGGAGCGCCTGCCGCGGGACAGGCGCGGCAAGCCGGGCTTGTCGCGAGGGCTGCAGGAATTGCTGCAGGCTGCCTGGCTGATCGCTTCGCTGGATTTCGGCGGCCAGCAGATTCGCTCCGCTCATCTGTTCCTGGCCTTGCTGGCTGCGCCTGAACGCCTGTCCTGCCGGCAGGCCTGGCCATTGTTCAGCTTGTCCGCCGCGCAGGTGCGCGCGCGCTGGACCTGGCTGGAACGGGTGTCGGCGGAGTCGGAGACGCTTGAGCTTGCGGAGGGGACGGAGCTTGTCCTGCCGGCGGCCGGCAAGGAGGCGCCCGCGGCTGCGGATGCCTTGCCGGAGGTGTTGAGCCGCTTCGCCGGGGATCTGACCGCCAAGGCGCGCCAGGGTTTGATCGACCCGGTGCTGGGGCGCGACAAGGAAGTGCGCCAGATGGTGGACATCCTGTTGCGCAGGCGCAAGAACAACCCGATTCTGGTGGGCGAGCCGGGGGTGGGCAAGACGGCTCTGGTCGAGGGACTGGCTTTGCGCATCGCGGCAGGAGAAGTGCCGGAAGCCTTGCGCCGAGTGCGATTGTTGGCGCTGGACCTGGGTTTGCTGCAAGCGGGCGCCGGGGTCAAGGGCGAGTTCGAGCAGCGGCTGAAGCAGGTGATCGAGGCGGCGCGCACGGCGCCGGAGCCGATCTTGCTGTTCATCGACGAGGCGCATGTGCTGGTGGGCGCCGGCAACGCCGCCGGAGGCAGCGACGCGGCCAATCTGTTGAAACCGGCGCTGGCGCGCGGAGAGTTGCGGACGATAGCCGCCACCACCTGGTCCGAGTACAAGCGGTATTTCGAGCAGGACGCGGCGTTGGAACGACGTTTCCAGATGGTGAAGGTGGAGGAGCCGGACGATGCCGCCGCCTGTCTGATGCTGCGCGGTTTGAAACCGCGCTATGCCGAGCATCACGGGGTGGCGATCCGCGACGAGGCGATCACGGCGGCGGTGAGCTTGTCGCGGCGTTATCTGGCCGGCCGGCAGTTGCCGGACAAGGCGGTGGATTTGATCGACACCGCGGCGGCTCGGGCGAGGATGAGCCTGGAGGGCGCCGCCGCGGAACTGCAGGGCGCGCAGGGGCGGGTGTTGGCGCTGGACAGCGAGAGGGAGGCCTTGCGGCTGGATGCGGGTTTGGGCGCCGGCGGTGCGCAGCTGGAGGCGCGCCTGCAGGCGATAGACGCGGAGCTGGCTGCGGCGCGGCTTGAGAACGAGGCCTTGCAGCAGCGTTACCAGCAGGAGCGGCAGGGCGCGGAGTGGTTGCGCCAGTTGTGCCGGGAGTTGGCCGGGCAGCCGGGCGGCGCGGAGCGGCTGACGCAGGCGCGGGCCGAGCTGGCGGCGCTGCAGGGGGAGCGCCGCTTGGCCGCCGCCGATGTGGACGCCGCCCTGGTGGCGGAGGTGATTGCAGACTGGACCGGCGTGCCGGTGGGCAAGCTGCTGGCCGACGACGCGGCCAATCTGCTGGGCTTGGCGCCGGCTCTGCGGGAGCGGGTGCGCGGCCAGGAGGCCGCGGTGGCTGAGATTGCCCAGTCCCTGCTGGCCGCCAAGTCCGGTCTGGAGCCCAGCCGCGGGCCGCTGGGGGTGTTCTTGCTGGTTGGGCCGTCCGGCGTGGGCAAGACCGAGACCGGGTTGGCGCTGGCCGATTTATTGTTTGGCGGCGAGCAGGCGCTGCTGACCATCAACCTGTCCGAATATCAGGAGGCGCATACGGTCTCGCAGTTGAAAGGCTCTCCGCCGGGTTATGTCGGCTACGGCCAGGGCGGGGTCTTGACCGAGGCGGTGCGGCGGCGGCCGTATAGCGTGATTCTGCTGGACGAGGTGGAAAAGGCGCACCGCGATGTGCTGAACCTGTTTTACCAGGCGTTCGACCGCGGTTTCATGCGGGACGGCGAAGGACGCGAGATCGATTTCCGAAATACGCTGTTCCTGATGACGTCGAATCTGGGCAGCGAGTTGCTGCTGGAGCAGGAGGGGGAGCCGGAGCGAGAGACGTGGCTGGAGGCTTTGCGCCCCCTGCTGCTGGCCCATTTCCAGGCGCCGCTGCTGGCGCGGATGCAGGTGGTGCCGTACGGATTGTTGTCCGAGACCGCTTTGGCGGAGATCGCGCAGCTGAAGCTGGCGGCGCTGGCCGCGCATCTGAAGGCGTCGCAAGGCATTGCGCTGGAGGCGGGGGCGGAGGTCGCGCAGGGGATGGCCGGCGCCTGCGGCCGGCGCGACAACGGCGCGCGCGGCCTGGATCACCTGATCCGGCAGCAGTTGTTGCCGGAGATGGCGGCGCAGTGCTTGCAATGGCGGCTGGAGCGAGGACGCATGCCCTTGCGGATCGAGCTGGCGGCGGGAGAGGGAGGACAGCTGGAAATGTCGATGTCGTAAATGGTTTCTAAGCCTTGCCGGCACTTGGATTCGTCATTTTTCAGCGCTAGTGAATATCACCTTCCATGTTTTTTGCAGCTGGGAAAGCGGGTTGATACAATTCAATCCGCTTTTTCTATTATGAATAGAATAAAAGTCGTGCTGTAATGGAAATCGCAGCGATCCGAAAAATCACAAAGACAGGACTTGACGCATGTTCGTCGGAATCGGGTACCTCATAATTCTTGGCTCCGTGCTGGGGGGATTCGTCGCTGCGGGGGGCCATCTCGCCGCGTTGATGCAGCCGCTGGAGGTGGTGATGATCGCGGGCGCCGCGCTCGGCGCTTTCGTGGTGGCCAACGGCGGCGCGCCGCTGAAGGCGACGATGAAGGCCTTCCCCACCGTGTTCAAGGGCACGCCTTACGGCAAGGCCTTCTACATGGAGCTGTTCTCGCTGCTGTTCGAGATTCTGACCAAGGTGCGCAAGGAAGGCCTGATGTCCATCGAGGCCGATGTCGAGAATCCGGAAGCCAGTCCTGTCTTTTCCAAATACACCACCGTTTTGCACGACCACCACGTGGTGGAATTCATCTGCGATTACCTGCGCCTGATGGTGGGCGGCAACCTCAACGCTTTCGAAATCGAGAACCTGATGGACGTGGAGATCGAAACCCACCATCACGAGGGCGAGGTGCCGGTCAACGCGGTGAAGGGTCTGGCCGACGGTCTGCCGGCCTTTGGTATCGTGGCGGCGGTGATGGGGGTGGTGCACACTATGGAGTCGGTGGGCGCGCCGCCGTCCGAGCTGGGCATGCTGATCGCCCACGCGCTGGTGGGCACCTTCCTCGGTATCTTGCTGGCTTACGGCTTCGTCGGCCCGCTGGCCACCATTCTGGAGCACAAGCTGGGCGACGGCACCCGGGTGTACCAGACCATCAAGGTCACCATTCTGGCCAGCCTCAACGGCTACGCGCCGCAAGTGGCGGTGGAGTTCGGCCGCAAAGTCTTGGCTTCGCATGATCGTCCGTCCTTCAAGGAACTGGAAGATCATGTGAAACAGGCGAAGAAATAAGCGGGGGGAGCGATCATGGCTGACGAATCGCAACGGCCCATTATCGTCAAACGCATCAAGAAGGGCGGCCACGGCCACCACGGCGGCGCCTGGAAGATCGCCTACGCCGACTTCGTGACCGCGATGATGGCCTTCTTCCTGCTGATGTGGCTGTTGGGCTCGGCCTCGCAGGGCACGCTCAACGGCATCGCCGAATACTTCAAGACGCCGCTGAAGGTGGCGCTCTCCGGCGGCGCCGGCGCCGGCGACGCCACTTCGGTGATCAAGGGCGGCGGCAACGATTTGACCAAGCAGACCGGCCAGGTCAACAAGTCAGGCTCGCCGCAGGACGAGATCATGCGCAAGCAGCAGGAAAAGGCGGCGATGGAGCAGTTGCAGAACAAGATCCAGAGCACGGTGGATCACAGCGAGCTGCTCAAGGAGTACAAGAATCAGCTCAAGTTGGAGATTACCCCGGACGGATTGAAAATCCAGATCGTGGACGAGCAGAACCGCTCGATGTTCGACTCCGGCAGTTCGCGCATGCTGCCGCATACCCGCGTGCTGTTGCAGCAGCTGGCGAAAGAGCTGAACATGATGCCCAACAAGATCAGCATCTCCGGCCATACCGACGCCAAGCCGTTCGGCAGCGGCCAGGGCGGCTACAGCAACTGGGAACTGTCCGCGGACCGCGCCAACGCGGCGCGGCGCGAGCTGGTGGCCGGCGGCCTGCAGGACAACAAGGTGCTGCGCGTGGTGGGCCTGTCCTCGGCCAATCCGCTGGTCAAGACCAATGTGTTCAGCCCGGAAAACCGGCGCATCGCCATCGTGGTGCTGAACAAGGAGGCGGAGAGCAATATCCTCAACGACGGCTACAAGCCGCAGATGAATCAGGACGTGATCGGCGGGCCCGCGGAGAGCGGGGCGGAGCCGGCCGCCGAGCCGGCGGAAGCGCCGGCCAAGTAATGCCGATGCGAGCGTTGTCTTGTTGAGCCGCTTGCGACACCTGGGCCTGCAGCTGCTGGCGGCGCTGGCGGCGATGTATTTCGTCGCGCCCGCGGTCCAGCCTCTGGGCTGGGCGATCCTGCAGGGCCTGTGCGCGGCGGCCTTGGCCATTTTCATGCGCCTGCCGGGCTGGCAGCGTTTGCTGCACGGGCTGTTCGTGCCGGCGCTGGCCTTGATGCAGCAGGCGGCCCTGCCGTCCTGGGTGTATTTGCTGGGGCTGGCGCTGACGGTCGCGCTGGGCCGCAACGCCGTGCTGGAGCGCGTGCCCTTGTATCGTTCTTCCGCCCAGGCGGCGGAGCGGCTGGCCGAGCGCTTGCCGGGCCGGTCCGCCTTGCTGGAGGCCGGTTGCGGCGACGGCAGGCTGGCGGTGTGGCTGTGCCGGCTGCGGCCGGATCTCAGGGTGAGGGCGCTGGAAAGCGCCTGGGGCAGCTGGCTGTTGGCGCGCGCGCGCTGGTGGCTGGCGCGGCGGCCGCGGCGGCTGGAGTTCGCCTGCCGCAGTTTTTGGAGGGAGCCGTGGGGAGAGTACGATGCGGTGTACGTGTTTCTGTCCCCGGAGCCTATGGCGCGCGTCTGGCGCAAGTTCCTGGCCGAAGGCCGTCCCGGCAGCCTGCTGGTCAGCAACACCTTCGCCGTCCCCGATGTCGAACCCGATGAACGCATCCCGCTGGGAGGTGCTTTGCAAACCGAACTACTGATCTGGCGCCACCCACATGGAGCTTGCTAACTGGATCAAGTCCATCGCCGAACGGCGTTGGCCGATTCTGCCCAATACGCTGGGCGAGCTGAAGGACATCTGCGCTCGCCACAGCGATCTGATCAATTTCACCGACCTCGCCAATCTCTGTCTGTCCGACCCCTTCCTGCTGCTGGACCTGGTCCGGGTGGTGGGCGGTTCGCGCGCCTTGCAGCGCAATGAGAGCATTCCCTCGGTGGAGCAGACGCTGCTGCTGATGGGGCTGGAGGCGGTGACCAATCGTTTTGGCCGCGTCGCCGCGCTGGAGGCGGTGCCGGACAAGCTGGACGAGGAGGTGCTGGAGGCGGTGGAGGACTGGCTGGGCCGCTCCCGGGTGGCGGCCTTGCTGATCAAGGAGTGGCTGTCCCTGCAGGGCGATCACAAGGTGGAGGACTGCTTCGTGGCCGCCTTGCTGTACAATCTGCCCGCCTGCCTGTTCATGATGCAGCGCAATCAGCTGCCGGACCGCCCGCTGCTGCAGGAAATGTCCAACGCCTTCGATTGCGATTACGCCCAGGTGCTGGAGCAATTCATCAAGCTGATGCCCTTGCCGACCGGGCTGAACGCCCTGCTGGGGCCGGGCAGCCCGACCAAGCGCCGCCAGTTGCTGCGCCTGGCGATGGCCACCGCCAACTCTCTGGAGCAAGGCACTTGGCGCAGCACCTGGCTGGTGGGCGTGGAGGCCGCGGCCAAGCTGATAGGCTGCGCGCCGCATCTGGCGCATCAGGCGGTGGTGCACGCGGCGCTGTCGGTGGCGCGCCATCCCAGGGCGGTGGGCTATATGTATCCGGTGCGCAGCCTGTTGATGCTGGAAGGCGAGTACAAGCGACCGAGTTTGCAGAAAACCGCCGCCTTGAGCGACGCCGAGCAGATGGAGAAGGCGATACGCGAATCCATCCGCCATCTGGCCAACGATCTCAAGTTCGAGCGGGTGCTGTATTACCGCTACGATCAGGACGCGCACGCGCTGAAGCTGCGTTATCAGCTGGGCCTGGGCGACAGCCACCCGCTGCGCAAGCTGCCCCTGGGGCTGGAGCCGGGGTCTTTCTTCGCGGTGTTGACCAGCAAGCCGCAAAGCTTCCACGCGCCGGCCTCGGTGCGCCAGCAGCTGGAGCGGCGCTACGAGGATCTGTTTTTCGAGCATGTCGGGGACAATGAGTTCGCCCTGATCACCCTGTTTGTCGGACATACGCTGTCCGGCGTGTTCTATGTCGACAACGGCCATAGCGGCCAGGCGATCGACGAGGACAGTTATCACCGATTCAAGGATTTAGTGGCGCGCCTGACCCTGCTGCCGCAATAGGACACATGTCGTACCTCAGCAAAACCATCACCTCCGCCCATAACGACGAAATCAAGCAATTGGCGCGCCTGGCGCAGAGCCCGCGCGAACGCCGCAAGCAACAGGCGATGTTGCTGGAGGGCATTCATCTGACCGAGTCCTGCCTGGACGCCGGCATCGTGCCCGAGAGGGTGTATCTGAACGAAGCGGCGGAATCGCATCCCGAGGTGAGGGCCTTGCTGCGGCGTCTGAGCGCGCCGACGGTCGTGATCGCGGTGCCGGAAGCCGTGCTGGCCAAGGCCACCGCGCTGGCCAGCGCCGGGGAGCTGCTGGCCTTGTGCCCGCGGCCGCAGCCGCGACCCAGCCCGGCGGGCGCGTCGCGGGTGATGCTGGAGGATATCCAGGATCCGGGCAATCTGGGCACCATTCTGCGTTGCGCGGCGGCGGCGGGGGTCTACGATGTGATGCTGTCCAAGGGCTGCGTCGACGTGTATTCGCCCAAGGTGCTGCGCGCCGGCATGGGCGCGCACTTCGCGCTCAACATCCACGAACAGGCCGATCTGTGCGCCGAGCTGGCGCGTTACGACGGTCGCAAGCTGGTCACGCATCTGGAGGGCTCCACCTCGCTGTACGCGCAGGACTTGCGCGGTCCGGTGGCCTTCGTGTTCGGCAACGAAGGCGCAGGCGTCAGCGCGGAGGCGCTGGCGCTGGCCGATGCGCGGGTGAGGATTCCGATGCCGGGTCACGCCGAATCGCTGAACGTGGCGATGGCGGCGACCGTGTGTTTGTTCGAGCGGGTGCGGCAGCTGGAGACGGCGGCCGGCTGAGCCGCCGCGCCCGCCGCCCAAAACGGAGAAGGATGAATGGAGCGCTTTGCGCTGGCGGAACGCATTCTGCCGAGTTATCAGTATGTCGAGACTCACGCCCGGATCTTGCCGGCGGCGTCGGGCTCGGTATTGGACGCGGTGCAGCGCGTCGCGCCGGCGGACGACCGCTGGGCGCGGCGCTTCATGGCCTTGCGCGAGCTGCCCGGCCGTTTGAGCGGCGCCTTGCCCGAAAACCGTCCGCCGTTCGGCATGCACAGCTTCACGCCGCTGGCGCGCGACGGCGAGAGCGAGATGGTCCTGGGCCTGGCTGGCGCGTTCTGGCGCGCGGATTTCGGTTTGCGCGAAATCGGCGGCCTCGAGGATTTCATCGCTTTGAATGAGCCGGGCGTGGCCCGCTTATTGCTGAGCTTCCATTGCGAAGCCGTCGCCGGGGGCGTCCGCCTGTCTACCCAGACCCGAGTGCACTGTCCCGACGCGGCCACCCGTTTGCGTTTCGCGCCGTATTGGTATCTGATCCGGCCGGTCAGCGGCCTGATCCGCCGGCGCATGCTGCGCCAGGTGGAGCGGGAGTTGTTGCGCGGCGCGGCAATGGCTTGAGTCTTCGCGCATGAATATTGAGTAGCGGTTGGTTTTTATTTTGGAGAATCTGTTTTATCATGCGTCGGTGATATTCAAACGGCAAATTGAAAGACAGGAAACCAGAACATATGAATGAAGCCGCGCTCGATACCTCCTCAACCCGCTTCGGCGGCGTTTCTGCCTTGCTACGGCAACAATGGGCCACGATAGGTCTGTTGCTGGCCAATCTGATCGTTTACGTCTGGATGGGGGCCTCTGGCGTCTCCTGGACCGAGCCCGACCCCGAACAATTGGTGAGCTGGGGCGCCAACCTGGCGCCGTTCACTCTGGGCGGCGACAGCTGGCGTTTGTTCAGCAGCATGTTCGTGCACGGCGGCGCCATGCATTTGCTGCTCAATATGTATATGTTGCTGCTGATCGGCCCCCTGGCGCAAAAGCGCTTCGGCGGCGTCGGCTTCCTGGCGATCTATCTCGCCACCGGCCTGGTTGCGGGCCTGGTCAGCGCCTGGTGGTACGGCACGCATCCGGTGACCAATCTGTTTATGCAGAGCAGCATCCGGCTGGTGGCCAGCGTGGGCGCGTCCGGCGCCTTGATGGGGCTGGCCGGGGCGCTGTGCGTGGCCGGCCTCAGCGACGCCGACATGGGCGGTTCGCAGGGCAAGGCCCTGGCGCAAGTGGTGCTGTTGAACCTGGGCATGGGCTTCATGGTGTCCGGCGTGGACCAGGCTTGCCATGTCGGCGGCCTGCTGGCCGGTCTGCCGCTGGGCGCGCTGGGCTGGTCGGAGCGCTTGAAGCGGCGTCCGCTGCAGCGTTCCCTGCTGTTCGTCGCGCTGGCGGGCGCGGCGGTCCTGGGCGCGCATCAGGCGAGCCAGACGCTGGGTTCCGAAGACTTGAGCGAGCTGGCGGCGCAACTGCGTCAACAGCAGGTCGCGACGCCCGCCCAGCCTTGACGCGGCGGCCCGCTAGTCCAGCGGGATGTAGACCTCGCCGCGCATCAGCGGCCTGGCGGTGCGGGTCATCACCACTTCGCTGATGATCCAGCCGTATTCGTCCGAGTGGCCCAGCACCGCTTCCACGGTCTGCTTGCCGCTGGCGTGGCTGAAGGTCAGCGGCATGCCGCGCACCGGCGCGCCGGCCACTTGTTGCGGCAGCGTGCCTTCGGTGGCGCAGGCGCAGGCCAGCGCGATGGCGCCGGTGCCGGTGAAGGCGTGGTGCAGCGAGCGGCCCGAGGTCAGGATGCGGGCGTTGATCTGGCAATCCTCGTCCCGGCTTTCCGACAGCAGGCTGATCCGCGGCGTGCCCGGGCGTTCGCGCCGGGCGGCGAAGATGTCGGGCGCCAGGCCCATGACCACGGCGGCGATTTCCCGCGCCCATTCCAGCCTATGGCGCGCGGCCTCCGGCAGGGCCGCCATTTCCTCGTCGCCCTTGAGTCCGAAATCCCGGGCGCGCACAAACACCGTGGGGTTGCCGGCGTCAACCAGCGTGGCTTCCACCCGGCTGCCGTCCGGCAGCGCCAGCTCGTCCACCAGCTTGCCGGTGGGGTAGAGCTCGCCGGAGCTGCCGCCGGCCGGGTCCAGGAAGCGCAGCCGGATCGGCGCGCCGGGGAAGGCGACGCCGTCGATGCGGTAGTCGCCCTGCCAGACCGGCTGGCCGTGCATGATCTCCAGTTCGGCGACGATGCGCTTGCCGACGTTGGCCTGCCAGATGCCGATGGCGGCCACGCCGTCGCGCGGCTCCACCAGTTTTTCCATCACCGCGAACAGCGGCACCGCGGCGCTGAGGTTGCCGCAGTTGCCGGACCAGTCTATCAGCGCGTCTTCTATCGACACATGGCCGAACAGGCAATCGACGTCGCAGTCCTCGCGCCGCGACGGGCTGAGTATCATCACCTTGCTGGTGCTGGCCCGGCCGGTGCCCAGGCCGTCTATCTGCTTGCCGTAAGGGTCCGGGCTGCCGATGGCGCGCAGCAGCATGCGCTCCCAGGCGGAGGTGTCCTCCGGCAGCGCGTCGGCGCGGATGAACAGACCCTTGCTGGTGCCGCCGCGCATCAGCGTGGACGGCAGGCGATGGATCGAGGCCATGTCAGTGCGTCTCCAGTTGCTCCTTGCGGACGGCGATGGCGCGGGTCCGGGCGCGGTCTATCGCTTCCGGCAGGGTGCGCTTGTCTTCCCACTGGCTGGCGATGCCGCCGGCGTCCACCGCCAGCGCCGCGTCCAGCAGCGCGGACAGGTAGTCCGCCTGCGGATAGGGCCGGTCGTGGAAGCCCAGGCGCCCGCGCGCGTCCGCGCGGCAGGCGTCCAGCATCAGCAAGAAGCGCTCCGGCCGCCGCAAGGCGTCGGTTTGCTTGAACAATCGCAATATTGTGCTCGGCTTCAATTCGAAAGCACAGTGTACTTTGGTATGGCTCAACAGCGTGATGCGCGCCAGGTCGCGGCAATCGGCCGGCACGCGCAGCCGCTGGCACAGCGCCAGCAGCGGCGCCTCGCCGGCGGCTTCGTGGCCGATGTGGCGCGGCAGCACCTCCGCCGGCGTCAGCGCCTTGCCCAGGTCGTGGGTCAGCGCGGCGAAGCGCGCCGCCAGCGGCAGGCCTTGCTCGGCGGCGCAGTCCAGCACCCGCATCACGTGGTCGCCGGTGTCGATTTCCGGATGATGATCGGCGCGCTGCGGCACGCCGAACAGCGCGTCCAGCTCCGGCAGCACGCGGGCGAGGGCGCCGCAGGCGCGCAGCGCCAGGAACATGCGCGACGGCCGCTCTTCCATCAGGCCCTTGGCCAATTCCTGCCACACCCGCTCCGCCACCAGCGCGTCGGCTTCGCCGGCTTCCACCATCTGCCGCATCAGCGCCATGGTGTCGTCGGCCACGGCGAAGCCGAAACGGGCGGCGAAGCGCGCCAGCCGCAGAATGCGCACCGGATCTTCGGCGAAGGCGGGGCTGACGTGGCGCAGAACGCCGGCCTCGAGGTCGCGCTGGCCGTGGTAGGGATCGATCAGGCTGCCGTCAGCCGCCTCGGCGATGGCGTTGATGGTCAGGTCGCGCCGCGCCAGATCCTGTTCCAGCGTCACGTCCGGCGCCGCGTAGACGGCGAAGCCGTGGTAGCCCTTGCCGGTTTTGCGCTCGGTGCGCGCCAGCGCGTATTCCTCGTGGGTGTCCGGGTGCAGGAACACCGGAAAATCCTTGCCCACCGGCTTGTAACCCAGCGCCAGCATGTCTTGCGGGCTGGCGCCCACCACCACCCAGTCGCGGTCTTTCACCGGCTGCTTCAGCAGGCGGTCGCGCACGGCGCCGCCGACGATATAGCATTGCATCTATCCGTTTCCCGTTCAGCGCGCAATCTGGCGGCGGTAGGCGGACATCTGCAGATTGAATTCGTCGCTGCCCAGCAAGCCCGGCGCCAAGGCCTCCAGCGCCGTGGGGCTGAAGCCCAGCAGCGCGGCGGGGAAGGGCCGCTCGCTGACATTGTCCACGCTCAGCGAGCGCACATTGTCGCGGCTGATCAGCGCCGGGCCGGGCAGGCATTCCATCAGCGCGGCCTGCAGCATGGCCAGGCCTTGCGGCAACGCGATCACCGGCCGCGGTTTGCCTATGCTGCGGCCCACCAGGCTCACCAGCTCGGCCAGGGTGTAGACGCCTGGGCCGGCCAGGTCCAGGCTTTGGCCGATGGCGGCGCGGCGCGCCAGGCTGGCCTCCACCGCGCGGGCCACGTCGTCGGCCCAGATCGGCGCGAAGCGCGTTTGCGCGCCGGCCAGCGGCAGCAGCGGCGCCTTGCGCAGCAGGCCGGCGAACATATTAAGGAAGCTGTCGCCGTGGCCGAACACCACCGACGGCCGCAGTATGGTCCATTCCAGGCCGCTCTCGCGCACGCGCGCCTCGGCGCGGCCCTTGCTTTGCTGGTACAGACTGGGGCCGTTCTCATCTGCGCCCAGCGCGCTGATGTGGATCAGCCGGCGCACGCCCCGGCTTTGGCAGGCCGCGATCACTTTTTCGCTCAATTGCACGTGGGCCTTGTCGAACTGCGCGGCGCTGCCGTGCAGGATGCCCACCATATTGACCACCGCGTCGTGGCCGGAAATCAATTGTTCCAGCGCTGCCGGGCTGTGGATGTCCGTTTCCACCAGCTGCGCGCCGGGCAGAACCAGCAGCGAGGCCTTGGCGCGTTCGCGCCGGCGGGTGGCGATGGTCAGCTGGCAGCCTTGTTCGGTCAGCCGTTCCGCGATGTAGCTGCCGATGAAGCCGCTGCCGCCGATGACGCAGATGCGTTGATAGGTCATGAGTGCGGTCCCTTTCTTATGGTGCTTGTGGGAGGGGGCTTGGTCCGCCGCCGGGAGGACCAAGCGGAGGTTCAACGCGCCGGCACCACGCCCATCCGGTTCTTCAAGGAGATGTTGGCGTGGCCGAAGGTGCTGGAGTAATAAGCGGCGTTGGCCATCACTTTCTGCACGTAGTCGCGGGTTTCGGTGAAGGGAATGGTTTCGGCGTAGATGGTGCCGTCCAGCGTGCGGTCCGCCTGCCAGGCGCGCGCGCGGCCCGGGCCGGCGTTGTAGGCGGCGGTGGCCATCACTTCGTTGCTGGACAGGCTGTCCAGCACATAGCGCAGATACCAGGTGCCCAGCTGCACATTGGTTTCGATGTCGTTGACGGCGAACTGGCCCAGGCCGATTTTCTTGGCCACCCATTTTGCGGTGGCCGGCATCAGCTGCATCAGGCCGGAGGCGCCGACGCCGGAGCGCGCCATGGTGATGAAGCGGCTTTCCTGGCGGATCAGGCCGTAGACCCAGGCGTCGTCGATGTCCAGCTGCTTGGCGTAGCGCTGGGTGACGTCGCGGTAGGGCGTCAGATAGCGCAGCGAGTAATCGTGCTCTTCCTTGGTGCGCTCGGCGCTGTAAATGGCCATGTCGTAGAAGCTGGCGCGGCGGCCCACTTCGGCGGCGGCCAGCAGTTCGATGTCGCTGCGGTTGCGCATCGCCCAGCGCCATTCGCGCTGCGCGTCGGCGCGGAACTCGGGCTTGACGTGGCGTTCGGCCAGTTCCAGCAGCGCCAGCGCGCGCTTGATCGCCGGTTCCTCGCTCATCTGCTTGATGTCGTCTTTGCCGGGGCCGCTCTTGCTGGCCGGGGTGGACAGGCTGTTGCCCAGTTCTTCCAGCGACAGCAGCGCGTAGTAGTTGTGGCCGACGCTGGCCTGGCTGAACAGCGGCGCGGCCTCGTTCTGGCGGCCCAGCTGTTGCAGCGAGCGGCCGCGCCAGTAACGCCAGGCCGGTTTGGCGCCGACGCTGGCCGGCATGGAGCGGATGATTTTCTCCAGCTGCGTCCATTGCTCCAGGCGCAGCGCCGAGCGCGCCCACCATTCCCATTGTTCGGCGGTCAGTTGGTCGGCGTCGGCCTTGTCGAACCATTGCAGCGCCTGCGCCGCCTGCTGCTTGCGCGCGGACAGCAGCGCCAGCTGGCCCCAGGCGAAGCCGGCGCGTTCCTTGCTCAAGCTGGTTTCGTGTTCAAGGAGTTTGCCCAGGCCGTTGCTGATATTGGCCTTGCCCTTGATCACGATGTCGTAGACCGCGGCTTCCTGGCCGCCGGGGGTGGACAGGTCGGCGCTGGCCGGCTTGCTGAGCGCGGCGTTGTCCAGCGGCAGGCCGGTGTTGGACGCCAGCTGGCGCGCCTGGCTCAGATAGTTGCCGGCGAGCAGCAGGCGGGCGCGCTGCCACAGCCAGTCGCGCTTCACGACGCCGCGGCGCGCGGCTTCGGCGATCAGGCGGTTGCAGCCTTCCGGCAGCGGCCGGCTCTCCAGGAAGCGGTCCAGATCGGCGGGCACCTTGCCCTGGTTCAGATCGTTGAGCTGGCCGTAGCAGCTGGATTCTTCGTCGCGGCCTTCCGGCGGCAGCTTTTTCCATTCCGCGGCGAAGCGGCTCCAGCTTTCGCGCGCCGCCAGTTTTTTCAGCCATTCGTTGCGGACGCGCTCCGGCATCAGGCCTTCGTCCACGCGCGCCAGAAAGTTTTGGGCCGGGCCGTCGTCGTCGCCGTCCAGCGCCTTGAGCGCCAGCCAGTAGGCCGGGTAGTCCTTCAGCGGGTAGTTGGACGGCATGCCGTTCGCCAGGCTGGCCAGTTGCCCCAGCTTGTTGCCGCGGAAGGCGTCGCGGGCGGCGATCAGTTCGTCGTCGGCGCCGGCGAAGGCGGGCAGAGCGGCCGTCAGCGCCAGGCTGAGGGCGAGCATGCGGCTTGGGGCGGTGAATGTCATAGGGTTCATGATCCGGTTTCGTCTTTTATTGTCCGGCGCTGGGCGCCGCTTTGGTTCAGACCCGCGCGCGGCGGGTAAATTCTTCGCGTCCTATTTGCGCCAGAAGGCCGGCGTGAACAGGATCAGCAGGGTAAACACTTCCAGCCGGCCCAATAGCATGGCCAGGCTGCAAATCCATATCTGGAAGTCGGACAGCGACGCGTAGTTCGACGCCGGTCCGACCACGCCGAGTCCGGGCCCGGCGTTGTTGATCGAGGCGATCACCGCGGTGAAGGCGCTGAGAAAGTCCAGGCCGCTGGCGATCAGCGCGAAGCTTAATATCACTATGCACATGCAGTAGACAAATATGAAGCCCATTACCGACAGCATGACGCTTTCCGGCACTACTTTGCCGCCGATTTTCACCGGCCGCACCGCCGCCGGGTGCAGCAGCCGCGTCATCTCGTTGACGCTCTGCTTGCTCAGCATCAGGGTGCGCACCATCTTGATGCCGCCGCCGGTGGAGCCGGAGCAGGCGGTGATGCTGGACAGGAACAGCATCCACAATGGCACGAAGATGGGCCAGCGCGCGTAGTCCACGCTGGCGAAGCCGCTGTCGGTGGCGATGGAGATCAGGTTGAAGCTGACGTGGCGCAGCGCGGTGGGGAAGTCGTAGACATGGTGAGCCCACAGATAGGCGCTCATCGCCAGAATGCTGCCCAGCAGCAGCCACAGCATGGCCTTGGCTTCCGGATCGCGCAGGTAGGCGCGCAGCGAGCGCTGGCGCAGCGCCAGGAAGTGGGTGGCGAAATTCATCGCGCCTACGATCATGCCGAAGCTCAGAATCAGCTCCACCGGCAGCGAGTTGAAGGCGCCCACGCTGCTGTCGCGGGTGGAAAAGCCGCCCAGCGACAGCGCGGCGAAGGCGTGGCACACCGCGTCCAGCCAGCTCAGGCCGGCGGCTTTCAGCGCCAGCGCCACCGCCAGCGTCCAGCCGCTGTAGACCAGCCACAGGTTCTTGGCGGTTTCGGTGATGCGCGGCGCCAGCTTGCTGTCCTTCATCGGCCCCGGTGTTTCCGCCTTGTACAGCTGCATGCCGCCGATGCCGAGGATGGGCAGTATCGCCACCGCCAGCACGATGATGCCCATGCCGCCCATCCAGTTGAGGAAGTGGCGCCAGAAGTTGAGCGAGGCAGGCAGCGCGTCCAGGCCGCTGATCACGGTGGAGCCGGTGGTGGTGAGGCCGGACATCGCCTCGAAGAAGGCGTGGCTGAACGGCATGTCCGGCCGCGCCAGCATGAAGGGGAAGGACGCGGTGATGGCGAAGCCCACCCACAGCGTGGTCACCAGGATGAAGCCGTCGCGCGGTTTCAGCTCCCGCTGGTAGCGGCGGGTGGCGGACCACAGCGCGAGGCCGATGGTCAGGCCGGCCACGGCGGCGGTGACGAAGGTGTCCAGCGCGCCGTCGCGGTAGAGGATGGACACCAGGGCCGGCGCGAGAAAGGTGCAGGAGAACAGCATGATCAGCTTGGACAGCACGTAGAGGATGGCGAGGATTTTGCGCATGTCTCAGTCCCGCGGCTGGTAAAACTCTAGCGGCAAGCCGTCCGGGTCGGCGCAGAAGAAAAAGCGCGCGCCGGTGTATTCGTCCACGCGGACCTCCTCCAGCGCCACGCCTTCGGCCAGCAGGTGTTGACGGCAGGCGGCGAGGTCGGCGCAGGCGAAGGCCAGGTGGCGCAGGCCGCAGGCTTCCGGCCGCGTGGGGCGCGGCGGCGGCGACGGAAAGCTGAACAATTCCAGCTGGCCGCCGCCCGGCGTGGCCAGGTCCAGCTTCCAGGACTGGCGTTCGGCGCGCCAGTGCTCGGCCAGTATCGGCAGGCCGAGGATGCGGTGGTAGAAGTCGCGCGAGCGGGCGTAGTCGGAGGCGATGATCGCCACATGGTGCAGGCCGGTCAGATGCATGGTCACAGAAAGCCCAGTTTGACCTGAATGAGTTTTTCCACCTGGCGGATCACCCGGCGGCGGGACAGGAAGATGATCAGGTGATCGCCGTTCTCCACCGTCAGATCGTGATGCGCCATCAGCACCTGTTCGCCGCGGATGGCCGCCACGATGTGGCTGCCGTGAGGCATGTCGATCTGCTCGATGCGGCGGCCGGTCAGCCGCGATTGCTGCGCGTCGCCGTGAATCACCACTTCCATCGCCTCGGACGCGCCGCGGCGCAGCGGATGCACCGCCTCCACGTCGCCCTGGCGGATATGGGCCAGGATGGAGCCTATGGTGGACAGGTGCGGCGAAATCACGATGTCGATGCGGTGGCCTTCCAGCAGGTCCACGTAGCTGGTGCGGTTGACCAGCGCCACCACCCGCCGCGCGCCCATGCGCTTGGCCAGCAGCGTGGACATGATGTTGTCCTCGTCGTCGTTGGTCAGCGCGCAGAACACGTCCATCTCGTCCACGTTCTCGGCGTCCAGCAGCTCTTCGTCGGTGGCCTCGCCGCGCAGCACCAGCGCATGCTCCAGCCGCTCCGCCAGCCACTGCGCGCGTTCCGGCCGCGCCTCAATCACCTTGACGCTGAAATCCTTCTCCAGCAGCTTGGCCAGCCGGTAGCCGATATTGCCGCCGCCGGCGATCATGATGCGCCGCATGGGGCGCTCGCTGAAGCGCAGCTCCTTGAGCATGGCCTGCACGTGTTCGCGCGCGGCGACGAAGAAGACCTCGTCGCCTTCCTCCAGCACGGTGTCGCCGTCCGGCACCAGGAGCTTGTCCCGGCGGTGGACGGCGCAGACGCGGCAGTCCGCGTCCGGCATGTGTTCGCGGATATTGCGCAGCGGCATGCCCAGCAGCTGGCCGCCGGAATGGGCGCGCGACACCACCAGCTGCAGCTTGCCGTCGGCGAAGTCCAGCACTTGCAGCGCGCCGGGGTAGGCGAACAGCTGGTAGATGTGGTCGGTGACGATCTGTTCCGGGCAGATCGCGGACTCGATGCCGAAATGGGCGAGCGGGTCGCCGTGTTCGGACGCCAGGTAGTCGCTGGAGCGGATGCGGGCGATGCGGGTGGGGATGTTGAAACAGGCTTCGGCCATCTTGCAGGCCACCAGATTGGTTTCGTCGTCTCGGGTCAGCGCCAGCACCATGTCGCTGTCCGCCGCGCCGGCCTCGGCCAGCACCTGCGGGTGGGCGGCGTTGCCGGCCACGGTGCGGATGTCCAGCCGGTCCTGCAGCTGTTTGAGCCGCTCGGCGTTCTGATCCACCACCGTGATGTCGTTGTTTTCCGAAAGCAGGTTCTCCGCCACATTGGCGCCGACCTGTCCGCCGCCGAGAATCAGAATCTTCACCGCACTGGCCTGGTTGTTGGTTTGTTTATGCAATTTTAACGGTTACTGCGGCCGCTTGCTTGGCGATTAAAAAAGCAAATCAGCAGCCTTGCCACAATCAATTAGACGAATTTGCTATCAGCTATCAGAATGCATCCATCGATTTATTAAACCTGTCAGCCAATCCAAACCAAGGAGTCTCGCCATGTTGCAAAACCGTGAAGGCCAACGCGTACCGAATGTCACTTTCCGTGTTCGTGACAACAACGAGTGGAAAGATGTCAGCACCGCCGAACTGTTCGACGGCAAAACCGTAGCCCTGTTCTCGCTGCCGGGCGCGTTCACCCCCACATGCTCGTCCACCCATCTGCCGCGCTTCAACGAACTGGCGCCGGCCTTCTTCGCCAACGGCGTGGACGCCATCCTGTGCGTGTCGGTCAACGACACCTTCGTGATGAACGAATGGGCCAAGGACCAGGAAGCGCAGAACCTGGTGATGATCCCGGACGGCAACGGCGACTTCACCGCCGGCATGGGCATGCTGGTGGACAAGCAGGACCTGGGCTTCGGCAAGCGCAGCTGGCGCTATTCCATGCTGGTGAAAGACGGCGTGGTGGACAAGATGTTCGTCGAGCCGCAAGAGCCGGGCGATCCGTTCAAAGTGTCCGACGCCGACACCCTGCTGGACTACATCAACCCCGGCGCCAAGAAGCCGGACCAAGTGGTGGTGTTCTCCAAGACGGGCTGCCCGCATTGCGCGCGCGCCAAGGCGGTGTTGAGCGAAAACGGCTACGACTTCGTTGAAGTGCCGCTGGACAACAAGGTGCGCGGCAAGGTGCTGGGCGCCGTGGCCGGCAAGATGACCGCGCCGCAAGTGTTCATCAACGGCGAGCTGATCGGCTCCGCCGACGAAGTGGAAAAGTACTTCTCCAAGTAAGCCTGAACCGTGTTCGTCCCCGGTGGCTCGGGCCCTGATGCCACCGGAGTTGTTGCGGGCCGGATGCTCCGTCCGGCCCTTTTTTTACCGGGATACGAGACGGCATGCTCAGCGTGCCGTGCCGTATCCCGATACCGAAAGGAATGAGATGCACACCTTGAACATCGATGTCGCCGTGATCGGCGCCGGCACCGCCGGCCTCGCAGCCTACCGCGCCGCCAAGGCGCGCGGCGCCAGCGCCGTGGTGATTGAAGGCGGCCCTTACGGCACCACCTGCGCCCGCGTCGGCTGCATGCCGTCCAAGTTGCTGATCGCCGCCGCCGAAGCCGCGCACGCGCTGCGCCACAGCGCGCCTTTCGGCGTGCACATGGACGGCGAGGTGCGCATCGACGGTCGCGAGGTGATGGACCGGGTCAAGCGCGAGCGCGACCGTTTCGTCGGCTTCGTGCTCAAGGGCGTGGAAGGCATTCCGCCGCAAGACCGGTTGCGCGGCTACGCTCGCTTCATCGACAACACCACCTTGCAGGTGGACGAACACACGCTGGTGCAGGCGCGCCGCGTGGTGATCGCCACCGGTTCTTCGCCGCTGATCCCGCCGCCGTTCCAGGTGTTTGGCGACAAATTGATCATCAACGACGATGTGTTCGACTGGGACACGCTGCCGGAAAGCGTGGCGGTGTTCGGCCCCGGCGTCATCGGCCTGGAACTGGGCCAGGCGCTGTCCCGCCTGGGCGTCAAGGTGCGCGTGTTCGGTCGCGGCGGCGGCGTCGGCCCGCTGTCCGATCCGGCGGTGCGCGACTACGCCAGCCAGGCCTTGGGCCGGGAGTTCTACCTGGATCCGGACGCCAAAGTGCTGGAAATGGGCCTGGCCGACGGCAAGCCGCAAATCCGCTACTTGAATCTGGACGGCGAGGAGGTCTGCGAGCGTTTCGATTACGTGCTGGCCGCCACCGGCCGCGCGCCGAATGTGCGCGGTCTGGCGCTGGAAAACGCCGGCCTGGAGCTGGATGCGGGCGGGGTGCCCAAGTTCGATCCGCGGACGTTGCAATGCGGGAACTCGCCGGTCTTCATCGCCGGCGACGCCAACAACATCCTGCCGCTGCTGCATGAGGCCGCCGACGAAGGCAAGACCGCCGGCGACAACGCCGCGCTGTATCCGGCGGTGGGGTCGGGTTTGCGCCGCTCCAGCATCGCCGTGGTGTTTTCCGACCCGCAGATGATGATGGTGGGCAGCCGCTACGCCGATTTGCCGGCGGGCGAGTTCGCGGTGGGCGAAGTCAGCTTCGAGGACCAGGGCCGCAGCCGGGTGATGGGCGTCAATCAAGGCCTGCTGCATGTTTACGCCGATCGTATCAGCGGCCGCTTCCTGGGCGCTGAAATGATAGGCCCGCGCGCCGAGAACCTGGCCCACTTGCTGGCCTGGAGTCATCAGCAAGGCCTGACGATCGCCCAGATGCTGGAGATGCCGTTCTACCACCCGGTGATAGAAGAGGGCTTGCGCACCGCGCTGCGCGACGCCGCCGCCAAGCTGGCGCAAGACTGAAGCCGCGCCTAACCGTAACCGGCCGACCCCCGCCCGCTGATGACCATGGTCATCGCGGGCGTTTTTCATGTCCGAAAGGCAAGGAGCCTCCTCTCCTTTTTATCCAGCCGCGGCATAGGTGCGGACGGTTGGTTCACGAAAAAATTCTTCCCCGCATTTGGCCAGGCCTGATTCCATTGTGCTTTATGGATTTCCGTTTTCAAAAGCGCGGGACTATCTGCTTGCGTTGCGCGACGATAGAAAATTCTCCATGAATTTCAAATGCTTTTCTCCGGTGGGGGCGCCGCCGCATGCCTTGCCCTTGTTGTTGGCATAAATAATATGGTTGGGGTGACGTGAGTTTGGATCAGGAGATATTTAATTGTCTTAGGATAAATCCTATGGCACAGCTTATGGCTCGGAATGCAATATGGCCGCGCTCAGTGTCAATGGAGGGCATGGTCGTCGCTATAGTTGCTTTTGCGGTGAGTTGTGTTCTAGGACGTATGATTTCGCTGGAGATGATTTTTTCTTAAAGGGGAACTTATGAAGAAAAGAAGTCTGATTTTGCTGCTAGGTAGTGCTTTCATCGGAGTGCCATCTTTGGCGGCGGCCAATAGCGTCGACTTGTTGATTGCCGGCAGATTGATTCCCATGGCGTGTACTCCGACGTTGAGTGGTGGGGCCGTAATTGATTATGGGGATATTCCAGTTGCAAGCCTTCATCCTAAAGAGGCATACACTTTGGAGGACCGTAATGTAAACCTGACCATAGCTTGTCAGGAAGATACCGCATTAGGCATTCGGATCACTGATGCACGTGCTGATACCAAGCCTTTGTTGAATAGAGAAATTCCCAGGCCGAGCCAACATTCCGACTCGAATCTGGCGGTTGCAAGAACAGACAGGCAGACAATGGGTCTTGGCCTGGATGCCGCTTCAGGCAAGCTGGGTGTTTGGTGGATGCATGTTGATAGGGAAAATTTGAAGGCAAGCAATAGCGAGTCTGAAATAGTGAGCGAGGCCAAGTTGTTGTACTCCACCAATAATGGCAAGAGCTGGAGCAGGACGACAACCTCCCCGCTTGACCCGCATTATGGTGGGGCCGATTCAACGACCTTTGCCATCAAGAGCATTGCGGCGACCAGTCCTGCCGTGGCGGTTTTGCATGAGTTTCCTTTGGTCGTTGGAGGCGCGATCAATGCCCGGGGCAGCTTGACTGTGAAGGACGACACCAGACTGAATGGCAAAGGGGTGTTTACAATTTACTACCAATGAAACGAGGATGGAGTTGGATGTGAGTGACAGGGAGATGTTGTGGAGTGGCCGGCGACTATTGAGTTCGCCGGTTTTTATTTTGCAAATAATTAAAATATTCAGTAATTAATGATTGAGCAGCTTGAAGGGAGTGGTTTTGAGAAATTTTAGGGTAAATATCTGTATGGCTTAGGATAAATCCTATTGTGTGGGTCAGTGCGAACGATGCAATATTGATCTGCCCACTAATGGAAGTAAAAGTTGCCAGCGCTTAGATTTTTTGTTGGAGGCAAAGGCTTTCAAAGGGGGGCTTGGGTTGTGAGTTCTAATTTATTTGGAGAGTTATCCGTGAATAAGCAAAAAATGATTTTGGTGTTGGCAGCTGTTTTTGCTGGAACAGCGCAATGGGCGGCAGCAAACAGCGCAGACTTGCTGATTACCGGGAGGTTGATTCCACCGGCATGTACGCCGACATTGAGCGGCGGCGCGGTAATTGATTATGGAGACATCCCGGTATCCAATCTAAGCGCCAGTGCCGCGCATACGCTGGAAGACCGTGATGTCAGTTTGACGGTGACTTGTGAGGAAGATACCGCGCTGGGAATTCGCATCACCGATGCCCGCGCGGAGAGCAAGCCTTTGCTGGGCAGTGAAATTCCACAGCCGGTCAAGCATTCTCAATCCAACCTTGCCGTGGCCACTGCAAACACCCAGACCATGGGCTTGGGGAATGATGCGGCTGCGGGCAAGCTCGGCGTATGGTGGATGACGGTTGATAGGGCCAATCTGAGAGCGACCAATAGTTTGTCCGAAGAGGTCAGCGAGCCCCGCCTGTTGTACTCCGATAATAGTGGCATTAGTTGGGGAGAAACCACCACGTCTCCTCTGAACCCGCATTTCGCCGGGGCCGGAGTGGGGGCTTTCGCCATCAAGGGCAAGGGCGTGAATACTCCCGCTGTGGCAACCGTACATACTTTCCCGATGGTTGTGGGCGCCGCATTGAATACCAAGGGGCGTTTGAACGTGAAGGACGACACTACGCTGGATGGAGTAGGTACTTTCACTATTTACTATCAGTAAGTTAATTAATCGACTTAGGGGGCGGTCGCCCGCCCCCAACGTTGATCAACATGGGCCGGCGCGCAGCGTGCCGGCTTTCTAATGCAGGCATGCTGGATCCCGCCTGTCGTCACGGCATGGCTGGATTGCGATTGGTTTTTGACGAGAGAGAGTTCCAGATGAAGAAGGCCTTGAATATGTTGGCCGCCGAGAACGTCGGCAGGGCGCTGGGTGCCCTGCTATTAGCCTTGCTGCCCTTGATGGCTTGGTCCGCCGGCGTGGTGCCGGAAACCTCCTTGGTGGTGGTGGAAGAGGGCGACGGAGAGGGTGTGATCAACGTCAAGAATACCGACGGTCATGCCAGCCTGATGTATGTCCGCCTGGAAAACCTGCCGGAAGACCCAGAGGCGCTGCTGCTGGCTTCGCCGCCCATTTCCAGGGTGGAGGGTGGGGAAAAGCAACTGGTGCGCTTTTTATTGAAATCGCCGCGTCCGCTGCAGACTGAGCGGCTGATGCGGGCTTCTTTCGAGGGCATTCCCGCGGTAACCGCAGAGAAAGGGCATCGCATCCAGATGACCTTTAATCAGAACTTGCCGGTGCTGATTCGTCCCAAGGGCCTGCCGCGTGAAAGAGAACCATGGACCAAGTTGCAATGGGGCCTGGCGGAGAACGGCAAGGTGGAAGTGAAGAACGACAGCCCTTATGTAGTGCGCCTGTCCACGCACAAGGTGGAGTTGCAGCCCGGCAAACAAGCGCTGGAGCTGCCCAAGGCCTATATCCTGCCCGGCGAGCGTCTGCAGCTGGCGTCGGCAAACCAGACGCTGCCGTTGGATGCCACTCACGTCAAGTTATGGCCGGCAACCAGTTACGGCTATGCGGTGGACTCATTCACTGCGTCCTTGAACTGAACGATAAAGTCTGGTCATGAACATTAGCCAAGCGATTGCCGCAGCGATGCGTGTTGTCATGCTGGCCTGGCTGCCGTGCGCGCCGGCCCTGGCGGCGAGCGCGCCGTTCGCGTTGACGGCCGAAGTGGTGCCGCCCAGCTGCACGCCCAGTTTTTCCAACAACGGCGTGGTCGACTACGGCGTCATCGCCTGGTCCACGCTGAATCAGGGCGCGACGCTACTGAGCGAGCGCGAGCTCAGCCTGCGGGTGCAGTGCGATCAGCCGGCTCTGGTGGGTTTGAGTATACGGGACAACCGCCGCGACAGCCGAGCGGACATCGCCGTCATGGGGGCGGTCCGGGCGTCGGCGTCCTTGCTGCCGACGGAGGCGGAACAGACTCTGGGTCTGGGCCGGGATGGCCGCAAGCAAGCGCTGGGCTATTGGTGGTTGACTCCGGTTGAGGCCCGAGCAGACGAGCGCACGGCGGCGCTGATGCGCAGCGACGTCAGGCAAGAAGGGTGGCTGCAAGCCGACGCCGCGCCGTTGGACCTGCGCTACGGCTACGCGTTGGGAACGCACAAGGCGTTGCAGCCTGCCAGCACCCATGTGCTCACTCTGCGTGTCGGCGCCGCGCTCAGGGGGCGGCAAGCGCTCAGCGCGCGCGAGCTCGTTCAGCTGGATGGCCACGCGACGGTCACGGTCTTCTATCCCTGATTTCCCTATTCATCCAAATTCTTTGGTCCTGCTAGATGAAGTGTTCAATTGAATGGTTGCTCCGGCCCATTCCGCTATTGCTGTGGCTGGTCGGGCTGGTTCCGGTGTTTTCCGTTGAAGCGGCGGCGCGAGGCGTGCCCGAAGACGGCACGATGTTCGACTTGGGCGTATTGAAGGCAAGCGGCATCGATCCCGGCGTGGCGGAGTACTTCAGCCAGGGCGCACGCTTTGTGCCAGGTAGGAATCGGGTGTCCTTATCCGTCAATGGCGCCGGCCGCGGCAGCACCGAGCTGACGATAGACGGGAATGGTCGCCTGTGCGTCGACGACGGGTTCTGGGCCGCCGCCGGTTTGTTGCCCACGGCCGGCAAACCGCCGGCGGAGGCAGGCTGCCGCGAGCTGACGGACTTTTATCCGCAGGCGGTGGTCAAGCTGCGGCCGGAGCTGGCGCGGGTGGACATCCTGGCGCCCAGCAACGCCTTGCGGCGCGAGCAGGCACAGCTGGACGGCTACGACAGCGGCGGCGGCGCCGGTCTGTTCAACTATGAGTTGCTGGCCATGCGCAGCAGCAGCGGCGGGCGAAGCCTGCAGTATCTGCAGGGCTTCACGGAGCTGGGATTCAATTGGAACGACTGGATGGTGCGCAGCCGGCAAAGCTTTGCGCGCAACGAGGCGAGCAATCGTTTCCAGTACCTGTACAGCTATGCGCAGAAGACCCTGCTGGACAGCAAGTCCATCCTGCAATTGGGCGAGCTGTCGCTGAACAACCCGCTGTTCGCCGGCGTGAACTTCTCCGGCGCGCAGTGGCTGCCGCAAGGAGCGCTGTTGCCGCGAGGCAACTTGCCGCTGGTCAAGGGCATAGCCCAGAGCGAAGCCCGGGTGGAAGTGCGGCAATCCGGCGCGTTGGTGTACAGCACGATGGTGCCGCCCGGCGCTTTTGAATTGAACGATGTGCCCATCCTCTCGGCGGGTTTCGATCTACATGTCACCGTTACTGAAAGCGATGGCAGTCAGCACGCTTTCACCGTGCCGGCGGCGGCGTTTTTCGCTAGTCCGGCCGGCGACGATGAGGGTTTCAATATCGCGGCGGGCAGGGTGCGCCAGTTTGGAGGCCAGGATGGCGACACGCCGTGGCTGTTTTCCGGCAGCCGCAGCTGGCGGCTGGCCCGGGAGTTGGATCTCAGCCTGGGCGGCCTATGGTCCGAGCGCTTTCATTCCGCCGGCGGGGCCTTGTCCTATCTGCTGAGTCCTCAGGTCTTGGCCGGCGCGCGAGCGGTGACCTCCCGCGACAATGCGGCGAACCGGAGCGGCATGCAATACAGCGCGTCCTTGAGCGCGGCCTGGGGCGAGCGCTTATCCGGCGCTTTGAGTGTGAGTCGGCAGAGCGCCCACTTCCGCACGCTGTCGGACTCCGCGGCTCGGCAGCAGGAGACGCCGACGGCGTTGACGCAGTACGGCCTGTCTCTGTCTTATCGCCATGACGCGCTGGGCGCGTTCAGCCTGGGCGTCACTCGCTCCCGCAACGGCGCGGATGCCACTCAGCGGTTGAATGGCGGCTGGAGCCGGCGTCTGGGCGGCGCCAATGTGACCTTGAACATGGGCCGCGATTTGGGGCAGAGCGCGGGCGCGCATCGCAATCAGTTTTACTTGAACGTGGATCTGCCGCTGGAGCGCGCCAGCCTGAGCGCTTATCTGCAACGCTATGGTCAGAGCGAAACCCTGGGGACCAGTTACCGCGAAATCGTCAGCGACAACCTGAATTACAGCGTGGCGGCGGAGCGGGACGCCAACAGGAACAGCACTGGCTTCAACGGCAACTTGCACTGGATTCCGCGTTACGCCCAGCTGGGCCTGGGCTTGAGCCAGCGCAGCGGCGCGCAGTCCTACAACGCCAGCCTGCGCGGTGGCGCGCTGTGGCATGAACGCGGACTGACTTTCTCTCCCTATCCGCTGCGCGACAGCATCGGGGTGGTGTCGGTGGGGGGCTTGTCCGGGGTGAAGTTCAGCACGCCCAGCGGCCCGGTGTGGAGCGATGGCGAGGGGCTCGCGGTATTGGCAAGCCTGAACGCTTATGCCGATACCCGGGTGGAACTGCAGACGCCTAGCCTGCCGCGCAACGCGGACGTGGCGAACGGCTTGAAGGTAGTGCGCGCCGGGCATGGTTCGGTCAGCCAGGTGGCGTTCTCGGTGCTTAAAACCCAGCGCCTGTTGATCCAGATTGTGGGCGAGGGCGGCACGTCATTGGCGGCGGGTTTGAGTGTGGTTGACGCGGAAGGGCGTTTTGTCACGATAACAGGGAGCGGCGGCGAGGTGTTTCTGGATCAGGCGATGGCGCAGAACGGACTGTATGTCGAGCATCTGCCGGGGCAACGCTGCCGGCTGAGCTATGTGTTGCCGGACGAGGAGGCGTCCGCCTTGTACCAAACCGTCAAGGCAAGCTGCGTGCAGGAGCCGCCAAGCGCGCAGCTCAAAGCGGAGGCGTCGGAACGCCGCGACGAAGACAGAGGAGCGGAGGGATGAGAATGAGCAAGTGGAGTTTGCTTGTGCTGGCGGCCTTGAGCGCCGGCGTCGCGGCCGAGGAGCGGCGGTGCGCGTTGACCGTGAGCTTGCCCCATCTGGATTATGGCGTGGTGCCGCTGGCCGCCTTGCGCGAACATGTCGGTCGAGGCGTGTTGGGGGCCGGCCTGGAGGCGCGAGTGTTGAGCTTGCAAGCCGTCTGCGATCAGCCCCAGGCGCTGGCCTTGCGTTTTAACGGCCCGGCGGCGGATGCGGCCTCGTTCCGCTTCGGTCCCCAGGGCTCGGTGCGTCTGGTGTTGCGCTCGGCGACGCTGGATGGGCGCGCCGCCTACTTCCGGCTAGAGGGGGAAGCGGGTGGCGAACGTCTGCGCTCGGCCCCGCTGCGTCCCGGCCAGCGGGTACATGTGTATCCCGATGGCGGCGAAACGGGCCGAGCATTGCAGCTGGAGCTGGAAGTGCGGCCGGCGCTGCCGGCCGGCGCGGCGCCCTCCCGGGAGCGGGAGCGCTGGCGGATGGACGGGGTGTTCGAGCTGGAGGCTGTCGACGCTTAGAGCGGCTAACAAACCCCTGATGCTGCGTTGCGCCGCCTTGTCGTACTCAACGGTACATGAGCATTTCGAAGACGTTTTCAACGCCGTATCACCGACGCGCAGCAGATCGTAAACAGGTTCTTAGCCGCGCAACGCCCGCAGCCAGTCCAGCCGTTGCCGCCAGATCACCGGCGCGGCGCTGAGCAGATGCAGCGTGGCCAGAATATTGAGCGCGGCGGTGGCCAGCAGCAGGATGGCGATGCTGTCGTAAAACTTCAGCGCCAGCGCGCTGCCGATGGCGGCGGCCACCATGTAGAAGCCGTTGGCGATATTGTTGGCGGCCACGGCCTGGGAACGGAAATCGTCCGGGCTGGCGGTTTGCAGCCAGGTGTACAGCGGCACGGTGAAGAAGCCGCCGAAGAAGCCCAGCAACGCCACGTCGACCATATTGCGCCAGCTGCCGGCGCGGGCGAGGAAATCGGCCAGACCGATCAGCTCGCCGCGGTAGTGCGGCAGCGCGGACAGCGCCAGGTCGCCGCCAAACAGTGTCATGCCTACGCTGCCCACCAGCACCATGCCCAGTTGCAGCTTGCCTTGCGACAATTTGGCGCAGACCACCGAACCCAGGCCGATGCCGATGGAGAACAGCGCCAGCAGCAGGGTGTAGACGCCGGCGTCCCCGCCCAGATGCAGGCGGGTGAAGGTGGGCAGCTGGGTGGTGTAGACCGCGCCCATCAGCCAGAACCAGGAAATGCCGAGGATGGCGCAGCGCACGTCGCGGATGCGCCAGGCGTCGCGCATCAGCACTACCGAATCCTTGAGGAAATTGAAGGACAGCTTCAACTCCGGCGCGCCGGGCCGGGCCGGCGGCATCGCGCGGCTGGCGCCGTAGCCGAACAGGGCGGTGGCCAGCAAGGTGGCGGTGATCAGCAGCGGGCCGCCGGTGGTCAGCATGCTGCCGCCGATCTGGCCGACCAGGATGGCGAGAAAGGTGCCCATTTCGATCAGGCCGTTGCCGCCCACCAGCTCGTGTTCTTTCAGGTATTGCGGCAGCACCGAGTATTTGAGCGGGCCGAAAAAGGCGGAGTGGGCGCCCATCAGAAACAGCGCGGAGAGCAGCAGGCCGGCGGAGTGCAGGAAGAAGCCGGCGCCGGCCAGCAGCATGATGGCGATCTCGGCCAGCTTGATCCAGCGGGCGATGACGGCCTTGTCGTAACGCTCGGACAATTTGCCGGCGGTGGCGGAAAACAGGAAGAAGGGCAGGATGAACACGCCGGCGGCCAGATTGACCAGTTGCTCCGGCGGCAGCCCGGCCAGGCTGAGGCCGTGAAAGCTGATCAGCACCACGATGGCGGTTTTCAGCAGGTTGTCGTTGAAGGCGCCCAGAAACTGGGTGCCGAACAGCGGGAAGAAGCGCCGGGTGGCGAAGAAGGAAAAGCCTGCTTTCACGTGGATGCCGATCTGGTGTCATGAGCCGGAAACGCATGCTAGCGGATTCGCGGCGGGCTGTCAGCCGAGCGGCGGCGGGTTTTCCGTATAATGCGGCGCATGATGCTACGTCTGTGTTGTTGCCTGTTGATCTGCCACGCGGCCTGGGCCGGCGAACTGTCGTCGCGGCTGGACGCCGCCCTGGCCGAGTCGCGGCCGGCGCAGTCTTTGGCGCTGGCGCGGATCCAGTCGCTGGACGAGGGCCTGATCGCGCCGGAGTCGCTGCAGCCGGCCTGGTCCCGCTACGGTCTGCGCGCCTTGCGGCAGCTGGCGGCGCACGAGCGCGGCTGCGAGGGGGATCTGTCCGCCGTGCCGCCGCTGTGGCGGGATTTCGAAGGCCGGCGCTGCATGGACGGGCGCTTGCCGGCGGATTGGCTGCGCCTGCATCCGGTCCATCCGCTGGGCGGCAGCAGCGCCGCGCATTGGCGGCAGGGCCGGCCGCGGGCGGAGGCGGCGGACTGGCTGCACGTGCGCGAGCGCGCCGACGACCTGGGGTTGTTGGGCGCTTTGTCCGACGACAATCTGGACGCCTTGCTAGCCGGCGCGCGCTGGCTGTGGCAGGACGGCGCCTTGTGGCGGCTGCGCGACGGCCATTGGCGGCTTTACCCGGCCGCCGCCTGGCGGGAGCGGGCGGAAGCGGCCGGGGTGAGTGTGTCGGCGGCCGGGACGAGTGCTTGCGCGGAGCGTCTGGACGGGTTGTGTTTGAACCCTACGCCGGCGCCGGCCTGGCCGTGGCGGGCGGTGCTGGCGGGCCTGGCCGGGCTGGCGTTGGCCGGCGGCGGCTGGCTGGCCTGGCAGCGGCGGCGCCTGGAGCGGGAGCGGCGCTTCGCCTTGCAGATGCTGACCCATGAGTTGCGCACTCCCATCGCCGGCCTGGCCGGCGTGGTGGAGGGGCTGCGCCGCGACTTCGACCGCCTGCCGGATTCCGCTCAAGATCATTTTGGCCATTTGGCCGGCGGCGTCAGCCGCCTGCGCCAGTTGGCCGAAGCCAGCCGCCATTACTTGTCCGCCGACCGGCTGGACGAGGGGCGGCAAGCGGTGCGGCTGGCGGAGTGGCTGGACGCGGTCGCGGAGCGGCACCAGGCCGCTTTTTGCCTGAACGAGGACGCGACGCTGCTGTTGCCGGCCTATTGGCTGGGTCTGTGCCTGGACAATCTGCTGGCCAACGCGCGCCGGCACGGCCGGCCGCCGTGGCGGGTGCTGGCGGACTGGGACGGCCGCAGGCTGACGCTGACGGTGTGCGACGGCGGTCGTCTGTCGGATTACCGGCTGCGCCGACTGACGCGGCGCGGCAGCGGCGGCGAAGGCATGGGCTTGGGCCTGGCCATTGTCCTGCGGGTGCTGGCGAGGCTGGGCGGGCGGCTGCGCCTGTCCGGCCCGCCCACGAGTTTTAGCTTGCAACTGCCCGCCAAGCGGGCGCCGCGACAGGATCATCTTGCATGAACACCTTGCTGCTGATTGAAGACGACGAGACGCTGGGCGAGGGCCTGAGCCGCTTTCTGGAAGACGCGGGCTATCGCTGCCAGTGGCTGCGGCGGGCGGAAGAGGCGGCAGCGCAGTGGCTGCGCGCCGACCTGGTCATCCTGGACCGCAGCTTGCCGGACGGCGACAGTCTGCGGCATCTGCCCGGCTGGCTGGCGCTCAAAGCCTTGCCGGTCATCGTGCTGACGGCGCGGGTGGAGGTGGGCGACCGGGTGGCTGGCTTGGAGGCGGGCGCGCGCGATTACCTGAGCAAACCCTTCGCCCACGCCGAGTTGCTGGCGCGGATTCGCGCCCAGCTGCGGCCCCTGGGCGATGGCAGCCTGAGCCTGGGGGCCTTGAGCCTGCAGCCGGCCAGGCAGTCGGCGAACTGGCAGGGACGGGAGGTGGTCTTGACGCGCACCGAGTTCGAACTGCTGGCCTTGCTGGCGCGCATGGCCGGGCGGGTGATGAGCCGTGACGAACTGCTGAACCAGGTCTGGGGCTATCAGCACTTCCCGTCCACGCGCACCGTGGACACCCATATCCTGCAACTGCGGCAGAAGCTGCCCGGCCTCGTCATCGAAACCGTGCGCGGCGTCGGTTACCGTCTGGAGCAGGCCTGATGCGGCGCGCTTTGTGCCTGTGGCTGGCGCTGGCCGCACCGGCCGTCGCCGACCCCTTGGCGGCCTTGAACCGAGCCTTGCTGGGGGCGGACGACGCGGCCGCCTGGCGCGCGCTGTCCGAGAGCTGGCCGGCCTTGCGCAGCCAGGCGCAGCGGCAGGCCTGGACGCAGACGCTGGCGGCGCTGAGCGCCGAGCATTGCGGCAAGGACGCGCCGTTGACGCTGCCGGCCTGGTTGCCGCGGTTGACGCTGGAACTGGCGCAGCGCGACATGCCGCTGGCGCGCGCCTACCGGGTGGTGTTGAGCGGCCGCGGCGCGCTGGAGGACGCCAGGCTATTGGACGCGCAGGGGCATGATCTGTTACGCGGCGGCTTGCTGGAGCGGGAAGACGGCCAGGGTTTCCGCCTGGAAAGCGAGGACCTGAGCCGCCCGCTGGCGGCGGGCGCTTATCGCTTGCAGCTCAGCGCCGCCGGCCGGCAATGGCAGGCGGAGCTGGCCTTGCCGGAAGTAGCCAACCTGGACTGGCTGTCGCGCAGCCCGCTGGCGGTGTCGCGCTTGCCGCCGCCGCGCGCGGCCTGCGCGCAGCCTTGGCTGGAGCAGTCGCTGCTGCGGCGCAGCGACTATGGTTTTGTCTGGTGGCGGCGACGCGAGTTGGGCGAGGCGCTGCGCTGGCCGCCCAGCCGGGGCGAGCTGTGGCAAAGCGTGGCCCTGGTGCGCGCCGAGGCGCGCGGCCAATTAGTGCTGAGGCTGGCGCACCGTCAGGTTGGTCCGCGCTGAAATCCTGACATTGGCCTGACAATCGCGCCGGCCTTTGCCTTTCTAATCTCTCCACCTTGATTCCAATATGGAGAGCGTTCGCAATGCCGATTACCCCTCGTTTCCTTGTTCTGGCGCTGGCGGCGATGAGCTTGCCTCTGAGCGCCTGGGCGCAAATCCGCCTGGAAAACGCGCAATGGCGGGTGGCGCTGGACCCGGCCACCCTGGCGGTGACCGCGACGCCGGCCGGGCAGCCGCCGCTGGCGGTGTCTAGCGGAGGTCCGGCGCGGGCGGTGGCGGATCTACGCGCGGACGAGGCCGGCGCCGCCTGGTCTTGGGAGCAGGGCCGTTATCGTTTGAGCGCGCGCCTGGACGGGCCGGACCTGAGCTTGACGGTTCAAGCCGAGGCCGGCGCCGCGGAGACGGTGCCGCTGCTGCGGCAACCGGCTGCGGCGATGGGGCGCGGCTTGCTGCTGCCCTTGGCCGAGGGCAGTTATGCGCCGGCCGGCGATCCGCTGTGGCTGGATTTCCTGCCGCGCTTCGCCGGCGACGGGCTGAACACCTCGGAAAACCTCAGTCTGCCGCTGTGGGGCATGGACTACGGCGCGAACAGCCTGCATTGGCTGCTGCTCAATCCCTTCAACAACCGCTTGCGGATCAGCCGGGACGGCGCCGGCCTGAGCCTGGCGCTGAGCCATGATTTCAACGCCGTGAATCAGCGGGAGCCGATGACGCTGCTGCTGCATCTGGCGGACGGCGATCCCTTGGCCGGGGCCAAGCGCTATCGGCAATGGCTGATCGAGGCGGGGCGTTTCGAGAGCCTGGCCGACAAGATGCGCGCTCAGCCTGAAACCGCCAAGCTGGTGGGCGCCAGCCATGTCTATCTGTGGGGCAACGATTTGCTGGGCGCGGCCGATGTGAGCGACTGGGAACGCTGGCTGAGCCTGTTGCGCGGCGACAGCGCGCTGGCGCGCCGGCTGCGGGGGCGTTTCGACGCCGAGGCCGCCGTGGCGTTGCGAACGGCTGCGGCGCGTCCAGACGGCTACCAGCGCCGGGTGCTGTTGGCGGCCTTCAATCAGGCGGCGACGGCGGAGGCGCGCGCCGGCTGGCTGAGCGCCGCGCCGGAGTGGAGCAAGCTGGCCGCGCCTTACCGCCGCCTGCGTCGCGAGGTGAAGGAGGTGTTCGGCGCGGCCTTGGGCCCGGCGGACGACTGGGGCGGCGGCTTGTCGCTGCGCACGCTCCGGGCTTTGCGCGAGGCCGGCCTGGAGCGGCTGTGGCTGGGCATGGACAATTGGGAAGGGGGCTTGTGGCAGCCGCAAGCGATGGCGGAGGGCGTGAGCGCCGGCTATTTGATGGCGTCTTACGACTCCTATCAAACCGCCTTGCAGCCGGGGCGGCGCGAAGATTGGCTGACGGCGCAGCTGGGCGCCGCCGCGTACCGGGACTGCGGCATCACCCTGGCCGGCGGCCGGCGCAAGAGCGGCTTCCAGCAGTCCGGCTATTACACCAATCCGGAGTGCGTGCGGCCGGTCTTGCGCCAGCGCAGCCAGGCGCTGCACCGGGCCTTGGGCTTCAACAGCTGGTTCCTGGACGCCTACGCCACCGGCATGGTGTTCGACGATTACACTCCGGGGCGGCGCATGAGCCAGGCCGGGATGGCGGCCGGCAACGAGCGCAGCATGGTCTGGGTGCGGGATCGCTTCGGCGTGCCGGTGGGCTCGGAGAACGGCAACGCCGCCACCTCCCTTGGCATCGCCTTCGCGCACGGCATGCAGGTGCCGGTGCTGGGCTGGGGCGACGTCGATCTGCAGAAAAACCCCAAGTCGCCGTATTTCCTGGGTCGCTGGTTTCCGGCGAATCAGCCCGAGGTGTTTTTCCGTTCCGTGCCCTTGAAACAGCCTTACCTGAGCATCTACTACCAGCCGCAATACCGGCTACCGCTCTATCAGGCGGTGTTCCACGACTCCATCGTCACCACCAATCACTGGCTGTACGACAACCTGAAGTTCAGTAACGCCTACGCCGACAATCTGCTGACGCAGTGGCTGTACAACACGCCGCCGCTCTGGCACCTGAGCGCGGACAGCCTGGTGCGGCGTTTGCCGCTGATGCGTTGCGCCGACCAGGTGTTCCGGCCGCTGCATCGGCAACTGGCGACCCAGGCGATGACCGGCTTCTCCTGGCTGACACCGGATCGCTTGTCGCAGCAGACCCGCTTCGCCGACGGCAGCCGGCTGACGGTGAATTTCAGCGCCGAGCCGCGCCGGCTGGAAGGACGCGAACTGGCCGGCCGGGCGATGCGGGTGCAACTGGCCGGACAGCCGGAACGCATGGTTTCCTTAAAGGACTGCGAACCGAGTCCGGCCTCATGAGTCGGCGTTCGACAGGTATGAGTTAAATGCATTGATTTAATCGTCTTTCTGATTTTTACACATGTCATGAAAATATCGCGCCGCGCAGCGCATTGGCAAAAAGGCAACGCGCCGTTGCGCTCGCCGGCGCGGCGGACCATGCCCTGGCATAGGTGGCGAGCCTTTGCCGGCGGCCTTTCCGGCCGATGGCGGCGGGGCGGTTGCAGCTCTGGGAACCGGCAGGGACGGAAAAGCCGAGTGTGACGAATCATGATGCCGATTGACCGTCTGTAATAAATGCTCCAAGCATCGTGTCAGGCCATATGACAAATAGTCTGTGGCTGGATGATCTGCGAAAAGCGTGTCTAGAGAAGCGCGCTAAGCAGGTTAGACACATGACTGGAGAAATCATGAGAACTAGCAAGAAGAAGTTGGTGCTGGCCCTGGCCCTGGCAGGCCTGGGCGGCCAAGCCGGCAGCGCCTGGGCGGCGGAATCCAGCAGCGGCACCCTGGACCGGGTGGAAGTCACCGGCTCCAACATCAAACGCAGCATCAAGCAGGAAAAGGCGCTGCCGGTCACGGTGGTGCGCACCGAGGAAATGAGCAAGCAGGGCTTCACCACGGTGGAGCAGGTGGTGAACTCGCTGGCCAGCAACCAGTCCAGCATGGTGGGCGCCTCGTCGGTGCAGACGGTGTCGGGCGGCGCGTCCTACGCCAGCCTGCGCGGCCTGGGCTCGCAGTACACCTTGGTGCTGCTGGACGGCCGACGCGTCGCCAGCCAGGCGATTGGCGGATACGCCACGGATTTGAACGCCATTCCCTTGTCGGCGATTGAGCGCATCGAAGTGCTGCGCGACGGCGCCTCCGCCATTTACGGCACCGACGCCATCGGCGGCGTGATCAACTTCATCACCAAGAAAAGCTATCAGGGCGTGACGGTGGCGGGCGAACTGGTGTCCACCGACCACAAGGGCGGCAACACCGGCAGCGCCAGCATCACCGCCGGCATCGGCGATTTGAACAAGGACGGCTACAACGTTTACGGCTCCTTGAGCTACCAGAAGCTGGACGCCATCACCACGCTGGACCGTTCCTTCGCCAATAAATACCTGACTGCGAACAACCTGAGCGGCAGGGTTTTTCCGTCCAACTTCACTTACAAGGGCAACGCCTACAACCCGGCGGCGCCGAATTGCAAACCGCCGTACGCCAAGCCGATAGACGCCAACTCCTGTGGCGAAAACGCCAACCTCTACATGGACCTGACGCCGGAGGTGGAGCAGCTGACCGCCTTCGTCAAGGGCACCAAGCAGATTGGGGACCATACCCTGTCGCTGCAATACATGGGCGCGCGCAACGTCAGCACCACGCATATCTCGCCGGCGCCGCTGACCAAGATCGCCACGTTGAAGGCCGGCGACAAGTACTATCCAACCCATTTGCCGGACGGCACCCCCACTGACGGCAGCGACGTGGTGATCAACTCGCGCTCCGTGCCGCTGGGCCCGCGCGTGACCGAGAGCCTGTCCACCACGCAGCGGCTGGCTTTCAATGCCGAAGGCTTGCTGGCGGGCTGGGATTACCGCGGCGGGGTGGCCTACTCCGAGAACAAGACCACCATCAACTACAAGTCCGGCTATGTGCACGGCGACAAGATCGCCGCCGCTTTCCAGGACGGCACCATCAACCCCTTCGGCGATTCGGCGCCAGGCGCCTGGCAGAGCACCGAGCTGAAGGGAGACGGCTGGGTCGCCAAATACCAGACGGTGATGGCGGACTTCAAGGTCAGCAAGGAAGTGCTGCAGTTGCCGGCCGGCATGATGGCGACGGCTTTCGGCGTGGAAACCCGGCGCGAGAAGCTGGACAGCCAGATCCAGGACATCGCCCAGTACGCGCTGGGTTCCGGCATCGCCGATTCCAAATCCACCAGCGGCAGCCGCGGGGTGACCGCGGCCTATGTCGAAGCGGATATCCCCATCTTCAAGAACTTCGACGCCCAGTTGGCGGCGCGTTACGACCGCTACACCGACTTCGGCAGTTCTTTCAACCCGAAGGTCGCCGTCAAGTACCAGCCTATCCCGCAGGTCTTGTTCCGTTCCTCGGCCAGCAAGGGCTTCCGCGCGCCGACGCTATACGACGTGTTCACGCCCAACAGCAAGACCTACACCGCCAACAAGTTCAACGACCCCTTGCGCTGCCCGGGCGGCACGCCGGCCAACGGCGGCAACAAGGTGGACGATTGCAACACCCAGTTTGAAGCGCTGCAGGGCGGCAACAACAACTTGTCGCCGGAGAAGGCCAGCTCGCTGACCTTCGGCATCGTGATCGAGCCGATCAAGGAAATCACCGCCAGCGCTGACTTCTGGTGGACCACGGTGAAGGACACCATAGGCGCGCTGGACCCGGGCGTGATTTTCGCCGATCCGGGCAAGTACGCCGACAAGTTCGTGCGCAATCCCGACGGCTCGCTCAACCATGTGATCACCACCACCCAGAACCTGGGCACCTTGAGCGCGGCCGGCGTGGACATCAGCCTGGCTTTCCGTCTGCCCAAGACCTCCTGGGGCAATTTCGGCATCAATCTGGACGGCACCTACACCTCCAAGTACGAGCAACAGCTGGAGCCCAAGGGGCCTTACATGAGCTCGCTGGGCGGTTGGTACAAGGATATTCTGCAGCCGACCTTGCGCTGGAAGCACAGCCTGGCGTTCAACTGGGCGCAAGGGCCGTGGAGCGGGGTGCTGGTGCAGAACTATTCGTCCGGCTACACCGATCTGAACCCCAGCGATGAAGGCCACAATGTGCGCCCGTACTCCAACTGGAACCTGTCCGGCAGCTATGTCTGGGACAAGAAGCTGACCATTACCGCCGGCATCCGCAACCTGTTCGATCAGGAGCCGCCGTTCAGCAATCAGACCAAGACCTTCCAGTACGGTTTTGATCCGGTGGTGGCGGATCCGGTGGGGCGCGCCTACTTCCTGAAAGCCAGCTACAAGCTTTAAGCCTCGGCAAGTTGGATTGACCAAGCCCCGTCGCGCCGTTTGGCGCGGCGGGGTTTTATGTTTTTGGAATGATTTTTCTTGTATGGAAATGGCTAAGTTGGAATGGACGACATTGGCGATCCATGATTTTTTGCATGTCTGCCATTAAAAAAACGAATGCATAAGTTTTTGGAAAATTAGCCTAATCTGAAATTCTTGTACAAATTTGTCGTAAAAATGCAAAAAAGCAACAATGGCAAGTTGTGTTTGCTATAAAAAATGACATGGAATTAGCTGGGGATTGTAAAAGCTGCTGGCAAAAATCAGGGGCATAGTCTATTGATTTTCAAGCGCAAACATGATTTTTACGCATTTCTCCGTCAAACGGCGCATTGGCGCGGGCCGCCGGACAGCGCGGATCGTCCCTCAACAAATATTGACGGAAGGCAACAATCCTTAACACACTCGAAACACGGTCATGACGTTCGATTGTCGACGACCTGCAGTATCCAGCAAACGTTCGCCAGAAGCGTTGCTGGTTTCCGTGTGCAGTTAAGGAGAAATCAAGTTGAGAAGTCAAAAGAAGCAGCTAGTGCTTGCCCTGGCCATGGCTGGCATGGCGAGCCATGCGCCGTTCGCATTCGCCGCTGAGGCGAACTCCGGTCAGCTGGATCGGGTAGAGGTCACCGGTTCCAACATCAAGCGCAGCATCAAGCAGGAAAAAGCGCTGCCCGTCACCATTCTCAAAACCGAAGACCTGGCCAAGCAAGGTCTGACCACGGTGGAGCAGGTGGTCAACAGCATTGCCGCCAACCAGTCGTCGCAAGGTGCGGCAGCTGCAGTGGGCGCCTCTACGGGCGGTGCCGCGTTTGCAAGCTTGCGTGGTCTGGGCAATCAATACACCCTGGTATTGCTGGACGGTCGTCGCATGGCCAATCAGGCGATTGACGGTACTTCCGCCGACCTGAACGCCATCCCTCTTTCCGTGATTGATCGTGTGGAAGTGTTGCTGGACGGCGCCTCCGCCATTTACGGCACCGACGCCATCGGCGGCGTGATGAACTTCATCACCAAGAAGAGTTTGAAAGGCTTCAGCATTGGAGGCAGTTTTTCCAATCCGCAGCACGGCGGTGGCGATGATAAAAACATCAATGTTTCCTATGGCTACGGGGATTTGGGTAACGATGGTTTCAATATTTACGGCGCCATCGATTACCAGAAAAAAGACCCAGTGATGGCATCTCAGCGCGGCTTTGCTTCGCTGATCAATAAAGATACCGGTTCCAGTCCCAATGCCTGGCCTGGCAATTATGTTGATGGGGTTACCGGGGACTTAATGACTCCGTCCGCACCGAATTGCCGGCCGCCGTTCTCCACGTTCAATGGCGAAAACTGCCAGGAATATTACTCGCTGTACCCCAGCATTATTCCGGAGGTAGAGCAGATTTCCGGTGTGATCAAGGCCACTAAACGCATTGGCGACAATCACGAATTGTCGTTGCAATACACCCGCACCGAAACCACCACCACCTCCCAAAACGCGCCGTTGCCGACTGGGGGAGACATCACCCGCGCCAACGCGGTGGACCCGAGCAAGCGCGACCAGTTGTATGTGCGTACCGTCCCGCTAGGTAATCGCGTGACTGAAGCCAATTCGGTCACGCAGCGCCTGATGTTGAATATGGAAGGCCTGATCGCCGGTTGGGATTATCGCGCCGGCATCGGCCGTTCGGAAAACCTGGTCAAGGAAAACCTGAACTCCGGCTACGTTAGCAAGAGCAAGATGCAGTCCGCGGTCGACAGCGGGGCTTTGGATCCGTTTGACTTGTCCGGCAATAATCTGGCGGCCTGGCGTTCGGTGGGCATAACCGGCCAGACCAAGGAAGCCAAGTCCACCATAGACATGGCCGACATCAAGGCTAGCCGCGAAGTGCTGCAACTACCGGCCGGGATGATGGCCATCGCCTTTGGCGCGGAGGTACGCCGCGAGTCCTTGAGCACGATCTACAACAAAGCGGTAACCCGCGATGCGCTGAGCACTGGTCAGAACAAGACCGAAGACGCCGCTGGCAGCCGCAACTCCTATTCGTTGTACGGCGAGGCGGATATTCCAGTTCTGAAGAACCTGGACGCGCAGTTGGCCGCGCGTTACGACCACTACAGCGACTCCGGCAGCTCTTTCAATCCGAAGGTGGCGGTGAAGTACCAGCCGCTGCCGCAGCTGATGTTCCGCTCCTCCGCCAGTACCGGTTTCCGTGCGCCGTCTCTGTACAATATGCACAAGCCTAACCAGTTGCAGCTGACAGGCCGTGCCTATGTGGATTACGGTGCTTGCCCTAATGGCAAAACCCCGGTGCCTGGCGCGAACGCCTTGGCGTGCCAGAGTATTCAGCGGGATATCCGTTACGGCGGCAACAAGAACCTGGAGCCGGAAAAGTCGTCCTCCTTGTCCTTTGGCATCGTGATCGAGCCGGTGAAGAGCTTTACCGCCAGTGCCGACTTCTGGTGGACCATGATCAAGAATCAGATCAATGTGATCCCGGAAGATACTATCTTCGCTAATCCGTCCAAATATTCGGATCGCTTCATTCGCGATAGCAACGGCAATCTGTCTTATCTAGTCGATGACTATTCCAACCTGGGCAATCTCAGCGCAGCAGGGGTGGATATCAAGATGAACTGGCTGTTGCCCAGGACCGCGATTGGCACTTTCAATGCGTCCCTGGATGGCACCTATCTGTCCAAGTACTCCTACCAGAAAGAGAAAGAGGGCCCGTACTTCAGCAACCTTGGATCTTACATCGATGCGAACGGTCCGGCTTTCCGCTGGCAGCACACTTTGTCGATGAACTGGTCGCTGGGCGCGTGGAGCGGGGTGCTGGCGCAGAACTATCGTTCCGGCTACACCGACAGCAACTCGAAGAAAGGTCAGAACAATACTGTGCGGCCTTACTCCACCTGGAATCTGTCCGGTTCCTACGCCTGGAACAAGCAGCTGACGGTGACCGCCGGCATCAAGAACCTGTTCGATCAAGAGCCGCCGTACTCCAATCAAAGCGATACCACGCCGCGTAGCTACGATCCGCGCTTTACCGATCCGATGGGCCGTTCCTTCTTCCTCAAGGCTAATTACAAGCTCTGAGGCGGCGGGACACTGGACGGGGCGGATTGGACCCGCCCTGTTCTCGGGCTCGGCGGCGCGCCGCCGCCGAGCGAATCAGAAGACAGTGGATATAAACATGACGAGCATCGCAGC